>NZ_BLJG01000102.1 GCF_009932375.1 Pseudomonas juntendi
GATAGACCGCTGGGGCCGCTGTGCGGCCCCAGCGGTCTATCAGGTTGTCACAGCGCTGCAATGCGCGCGTGCTGCTCGGTGAAGTTGGCCAGGGCCTGTTCGGACTCGGCCAGCTTGGCGCGCTCCTTCTCGATCACCGCAGGCGGGGCCTTGTCGACGAAGGCAGCGTTGGACAGCTTGCCACCCACGCGTGCCACTTCGCCCTGCAGGCGCTGAATTTCCTTGTTCAGGCGCGCCAGCTCGGCATCCTTGTCGATCAGCCCGGCCATCGGTACCAGCACTTGCAGGTCACCCACCAGCGCAGTAGCCGAAAGCGGTGCTTCTTCGGCATCGCTCAGCACGGTGAACGATTCGACCTTGGCCAGCTTCTTCAGCAAGGCTTCGTTCTCATGCAGGCGGCGCTGGTCGTCGGCGTTGGCGTTCTTCAGGAACAGCGGCAGCGGCTTGCCCGGGCCAATGTTCATTTCGGCGCGGATGTTGCGCAGGCCGACCATCAGCTCTTTCAGCCATTCGATATCACCTTCGGCGGCAGCATCGATGCGGCTTTCATTGGCCACCGGCCATGGCTGCAGCATGATGGTCTTGCCTTCGATACCGGCCAGCGGTGCGATGCGCTGCCAGATTTCCTCGGTGATGAACGGCATGAACGGGTGTGCCAGGCGCAGCGCCACTTCCAGCACGCGCACCAGGGTGCGGCGGGTGCCGCGGGCGCGCTCGACCGGGGCATTTTCGTCCCACAGCACAGGCTTGGACAGCTCCAGGTACCAGTCGCAGTACTGGTTCCAGATGAACTCGTACAGCGCCTGGCTGGCCAGGTCGAAGCGGAACTGCTCCAGCTGGCGGGTCACTTCGGCTTCGGTGCGCTGCAGCTGCGAGATGATCCAGCGGTCAGCCAGGGACAGCTCATAGGCCTCGCCGTTCTGGCCACAATCCTCGCCCTTGTCCAGCACGTAGCGGGCAGCGTTCCAGATCTTGTTGCAGAAGTTGCGATAGCCTTCGACGCGGCCCATGTCGAACTTGATGTCGCGGCCTGTGGACGCCAGCGAGCAGAAGGTGAAGCGCAAGGCGTCGGTGCCGTAGCTGGCGATGCCTTCGGGGAATTCGGCCTTGGTCTGCTTGGCGATTTTCTCGGCCAGCTTGGGCTGCATCATGCCGCTGGTGCGTTTTTCCAGCAGGGCGTCGAGGGTGATGCCGTCGACGATGTCCAGCGGGTCCAGCACGTTGCCCTTGGACTTGGACATCTTCTGGCCCTGGCCATCACGCACCAGGCCGTGCACGTACACGGTCTTGAACGGAACCTGCGGGGTGCCATCCTCGTTCTTGATCAGGTGCATGGTCAGCATGATCATGCGCGCAACCCAGAAGAAGATGATGTCGAAGCCCGTCACCAGCACATCGGTGGAGTGGAACTTCTTGAGGAATTCGGTCTGCTCCGGCCAGCCCAGGGTAGAGAAGGTCCACAGGCCCGAGCTGAACCAGGTGTCGAGCACGTCGTCGTCCTGGCGCAACACCACATCGGCGCCCAGTTGGTGCTTGGCGCGCACTTCCTGCTCGTTGCGGCCAACGTAGACCTGGCCGGCCTCGTCGTACCACGCCGGAATGCGATGGCCCCACCACAGCTGGCGGCTGATGCACCAGTCCTGGATGTCGCGCATCCACGAGAAGTACATGTTCTCGTACTGTTTGGGCACGAACTGGATGCGGCCGTCTTCCACGGCAGCAATGGCAGGCTCTGCCAGCGGCTTGGTGGACACGTACCACTGGTCGGTCAGCCAGGGCTCGATCACGGTACCGGAACGGTCGCCTTTCGGCACTTTCAGGGCGTGGTCGTCGATGCTGACCAGCAGGCCTTGGGCGTCCAGGTCGGCCACGATCTGTTTGCGCGCCACGAAGCGGTCGAGGTTGGCGTACTGCGCCGGCAACTGGGTGTCGACCTGCTCGTTGACGCTGCCGTCGAGGTTGAAGGCCTGGGCGTTGGCCAGCACGACGGCATTCTTGTCGAAGATGTTCAGCAGCGGCAGGTTGTGCCGCTTGCCGACTTCATAGTCATTGAAGTCGTGGGCCGGTGTGATCTTCACGCAGCCGGTGCCGAACGCCGGGTCGCAGTAGTCGTCGGCGATGATCGGAATGCGGCGGCCCACCAGCGGCAGCTCGACGTACTTGCCGATCAGTGCCTGGTAGCGTTCGTCGTTCGGGTTGACCGCCACGGCGGCGTCGCCCAGCAGGGTTTCCGGGCGGGTAGTGGCAACCACCAGGTAACCCTGGCCTTCGGCGGTCTTGGCGCCATCGGCCAGCGGGTAGCGCAGGTTCCACAGGTGGCCTTTTTCGTCGTGGTTTTCCACTTCGAGGTCGGAGATGGCCGTGTGCAGCTTGGTGTCCCAGTTGACCAGGCGCTTGCCGCGGTAGATCAGGCCATCTTCGTGCAGGCGCACGAAGGCTTCCTTGACCGCTTCGGACAGGCCGTCGTCCATGGTGAAGCGCTCGCGGCTCCAGTCCACCGACGAGCCCAGGCGGCGGATTTGCCGGCTGATATTGCCGCCGGACTGATCCTTCCATTCCCAGACCTTCTCCAGGAACTTCTCGCGCCCCAGATCATGCCGGTTCTGGCCCTTGGCCTCGAGTTGGCGCTCGACCAGCATCTGGGTGGCGATACCGGCGTGGTCGGTGCCTGGCTGCCACAGGGTGTCGCGGCCTTGCATGCGGCGGAAACGGATCAGGGCATCCATGATCGCGTTGTTGAAGCCGTGGCCCATGTGCAGGCTGCCGGTGACGTTCGGCGGCGGGATCATGATGGTGTAGGACTCGCCTGCACCTTGTGGAGCGAAATAGTTCTCGGACTCCCAGGTGTTGTACCAGGAAGTTTCGATGGCGTGCGGCTGGTAGGTCTTATCCATGCGCGGCGGGACCCTGTGCATTTATTCGGGAAAGCCGGGAAGTATAACCAAGCTGGGGGCCGCAGGCGACAAGCTGCTGACAACTGTCGGAACTGTGTTGCCTGCAGCCACAAGCCCACCACAGGCGTTGAGGTCCCTGTAGGAGCGGGCATGCCCGCAAAGCAGGCAACACCGATGTGCGGTTTTACTCGGAACGCTTGATCAACCGCTCGATGCGCGCATCCAGCCGGCGCTTGATTTCGTTCTCGATATGCGGGGTAAAGTCGTTGATCACGTCCTGCATGATCATCTGCGCCGCGGCGCGCAGCTCACTCTCCAGGTGCAGCAGGGTGTCCTGGCGGCGCGTCTGCGGGTCTTCCTCGGGCGCAGCCGCCTCGGTAACCGGCGCGTCCGGCAACAACGGAAGTTGCTCGACCGTTTCGGTCAGCAGGGGGGGTTGCAGGTCGGCATCGCCGAGCAACTGGCGGATCGACTCAAGGTCGTCGAGCAGATGAGCCGAGTCGGGCAGGGGGGAGTGCTTGTCCATCGTCGTCAAAGTCGCTGTAAGCGGTGGTCTTGCAGAGCATAGCCCTGTTCACGGTAGAAACGGAATCGCTCTCGCGCCGATTGGCGAATGTCGGGCGCCTCGACGACGATTTCCGCCACCCGCTCGAACTGGCCGACAAAGCCCGGCACGCTGGCGCCCAGGTTGATCAGCAGGTCGTGATGGTCACCGGCGTGTTCCGCCAGGCCCAGGGCCACGCCGGCATCGGCATGCACCTCGGCCAGGTCGTGGGGCACGAAAGCTTCGCCCTTGAAGCGCCACAGGCGCAGGTCCAGTTCGTCGCGTTGCTCGGCATCCTGGCAATGCAGGTAGACCCGGTGGCCAAGGCGCCAGGCCTTTTCACACAGTTTGCAGGCGAAATCGAGCCGCGCCGACAGCGAGTCGGTTGGCAGGATATAGAAGTCGACTTTGCTCATGGTCGGTATGGCCGGCCGGTGGCGCGCCAGGCACCACCGGCGTCATGGCCTCAGGCGCCAGCGCGGTCCAGCAGGTACTGGGTCAGCAGCGGCACCGGGCGACCCGTGGCGCCCTTGTCCTTGCCGCCGCTGACCCACGCCGTACCAGCGATGTCCATGTGCGCCCAGTTATAGGCCTTGGCGAAACGCGACAGGAAGCAGCCTGCGGTGATGGTGCCGGCCTTCGGCCCACCGATGTTGCCCATGTCGGCGAACGGACTGTCCAGTTGTTCCTGGTACTCGTCGAACAGCGGCAGTTGCCAGGCGCGGTCGTCTGCGCGCTTGCCCGCGTCGAGCAATTGCCCGACCAGGTCGTCGTTGTTGCCCATCAGGCCGGAGGTGTGGCTGCCCAGGGCGACGATGCAGGCGCCTGTCAGGGTGGCGACGTCGATCACCGCCTGTGGCTTGAAACGCTCGGCGTAGGTCAGGGTATCGCACAGCACCAGGCGGCCTTCGGCGTCGGTGTTGAGGATTTCCACGGTCTGGCCGCTCATGGTGGTGACGATGTCACCCGGGCGGGTGGCGCCGCCACTTGGCATGTTCTCGGCGCAGGCCAGCAGGCAGACCAGGTTGATGGGCAGTTGCAGTTCCAGCACCGCACGCAGGGTGCCCATGACGCTGGCGGCACCGCACATGTCGTACTTCATTTCGTCCATGCCGGCGCCGGGTTTCAGGCTGATGCCGCCGGTGTCGAAGGTGATGCCTTTACCTACCAGCACGAAGGGCTTGTCGGCCTTCTTGCCGCCCTGGTAGTTGAGCACGATCAGGCGTGGCGGCTGGTCGCTGCCCTGGCCCACGGCGTAGAAGGCGCCCATGCCCAGGTCCTTGATCTTCTTCTCGTCGAGCACTTCGACCTTCAGTGCCTTGTGCGCCTTGCCCAGGTCCTTGGCCTGCTCGGCAAGGAAGCTCGGGTGGCACAGGTTCGGTGGCAGATTGCCCAGGTCGCGGGTGAACGCCATGCCGGTGGCGATGGCGCTGGCGTGCTTCACCGCGCGCTCGACGTCGGCCTGGCCGGCCTTGTCTGCCAGCAGGGTGACTTTTTTCAGCGCGCGCGGCTCGACCTTCTGGCTCTTGAAGCGGTCGAACACGTATTCGCCGTCCTGCAGGGTTTCGGCCAGCAGGCGGTACTTGCCGTAATGGGCATCGCGGTTGCTGACGGCGATATCGTCCAGGGCCAGCACGGCATCGGCGCCGTTGAGCCCCTTGAGCACACCGGCGACGCTGGCGACCAGCTTGCGCCAGGCGCGGTCGCCCAGGGCTTCGTCCTTGCCACTGCCGACCAGCAGGACGCGTTCGGCCTTGAGGCCCGGGAGGTTGTGCAGCAGCAAGGTCTGGCCCGGTTTGCCGGCCAGGTCACCGCGCTTGAGTACCGCGCTGATGGCACCCTCGGTGGCCTGGTCGACGGCCTTGGCCACCGCGCCAAGTTTGCGATTTTCACCGACTGCAATGACCAGGGTGGCGGTTTTTACCGATGCAGCAGCTACGCTTTTTACAACCAGTTCCATGTCAGGGTCCCCGAATGATCGATACAAATGGCGCTGTACATTGCAGCGCTCTGGACGGGCCTGGCCGCGTCGTCGCGCGCCAGCGGAAAAGCTGCCAGTTTGAGCCTGCGGCCCGCGTGCTGACAACCCCGTTATGCGCCTTCACGCGCCGCCAAGTGACAGGCGCAGCCAATCACAGGATAATGCGCGCACTTTACATGGAGGTTCGCCTTTGGCGAACCGGCATTGGTCTTGGATGTACTAAGTCATTGTTTGGCGCCATTGCATGGCAGTCCGCCCTGACAACCCAGGAGTGTCTGGTTTGATCGTCTTTCGTTATCTGTCCCGCGAGGTCCTGGTGACCTTGAGCGCCGTCAGCGCCGTGCTGCTGGTGATCATCATGAGTGGGCGCTTCATCAAGTACCTGGCCCAGGCCGCCCAGGGCGTGCTCGACCCGGGCGTATTGTTCCTGATCATGGGCTTCCGCCTGCCGGGTTTCCTGCAGCTGATCCTGCCCTTGGGGCTGTTCCTCGGCATTCTGCTGGCGTACGGCCGCCTGTACCTGGAAAGCGAAATGACCGTGCTCTCGGCCACTGGCATGAGCCAGCAGCGCCTGCTGGGCATGACCATGGCGCCGGCCGCACTGGTGGCGCTGCTGGTGGCCTGGCTGAGCCTTAGCCTGGCGCCACTGGGCGTGGCCCAGGTGCAGCAGATCATCGCCCAGCAGGACACCCTGACCGAGTTCGATACCTTGGTGCCAGGCCGTTTCCAGATGCTGCGTGATGGCTCGCGGGTCACCTACACCGAGCAACTGTCGGACGACCGCGTCAAGCTCGGTGGCGTGTTCATCTCCGAAAAACGCTTCAATCAGGACAAGACCAAGGACCGTGCGCCGTCGGTGCTGGTGGCGGAAAAGGGCCACCAGGAGATCCAGGCCGATGGCAACCGTTACCTGGTGCTGGAAAACGGCTACCGCTACGACGGTAACCCCGGCCAGGCCGACTACCGGGCCATCAAGTACGACACCTATGGCGTGTTGCTGCCCAAGCCGGAAGTGGCCGAGGAAGTGACCGAGCGCGAGGCCATTCCGACCCTCGACCTGTTCGGCAAGACCGACCTGCGCGAACGCGCCGAACTGCAATGGCGGCTGTCGTTGCCGATCCTGGTCTTCGTGGTGACCCTGCTGGCGGTGCCGCTGTCGCGGGTCAACCCGCGCCAGGGCCGCTTCCTCAAGTTGCTGCCGGCGATTCTTCTGTACATGGCCTACCTGACAATGCTGATTTCCGTACGCGGCGCCCTGGAGAAGGGCAAGTTGCCGATTGCCCTGGGCATGTGGTGGGTCCACGGGCTGTTCCTGCTCATCGGCCTTGGCCTGATGTACTGGGAGCCATTGCGCCTCAAGCGTGCCGCCCGCCGTGCGGAGGTGGCCCATGGCTAAGCTCGACCGCTACATCGGCCAGAGCGTGCTGCTGGCCATCCTGGCAGTGCTGGGGATCATCCTCGGCCTGGCCTCGTTGTTCGCGTTCATCGATGAGATGGGCGACCTGAGCGACACCTACACGGTGATGCAAGCCGGTTACTACGTCTTGCTCACCGCGCCACGGCGGCTGTACGAAATGCTGCCCATGGCTGCGCTGATCGGCTGCCTGATTGGCCTGGGTAGCCTGGCCAGCAGCAGCGAACTGACCATCATGCGTGCGGCCGGTGTGTCCATCGGGCGTATCGTCTGGGCGGTGATGAAGCCCATGCTGGTGCTGATGCTGGTCGGCCTGCTGATTGGCGAATACGTGGCACCGGTCACCGAGAACAAGGCCCAGGCTGACCGCTCGCTGGCCCAGGGTGGGGGCGAGGCGCAGAGCTCCAAGCGTGGCATGTGGCATCGCCAGGGCGAGGAGTTCGTGCACATCAACGCCGTACAGCCCAACGGCCTGTTGCTGGGCGTGACCCGCTACCGCTTCGACAGCGAGCGCAAGATCCAGACGTCGAGCTTTGCCCGGCGTGCCCAGTACACCGACGATCACTGGTTGCTCAGCGACGTCAGCACGACCTTCTTCCGCGGGGACCACACCGAGGTGGTGAAGGCCCCCACCGAGCGCTGGGACGTGTCGCTGACCCCGCAACTGCTGAACACCGTGATCCTGGCGCCGGAGTCGCTGTCGATCACCGGCCTGTGGGACTACATCCACTACCTGTCCGACCAGGGCCTGAACAACGCCCGTTACTGGCTGGCGTTCTGGACCAAGGTCCTGCAGCCGATGGTGACTGCGGCACTGGTGTTGATGGCCATTTCGTTCATCTTCGGCCCGCTGCGCTCGGTGACCTTGGGCCAGCGGGTGTTCACCGGCGTGCTGGTGGGCTTCGTATTCCGCATCGGCCAGGACCTGCTCGGGCCTTCGAGCCAGGTGTTCGGTTTCCCGCCCTTGCTGGCGGTGGTCATCCCGGCGGGCATCTGTGCCCTGGCCGGTGTGTGGTTGCTGCGCCGGGCGGGGTAATGGCCTGAGCTGGAATAATGCTTGTCTGTTAAGCGTTACTGGGGCTGCTTTGCAGCCCTTCGCGGGCACGCCCGCTCCTACACGCTTGGCGCTGCGCGATCCCCTGTGGGAGCGGGCGTGCCCGCGAAGGGTCGCAAAGCGGCCCCAAATTACTTAACTGACAGGCATTAACCCTAGGTCGGCTTTTTCATTGGGGCCGGGCCTTTCTATTTCTTCTGTTTCGGCACACGCACCAGCTGGCTTTCGGAATAGATGTCATGCCAGCCCCGCTTGCGTTTGTCGATCAGCACCCAGAAGAAACCCAGCCCCAGGCACAACCACGACGCGATCGACACCACAAAGCGCAGCAGTGCCTGCCACAGGCTGATCGCCGAACCATCTGCGTTCTGTACCCGTACGCCCCACACCTGCATGCCCAGCGTCTGCCCGCCGTGGGTCCAGAACTTGGCGAAAAAGCCGAACAAGGCGAACAGCAGCACCGTGGACAGCAACGGGTCGCCGTCCAGTGCGCCTGCCTCGGTCAGCTCGCGCATGCGAGCTTCGCCAATGATCGCCATCTGGATCATCTTGTAGGCCCCAGCGGTCACGATCAGCAGCGCGGTGCACAACAGGAAGTCGTAGAACATCGCCGCCAGGCGTCGGCCCAGGCCGACCGGCGGAAAATCACCCTGGGGTGTGAGCAAAGGCTTGGACATGCAAAACAGCTCCAGAAGACGAAGCCGCTATTCTACGGGCAAAAAAAAGCCCCTGCACTTGGCAGGGGCTTTTGCAGTCGGGTTCGGCTTAGTCTGCAATCTGGACTTTGTCCGCTTGCATGCCTTTCTGGCCCTGCACGGCCTCGAAAGTGACCTTTTGGCCTTCTTTCAGGCTCTTGAAGCCGTTGCCTTCGATTGCGCGGAAGTGCACGAACAGATCCGGACCGCTTTCTGGGGTGATGAAACCGTAACCTTTTTCGTCATTGAACCACTTGACGGTACCGTTCTGACGTTCAGCCATTGTCTTATTTCCTATGGAGCTCGAATTTTGATGACAGTTACTTTCGCACGTTGTGTAAGCGAAAGATTACTGGGCTGGGTTGCAGGAAAGTAAGAGACGTCGAACGGGTTGTAGCAACGCTTGGCTACTGGCCCAGGTCACGAACTATTGCGACCCATGCAAACACAGTGGAATGACTCTACGCCAACTCCCGAGCGAAAAACAAGCCCTCGGCCACGCGGAAAAACGGCCTTTTTTCACGCACCGATCACCGTCGTGCAAACGGCATGGTGGCTGGCCTGGCGCCATGTTCAAAAGTTACCGGGCAGGGTTCGGAAACGAATATGCCACGCCTGCCCGCAACCTTTACAAAGCCGATTCACCCTCGGTAGTAACGTTGCGCCACGAAAGGCATTTTGCTGACTTTCAAGGCCACCTTCTTGCCACGCACCACGGCAAATAGCGCGGTGTCGATTGCCGCATGTTCACTATCGATATAACCCATTGCAACGGGCGCCCCAAGTGTCGGGCCAAAACCGCCGCTGCACACTTTGCCGACCAGTTTATCGTTGGCATCGACAATGTCCGCGCCTTCGCGTACGGGCGTGCGCTCTTGCGGCAACAGGCCGACACGTTTGCGTGCCACACCGTCGCGCTGCTGGGTAAAGATGGCCTCGGCGCCCGGGAACCCACCCGCACGCTGGCCGTCGGCGCGGCGCACCTTGGAAACCGCCCACAGCAAGCTGGCCTCGACCGGGGTGGTTTCGCCGTTCATGTCGTGGCCATACAGGCACAGGCCGGCTTCCAGGCGCAGCGAATCACGGGCACCCAGCCCGATCGGCTGTACTTCCGGTTCGGCCAGCAGGCGGCGGGCCAAGGCTTCGGCGGCGCCGGCCGGCACCGAGATCTCGTAGCCATCTTCGCCGGTGTAGCCCGAGCGGCTGACGAAGCAGTCTTCGCCCAGCAGTTTTACCCCCCGCAACTGCATGAAGGTCATGTTGGCCACTTCCGGCGCCAGGCGCGCGAGTACACGCGCTGCCGCCGGGCCCTGCAGGGCCAGCAGCGCACGCCCCTCGAACAGCGGCTGCACGTCGCAGGCGTTGCCGATCTGCGCTTGCAGGTGAGCCAGGTCCTGCGCCTTGCAGGCCGCATTGACCACCAGGAACAGCTTGTCGTCGCCCAGGTTGGCGACCATCAGGTCGTCAAGAATGCCGCCTTGCGCATCGGTGAACATGGCATAGCGCTGCATGCCCACCGGCAGGTCGATGATGTCTACCGGCACCAAGCTTTCAAGGGCTTTGGCAGCGTTGGCACCGTGCAGGATGATCTGGCCCATGTGCGACACATCGAACAGGCCGGCCTGTTCACGGGTATGCAGGTGCTCCTTGAGGACGCCCAGCGGGTACTGCACCGGCATGTCATAGCCCGCGAACGGCACCATGCGCGCCCCCAGCTCCAGGTGCAAGGCATGCAGTGGGGTCTTGAGCAGTGTTTCGGACATCGGTGACTCCTTGCTTTCGTTAGTGGGTCAACACTCGATGATGTTGACGGCCAGGCCGCCACGGGCGGTCTCTTTGTATTTGCTTTTCATGTCGGCGCCGGTCTGGCGCATGGTGCGGATGACCTTGTCGAGCGATACGTGGTGCTGCCCGTCGCCGCGCAAGGCCATGCGCACCGCATTGATCGCCTTTACCGAGCCCATGGCGTTGCGCTCGATGCAGGGCACCTGGACCAGCCCGCCAATGGGGTCGCAGGTCAGCCCCAGGTTGTGTTCCATGCCGATTTCGGCGGCGTTCTCCACTTGCTGCACACTGCCGCCCATCACCTCGCACAGCGCCCCGGCAGCCATCGAGCAGGCCACCCCGACTTCGCCCTGGCAGCCCACCTCGGCACCGGAGATGGAGGCGTTTTCCTTGTACAGGATGCCGATGGCCGCAGCCGTGAGCAGAAAACGCACCACCCCGTCTTCGCTGGCACCGGGCACGAAGCGCATGTAGTAGTGCAGCACCGCGGGGACGATACCGGCGGCGCCATTGGTGGGCGCGGTGACCACCCGCCCGCCATAGGCGTTTTCCTCGTTCACAGCCAGCGCATACAGGTTCACCCAGTCCAGTACCGACAGGGCATCGCGCAGGCTGGCCTCCGGGTGCCGGCTGAGCTGGCGGTAAAGTGCCGGTGCCCGGCGCCTGACCTTGAGCCCACCCGGTAGAATGCCCTCATGCTGGCAGCCGGCTTCGACGCAGTCCTGCATCACTTGCCAGATGCGCAGCAGCCCGGCGCGGGTTTCTGCCTCGGGGCGCCAGGCCTGCTCATTGGCCAGCATTACCTGGCTGACCGCCAGGTTGTGCGTGGTGCAGTGGCCGAGCAGCTGTTTGGCGGTGGTGAACGGGTAGGCCAGGGCGGTGCTGTCCTCGACAATGCGGTCGTGGCCGGCGGCGGCTTCGTCAACCACGAAGCCGCCGCCCACCGAATAGTACTCGCGGCTGCGGATTTGAAGGCCGGCGTTGTCGAAAGCGCGGAAGATCATGCCGTTGGGGTGGTAGTCCAGTGGCTTGCGGATCATTGCCAGGTGCTGCTTGTCGTTGAAGGCAATGGTGTGCTCGCCCAGCAGCTTGAGCTTGCCAGTGGTGCGGATGGCCTGAAGGCGGGCGGGGATGCTGTCGGTATCGAGGGTGTCCGGCTGTTCGCCTTCAAGGCCGAGCAACACGGCCTTGTCACTGCCGTGGCCTTTGCCGGTGGCCCCCAGTGAGCCATACAGCTCGGCCTTGACGCTGGCCGTTTTGGCCAGCAGGCCATCACGGCGCAGCCCTTCGGCAAACCGCGCAGCGGCGCGCATCGGGCCGACGGTGTGGGAACTGGAGGGGCCGATGCCGATCTTGAACAGGTCGAAGACGCTCAAAGCCATTGCTCGTTCCCTCCAGAAAGAAAAGGCGAGTGCTGCGCACTCGATCGCCGGCAAGCCAGCGCCCACAGGTACGACGTTCCCGTGAGAGCAGGCTTCTAACAGGTGCAGCACAACCCTTGCAGGCAGTGGAGCCCTTGTGGGAGCCGGCGAGCCGGATCAGGCGTCCTGATAGCTCTCGATCGACGGGCAGGCGCACACCAGGTTACGGTCGCCGAATACGTTGTCGACGCGGCCGACCGGTGGCCAGTACTTGCCTTCCACCAGGCCAGGCAGCGGGTACACCGCCTGCTCGCGGCTGTAACCGTGGGCCCATTCGCCAACCAGCTCGGCCGCGGTATGCGGGGCGTTTTTCAGCGGGTTGTCGTCTTTGTCCAGGCTACCGTCCTCGACCGCGCGGATTTCTGCGCGGATCTGGATCATGGCGTTGCAGAAGCGGTCCAGTTCTTCCTTGGACTCGCTTTCGGTCGGTTCGATCATCAGCGTGCCGGCCACCGGGAAGGACATGGTCGGGGCGTGGAAGCCGAAGTCGATCAGGCGCTTGGCCACGTCGTCGACGCTGATGCCGCTGGTGTCCTTCAGTGGGCGCAGGTCGAGGATGCATTCGTGTGCCACCAGGCCATTGCCGCCGCTATACAGGACAGGATAGTGCTCTTCCAGGCGGCGGGCGATGTAGTTGGCGTTGAGGATCGCCATCTGCGACGCACGCTTGAGGCCGGCACCGCCCATCATGCGGATGTACATCCAGGTGATCGGCAGAATGCTGGCGCTGCCGAACGGCGCGGCGCACACCGCACCCTGGGTATTTTGCAACTGCGCATGGCCGGGCAGGAACGGCGCCAGGTGCGACTTGACGCCAATCGGGCCCACCCCCGGGCCGCCGCCACCGTGCGGAATGCAGAAGGTCTTGTGCAGGTTCAGGTGCGACACGTCGCCGCCGAACTTGCCCGGCGCGCACAGGCCGACCATGGCGTTCATGTTGGCGCCGTCGATGTACACCTGGCCACCGTTGTCGTGAATGATCGCGCAGATTTCGCCGATCGCTTCCTCGAACACGCCGTGGGTCGATGGGTAGGTGATCATGATCGCGGCCAGGCGCTCGCGGTGTTCGATGGCTTTGGCGCGCAGGTCCTCGACATCGACGTTGCCGCGGGCGTCACAGGCGGTGACCACCACCCGCATGCCGGCCATGTTGGCGGTAGCGGGGTTGGTGCCGTGGGCCGACGAGGGGATCAGGCAGATGTCGCGGTGGCTTTCGCCACGGCTGCGGTGGTAGGCACGTATGGCCAGCAACCCGGCGTACTCGCCCTGCGAGCCGGCGTTGGGCTGCAGCGACACGGCATCATAGCCGGTAGCAGCGCACAACATTGCTTCCAGCTCGGTGGTCATCTGCAGGTAGCCCTGGCTTTGCTCGGCCGGCGCAAAGGGGTGCAGGTTGCCGAACTCGGCCCAGGTCACCGGGATCATTTCGCTGGCTGCGTTCAGCTTCATGGTGCAGGAGCCCAGCGGGATCATGCTGCGGTCCAGCGCCAGGTCCTTGTCGGCCAGGCGGCGCAGGTAGCGCATCAGCTCGGTTTCGCTGTGGTAGCGGTTGAACACCGGGTGTTCGAGGATGGCCGACTGGCGCAGCAGGGCCGCGGGCAGCAGCGAACCGGTGCTGGCAGCCAGCGCGGCGAAGTCTGGCAGGGGCTGGTTGCCGGCGAACAGTTGCCACAGGGCCTGCACGTCAGCCTGGGTGCTGGTTTCGTCCAGCGACAGGCCCAGGTGGGCGGCGTCGACCTGGCGCAGGTTGATACCTTGGGCGCGGGCCTGCTCATGCAGGCTGGCAGTGGCGGTGCCGGTGGCCAGGGTCAAGGTGTCGAAGGTTGTTGCACCGACCACTTGCAAACCCAGGCGGTTCAGGCCGGATGCCAGAACTGCGGTCAGCGCATGGGTGCGCTCGGCGATGCGCTTGAGGCCGGCCGGGCCGTGGTACACGGCGTACATGCTGGCGATATTGGCCAGCAGCACCTGGGCGGTGCAAATGTTGCTGGTGGCCTTCTCGCGGCGGATGTGCTGCTCGCGGGTTTGCATGGCCAGGCGCAGGGCGGTCTTGCCGAAGCGATCGATCGACACGCCGACCAGCCGGCCTGGCATGTCGCGCTTGAAGGCGTCACGGGTGGCGAAGTAGGCCGCGTGTGGGCCGCCGAAGCCCAGGGGCACGCCAAAGCGCTGGGCGCTACCGATGGCCACGTCGGCATCGAACTCACCCGGTGGGGTCAGCAGGGTCAGGGCCAGCAGGTCGGCTGCCACGGCGACCAGCGCGTTGGCAGCATGGAAGCGCTGCACCACTTCCCGGTAGTCGAACACCTCGCCATTGCTGGCCGGGTATTGCAGCAGCGCGCCGAAGAAGGCACTGGCATCGCCCAGCTCGCGTTCGTCGCCGACCACCACGTCGATGCCCAACGGCTCGGCGCGGGTGCGCAGCACGTCCAGGGTTTGCGGGTGGCAGTGCACCGACGCGAAGAAGCTGTGGCTGGTCTTGTTCTTCGACAGGCGCTTGCAGAAGGTCATGGCCTCGGCTGCGGCGGTCGCTTCGTCGAGCAGCGAAGCGTTGGCGATCGGCAGGCCGGTGAGGTCGCTGATCAGGGTCTGGAAGTTCAGCAACGCTTCCAGGCGGCCCTGGGAGATTTCCGGCTGGTAGGGCGTGTAGGCGGTGTACCACGCCGGGTTTTCCAGCAGGTTGCGCAGGATGGGGGCCGGGGTGTGGGTGTTGTAGTAGCCCTGGCCGATGAAGCTCTTGAACAGCTGGTTCTTGCCGGCGATGGCCTTGAGTGCTGCCAGCGCGTCGGCTTCACTCTGGCCGTCGTGCGCGCCGAGCACGCTGGTGCCCTTGATGCTGTCGGGGATGACCGCCGCGGTCATGGCGTCCAGCGATTCGAAACCGAGGGCGGCGAGCATGGCCTGCTCGTCGGCGGTGCGCGGGCCGATGTGCCGGGCGATGAATTCGTTGGCAGTGCTGAGGTTGATGGTCATGGCGCAGTCCTCAGGCTTCAGCGTTGGCTTTGATCAGGCGGTCATAGGCGTCTTGGTCGAGCAGGGCGCTGACTTCGCTGATGTTGGCCGGGGTGAAGCGGAAGAACCAGCCTTCGCCCATGGGGTCTTCGTTGACCAGCTCCGGGCTTGAGTCGAGCTGTGCGTTGACTTCAACCACCTCGCCGGTCAGGGGCATGTACACGCCGCTGGCAGCTTTCACCGACTCGACGGTGGATGCTTCGCTGCCTTTCTCGTACTGCTGCAACTCGGGCAGTTGCACGAACACCACATCGCCAAGGGCGTTCTGGGCGAAGGCGGTGATGCCCACGGTGACACTGCCATCGGCTTCGACGCGCAGCCATTCGTGATCTTCGGTGAAACGCAATTCGCTCATGCGGAATCCTCGGGCGTTGGGCGCGGTGTGCCCGCGCTCTTGGGTCGGGATTCCCATAGCAATAATGCGGCCAATTTCAAAAAAGGCTTATAAAACAATAAGTTAAATTTTTATTGAGACGCTCGATTTTTGGCGGTGGAACGAAAACGCTACATTGCACGCGGGTTGAAAAAGCGTTTCTCTATCAAACCCTTGTATAACCGCATGTGTACACCGATGTAGCGTTTTCGATACGTTGTAATCAAAGCGTTACAGTGCAGCGGCGCCTGTTTGGCAGGTTACTGCCAACCCCATAGTCGGGCGACGCCACAGGTACGGTAAAGGGCATCAACCTGCCATGAACAGCGGCAGTGCCAGATAGAGTTTGATCACGATGACATTGATGATGTCGATGAAGAACGCCCCCACCATGGGCACCACCAGAAAGGCAATGTTCGAAGCGCCGTAGCGCTGGGTCACTGCCTGCATGTTGGCAATGGCAGTGGGCGTGGCCCCCAGGCCAAATCCGCAATGGCCGGCAGCCAATACGGCTGCATCGTAATTACGACCCATGACCCGGAACGTCACGAAAATTGCGAACAGCGCCATGACCAGTGTCTGTGCGGCCAATAATGCGAAGAACGGCAAGGCCAGGGCTGCCAGGTCCCATAGTTTGAGCGACATCAAGGCAATGGCCAGGAACAGCGACAAGCTGACATTGCCCAGTACCGAAACTTCCCGTTCGAACACACGGTAGAAGCCGAATGCGGATAGCCCATTGCGCAGCAATACACCCACGAACAGCACACACACAAACGTCGGCAGTTCGAATGCAGTTCCTTTGAGTGCGCCATTGAGCAAAGAACCGGCAAGCAGGCTTACCGCAATCAGCGCCAGTGTTTCTACAAATGAAAACGATGTTATCAGGCGCTCTTTGTCAGGCCGCTCGAAACCCTGGGGCAGTTGCGGCAGTTCCTCATCGGCCCCCGGCGTTTTCACCCGCTTGATCAGCAGCCGGGCAACCGGCCCGCCGATCAGGCCGCCCAGCACCAGCCCGAAGGTGGCCGAGGCCATCGCCAGTTCCGCAGCCGAGGCCAGGCCGAACTTTTCGCTGAACGTGGCGCCCCAGGCGGCGC
The DNA here is from genome assembly GCF_009932375.1 of Pseudomonas juntendi. Taxonomy (GTDB): domain Bacteria; phylum Pseudomonadota; class Gammaproteobacteria; order Pseudomonadales; family Pseudomonadaceae; genus Aquipseudomonas; species Aquipseudomonas juntendi. The sequence continues at coordinate 16,271 of NZ_BLJG01000102.1, forward strand.
CGGTGCCGTGGCCGCCGGACAGGGTGATCGAACCGGCCAGCAGGCCCATCAATGGGTCCAGCCCCAATGCCGAGGCCAGGCCGATGCCCATGGCGTTCTGCACCAGCAACAGGCTGGTGACCACCAGCAGGAAGATCACCACCACACGGCCGCCTTTTTTCAGGCTGGCAAAGTCTGCGCTCAAGCCGATGGTGGCGAAGAAGGCCAGCATCAAGGGTGTTTGCAGTGAGGTATCGAACTGCACCTGCACATCGAAACTGCGCAACGCCAGCAGGGCAAAGGCGACGACCAGGCCACCGGCAACGGGTTCCGGAATATTGTAGACGCGCAACAAACCAATCCGTGCAACCAGCCCGCGCCCCAATAACAGGACGAGAGAGGCGGCTACAAGTGTCCCGTAAAAATCGAGTTCAAACATCAGGTGCTCTCGTTATATCCAGTAGCGAACCACGCTCCGCACTTGGGCGGATCAGTGGGATGACAAGTGGCAATACACCGTCATCATTCTACGAGGCATATGTGGGAGAGTATCTTTCACTCGCGTAGGAAAGGTCTGAACAACTACCGGGTTATTGCAACGACTATCAGCCTTTGCCGGGTATTCCATATTTACGCAGGCGCTGGGCAATGGCGGTGTGCGAAGTGTGCAAGCGCGCAGCCAGTTGCCGGGTGGAGGGGTAGCTGGCGTACAGACGTTGCAGCAGCTCACGCTCGAAATCGCCCACGGCTTGCTCCAGGCTGGCCACTTCGCCATCTTGCCCGCGCGCCACCGAGGTGCCGGCGATGTCCAGGTCACCGATGTCCACCAGGTTGCTTTCGCAGATGGCCGCCGCACGGAAAATCACGTTCTGCAGTTGGCGCACGTTGCCCGGCCACGGGTTGGCCAGCAGCGCCGAATGGGTGGCCGGGGTCAACCGGCAGGCTGGGCGCTGGATCTGCGTGCAGGCCTGCTGCATGAAGAAGTGCGCCAGCATCAGGATGTCCTGGCCGCGGTCGCGTAGGGGCGGTACCTGCAGGTTGAGCACATTCAGGCGGTAGAACAGGTCTTCGCGGAAGCTGCCTTCGGCCACCATGCGCTCCAGGTCGCGGTGGGTGGCGCTGATGATGCGCACATCGACCTTCACTTCGCGGTCGCCGCCCACCCGGCGGAAGCTGCCGTCACTGAGGAAGCGCAGCAGCTTGGCCTGCAGGTACGGTGACATTTCGCCGATCTCATCCAGAAACACCGTGCCCTGGTTGGCCAGCTCCATGAGCCCCGGCTTGCCGCCGCGTTGCGCGCCGGTGAAGGCGCCGGGGGCGTAGCCGAACAGCTCGCTCTCGGCCAGGCTCTCGGGCAGGGCGGCGCAGTTCAGCGCCAGGAACGGTGCCGCCTGGCGGCTGCTGATGGCATGGCAGGCGCGGGCCACCAGCTCTTTGCCGGTGCCGGTTTCGCCATGCACCAGCAGCGGCGCATCGAGTGCGGCAACGCGCATGGCGCGTGCCTTGAGGGTACGGATGGCCGGTGACTCGCCCAGCAGGGCGTCGAAGCCCTCGGCGTGGTCGTGGTGCAGGGCCGACAGGCGTTCGCCCATGCGCGATGGCGGGTAAAGCGTCAGCAGGCCACCGGCGTTGGTAATGGGCATGGCATCGAGCAGCAGGCTGTGGCCGTTCAGTTGCATCTCGCGCATGGGCAGGTGGAAGTTGTTGTCCAGCAGCGCCTGCAGCAGCCCGGCGTCGCCGAACAGCTCGCCCACCGAGCGCCCGGCCGATTCGCGGCCGCACAGCTCGATCAGCGCCGGGTTGGCCAGCAACACCTTGCCGGCGCTGTCCACGGCCAGGACCGGGTCGCTCATCGCTGCCAGCAACGCATCCAGTTGCAGGTGCCGACGTTGCCCGGGAAGGATGTCGACCACGTCCACCGACTGTACCCCGTGCACTTCGAACAGTGCGTCGTGCAGCTCTTCGAGCACCGCGGGGCTGAGCGTCGGGGCGTCGATGTAGACGTTCGGCGGGATCATCTCCACGGCGTCCAGGTTGAGGTTGCGGGCACCGAGCAGGGCTAGCACTTCCTGAGTGATGCCGACGCGGTCGATGAAGCTGACGTGGATGCGCATGGGGACGTAGAGGGTGGTGGCCGGGGAGGGCGGTAGTATGCCTCAACATCGCCGGGGCCGCCTTGCGGCCCATCGCAGGCAAGCCAGCTCCCACAGGGATCGCGTCAGGGCTGATAGGTGTTTGTCACAAGATATGCAGCGCCT
>NZ_BLJG01000103.1 GCF_009932375.1 Pseudomonas juntendi
CGGCCGCGCATGCTCGCGCCCAAGGAACCCCACCGGCGCCGGCACCACCTCGAACCCTGCCTGTTCAAAACTCCAGCGCGAACGCTGCATGTGCCAGGCCTGGGTGACCACCACCACACGGCGAATCCCCAGCGGCTGTAGCACCTTGGCCGACAGCTGGGCGTTCTCCCAGGTGGTGCGGCTGGCCTCTTCGCGCCACCTCACCTCGACCGCGAAATCCTCACGCAGGCGATCGGCCATCAACCGCGCCTCACTCGGCGGCGTGCCATAGTGCAGCCCGCCACTGGTCAGCACCGGCAAACCGGAGGCCTTGGCCAGCCGCGCAGCAAACCGCATGCGCTCCAGCGCCGTGGCCGTGGGCTGGTCACTGCCGCCCCAGGCCAGGTCACCACGTTCACGGCCCGCGCCCAGCACCACGATCGCGTCTGCCCGCCCTCCCACGCCCGCCCATCCCCCCCCGGC
>NZ_BLJG01000104.1 GCF_009932375.1 Pseudomonas juntendi
CCGGCGATCAACGCGAAAAGGGGGCTGTAAGCCTAGACAAGGAGTAAGAGTGCCTGGCATAAGATACTGGCGTTGCAAGCTAGGTTGTGGGACCCTGCCGGCCTCTTCGCGGGCTTGCCCGCTCCCACAAGGACCGCACAGTATCTGAAATCTGTGCTGTACCTGTGGGAGCGGGCAAGCCCGCGAAGAGGCCGGCACAGGAATACTCAGGATATAGAACACTGCAACACCACAGGCTTGTTCTTTACATTTTTTCACACTCGCCCTACAGGTATTAACAGCCGCCCAGCAATGCCTGCCGTAGCATATACCCGGTCATCATCGGAAGATCCGCATGCCTACTACCCTCTCCCTTCGCCTGCGCCCAGTGGCGCTTCTGGCGTTTCTGAGCCTGTCCCTGGCCGGCTGCGGCAACAGCGCCGAGCAAGACGAACAGGCGCCCACCCCGCAAGTACGGGTGGAAACCCTGCAACTGCAGCCCTTGGCCATCAGCAGCGAACTCAGTGGCCGCATCCTGGCCCCGCGTACCGCAGAAGTGCGCGCGCGGGTCGCCGGCGTGGTGCTCAAGCGGGTGTACCGTGAAGGCAGCGACGTCAAGCAAGGCGATGTGCTGTTCCTGATCGACCCGGCGCCGTTCAAGGCCGACCACGACAGTGCCCGCGCAACCTTGGCCAAGGCCGAAGCCACTCGCTACCAGGCCCGCCTGCAAGAGCAGCGCTACCGCCAGCTGGTCGACGACAAGGCGGTCAGCCGCCAGGAATACGACAATGCCAAGGCCAGCCTGCTGCAGGCCGATGCCGCCGTAGCCGAAGCCAAGGCGGCACTGGCGCGCGCCCGCCTCAACCTCGGCTATGCCACGGTCACCGCGCCCATCTCCGGGCGCATTGGCCGTGCCCAGGTCACAGAAGGCGCGCTGGTCGGGCAAAACGAGAGCACCCCGCTGGCGACCATCCAGCAGTTGGACCCGATTTACGCCGATGTCACCCAATCCACCCGCGAGCTCAATGCCCTGCGCCGCGCCTTGCGCGCGGGCGAGCTGCAGCAGGTGGGCGACGGTCAGGCCCGGGCGACGCTGATCCAGGACGACGGCAGCGCCTACCCACTGCCGGGCAAATTGCTGTTCTCCGACATCAGCGTCGACCCCAGCACCAACCAGATCACCCTGCGCAGCGAGTTCCCCAACCCGGACCTGGACCTGTTGCCCGGCAGCTACGTGCGCGTGCGCCTCGAGCAGGCCGTGCAACCCCATGGCCTGAGTGTGCCGCAGCGCGCCATCCTGCGTGACAGCGCCGGGGTGCCCAAGGTACTGGTGGTCGACCCGCAGGCGCGGGTGAGCGAGCGCGAGGTGGTGCTGGGCAATACCCAGGGCGACCGCTGGATCGTCAGCGCCGGCCTGGCCGCTGGTGAGCGCGTGGTCATCGAGGGCCTGCAGCACGTCAAGGCCGGCGACCAGGTGCAGGTCGACCCCAGCCCACAAACGCCGCCCATCGCACAGCACAACGGCCAGTGAGGGCCTGACCCATGCCGCAATTCTTCATCGACCGCCCGGTATTCGCCTGGGTGGTCGCGCTGTTCATCCTGCTGGCCGGCGCGCTGGCCATCCCGCAACTGCCGGTGGCCCAATACCCCAACGTGGCACCGCCGCAGGTCGAGATCTACGCCGTATACCCCGGCGCCTCGGCAGCCACCATGGACGAAAGCGTGGTCAGCCTGATCGAACAGGAACTCAACGGCGCCGATAACCTGCTGTACTTCGAATCCCAGAGCAGCCTGGGCAGCGCCACCATTACCGCCACCTTCGCCCCGGGCACCCACCCGGACCTGGCCCAGGTCGACGTGCAGAACCGCCTGAAGGTGGTCGAGTCCCGCCTGCCGCGGCCGGTCACCCAGCAGGGCCTGCAGGTCGAGAAGGTGTCCACCGGCTTTCTGCTGCTGGCCACCCTCACCTCCACAGACGGCAAACTCGACGAAACCGCCCTGTCGGACATTCTGGCGCGTAACGTGATGGATGAAATACGCCGCCTCAAAGGCGTCGGCAAGGCCCAGCTGTATGGCTCGGAACGGGCCATGCGCATCTGGATCGACCCGCGCAAACTGGTCGGTTTCAACCTCACGCCCAACGACGTGGCGGACGCCATCGCCGGCCAGAACGCCCAGGTAGCCCCTGGCAGCATTGGCGACCTGCCCAGCCGCAGCACTCAGGAAATCACGGCCAACGTGGTGGTCAAAGGCCAGCTGAGCACGCCGGATGCGTTCGCCGCCATTGTGCTGCGGGCCAACCCCGACGGCTCCGTGGTCACCCTTGGCGATGTCGCCAGGGTGGAAGTCGGCGCACAGGAATACCAGTACGGCACCCGCTTGAACGGCAAGCCGGCCACGGCCTTCAGCGTGCAGCTGGCACCGGGCGCCAATGCCATGCAGACCGCCACCCTGGTACGGGCGAAACTGCAGGACCTGGCGCGCTACTTCCCCGAGGGGGTCAGGTACGACATCCCCTACGACACCTCGCCGTTCGTCAAGGTGTCGATCGAGCAGGTCATCAGTACCCTGTTCGAAGCCATGCTGCTGGTGTTCGCGGTGATGTTCCTGTTCCTGCAGAACCTGCGCTACACGCTGATCCCGACCCTGGTGGTACCGGTGGCACTGATGGGCACCTTCGCCGTGATGCTGGCGCTGGGCTTCTCGATCAACGTGCTGACCCTGTTCGGCATGGTGCTGGCCATCGGCATCCTGGTCGATGACGCCATCGTGGTGGTGGAAAACGTCGAACGCATCATGGCCGAAGAAGGCTTGCCGCCCCGGCAAGCCACGCGCAAGGCCATGAGCCAGATCAGCGGCGCGATCATCGGCATCACCCTGGTACTGGTGGCGGTGTTCCTGCCCATGGCCTTCATGCAAGGGTCGGTGGGTGTGATCTACCAACAGTTTTCGGTCGCCATGGCGGTGTCGATCCTGTTCTCGGCATTCCTCGCCCTCAGCCTGACCCCGGCACTGTGCGCCACGCTGCTCAAGCCTGTGGCCAAGGGCGAACAGCATGCACGCAAGGGTTTCTTCGGCTGGTTCAACCGCCGTTTCGAGGGCATGAGCGATGGCTACCAGCGCTGGGTCATGCAAGCGCTGCAACGCAGCGGGCGCTACCTGTTGCTGTATGCGCTGCTGCTGGGGGCATTGGGCTATGGCTTGAGCCAGCTGCCCACGGCGTTCCTGCCCACCGAAGACCAGGGCTACACCATTACGGACATCCAGCTGCCGCCTGGCGCCAGCCGCATGCGCACCGAACAGGTGGCCGCCCAGATCGAGGCGCACAACAGTGAAGAACCGGGGGTCGGCAACACCACACTGATCCTGGGTTTCAGCTTCTCGGGCAGCGGGCAGAACGCTGCGCTGGCCTTCACTACCCTCAAGGACTGGTCCGAGCGAAGTGCCGAACACACTGCCCAGTCGATTGCCGAGCGCGCCAACCAGGCCTTCACGCAACTCAAGGATGCGGTGGCCTACGCCGTGCTGCCGCCGCCCATTGACGGGCTTGGCGAGTCGACCGGCTTCGAGTTCCGCCTGCAGGACCGGGGGGGCATGGGCCACCGCGCGCTGATGGCGGCGCGTGACCAGCTGCTCGAGCAGGCCGGCAAGAGCAAGGTACTGAGCAACGTGCGCGAAGCCTCGCTGGCGGAAAGCCCGCAGGTGCAGCTGGAGATCGACCGCCGCCAGGCCAATGCCCTGGGCGTGACGTTTGCCGATATCGGCTCGGTACTCGACGTGGCAGTGGGCTCCAGCTACGTCAACGACTTCCCGAACCAGGGCCGCATGCAGCGCGTGGTGGTGCAGGCCGAAGGCGACCAGCGCAGCCAGGTGCAAGACCTGCTGAACATGCATGTGCGCAACAGCAGCGGCAAGATGGTGCCGTTGGCCGCGTTCGTCCAGGCCAAATGGGTCAGCGGCCCGGTGCAACTGACGCGTTATAACGGCTACCCGGCGGTGTCGATTTCCGGCGAACCGGCCGCCGGCTACAGCTCTGGCGAAGCCATGGCCGAAATCGAGCGCCTGGTGGCGCAACTGCCCGCCGGTGCCGGCCTGGAATGGACCGGCCTGTCACTGCAAGAACGCCTGTCCGGCAGCCAGGCGCCGATGTTGATGGCGCTGTCGCTGCTGGTGGTGTTCCTGTGCCTGGCTGCGCTGTACGAGAGCTGGTCGATACCCACCGCAGTGCTACTGGTGGTGCCACTCGGCGTGCTGGGTGCGGTACTGGCGGTAACCCTGCGGGGCATGCCCAACGACGTGTTCTTCAAGGTCGGCCTGATCACCTTGATCGGCCTGTCGGCGAAGAACGCCATTCTGATCATCGAGTTCGCCAAGCACCTGGTCGACCAGGGCGTGGACGCCGCCGATGCCGCCGTACAGGCCGCCCGCCTGCGCCTGCGGCCGATCGTGATGACATCGCTGGCGTTCATCCTCGGCGTGGTGCCCTTGGCGATCGCCAGCGGTGCCAGCTCGGCGAGCCAACAGGCGATCGGCACCGGGGTTATCGGCGGCATGCTGAGCGCAACGTTGGCGGTGGTATTCGTGCCGGTGTTCTTCGTCAGCGTGATGCGGCTGGCTGGCACGCGCAAAACCACAACGGCCGGCGAGGCGCTGCACGACAGCCCCTGAATGAGGGTCCCCAGGGACCCTCTGCGTTCACTTGCGGGGTTTGGTGTTGGCCTCGGACTCCCCGCGGAATCTGACGGCATCCTTCAGATCCTTGCCAGCTCGAAACTTGACCGTCATCGCCGCAGGTATGTTCAACGGTTTGCCAGATCGCGGGTCCCTGCCGACCCGCGCTGACCTTCGGACGGTCTCGAACTTGCCGAAACCCACCAAAGTGACAGGCGTGTGTGTGCTCAGCGACGCCTTGACCCCATCGATGAAGGCATCGACGGCCTTTTGGGCCATTGCCTGGCTGAGTACGGCGCGCGCTGCTACCTGTTCAATAAGTTGCGCTTTGTTCAATTGCCTTCTCCTTGGAGTCTTGCTTGCCCTCATTGCGAGCGCAAGGCTGCAGCCCTATTCAAGGGAGAAGCAGCGGCGGGCACAACTGGCAAAAATGTCAGTGCCCTGGCCCCGCGTTCACGTCCGCTGGACAACCGCTGTCGTGCGTGTGAGGGTTGCCTTCGTGCCTGCCTCGGACTTTAGCCAATGACTGAACAATTGCTCACTTGCTCTGCCCTGATCCTCGCGGGGGGCCGCGGGCAACGTATGGGCGGCCGGGACAAGGGCTTGATCAGCTGGCAGGGCGAGCCCCTGGTGGCCGCAATCCATCGCGTGCTGCGGCCCCTGACTGACGACCTGGTGATTTCCTGCAACCGCAACCAGCAGGCCTACCGGGTGTATGCCGACCAGTTGGTGGGCGATGCCGACAACGACTTCCCCGGGCCGCTGGCGGGGGTGATTGCCGGGCTGAAGGTGGCGCGGCATGCATGGGTGGTGGTGCTGGCCTGCGATGCGCCGCTGGTCGACCGCGCACTGATCGAGGACCTGCTGCGGGTTGCTGCGGCCAATGACAGTGCCGCGATGGCGCACCAGGGCGGCTACTGGCAGCCGATGTTCAGCGTACTGCCGCGCCGGTTGCTGCCGGTGCTGGAGCAAGCCTGGGCCGAGGGTGAGCGGAGCTTGCAGAAGGCCCTGTTGCGCACCAAGGTGCAAGCGCTTGAGTGCAGCGCAGACGATCGCCGCTTGAGCAACTTCAACAGCCCCGAGTTGCTGCAGGAACACGCGCAATCTCGCTGATCGCCGGCCCGGCGCAGCGGCCCCCATCGCTTGTTGCGCTTACCGCTCGTCGCCCGAACGGCACCCAGCGCAGCTCACCAGGCCAAACGAATGACAGATCATCCGCACGATGGAGATATCCCATGATCCGCATTCGCCCACTCTCTCTGTGCCTGGCACTGGCGCTGACCCCACTCGCTGGCACCAGCTTCGCCGCCACGGCCACCAACACCGACAGCCACCCACAGACCGACCAATCTGGCGGCAAGACTGCCGGTGAGGGCAGCAGCGTCAACACCCCTGGCAGCGGCAAAAGCAATGACAGTAGCGACACCGGCAGCAGCACCGATGCCGCCGATGGCGCCACGGGCGGCTCCAACAGCACCGGCGAGGCTACTGGCTCGGGTGCCGGCGCCAGCGGTGGCACCGCTGAAGATCAGGACAGCCGTTGACAGGGCCGTTTAACCATTCAGTACACAAATAAATGATTGAACACATAGTATTTATCCATTGAATGGCCCAGCCGAACTGCAGTAAGCTCGGGCTCATTCACTGGAGCGCAACATGCCAACACACATCCGCCACCTCGCCAACCACACCGGTCGCCAACCGCGCCCTGTGCTGGCCGTTGCCGGCTGCGTAGCTCCAGCAAGCTATTACTTCGGGTATTGGTTTAGCCACTAGGCGCCGATACCTGCACGGCGCCCACCTTCGAGGGGCCGCCGAACATGAGAATACTCAAACCCCCGGTCGGCTACCCGACCGGGGGTTTTGCGTTTCAGGCCTTTGAAAAAACCATCGATTCACATTGAGGACCGCTTCATGAACTACGCCACCTATTACTACGCCGACACCTACACCTGGCGATTTAGCCAATCCCGCTCGGGCCAGCCAGCCGCCTCCGATCGGTCTTGCACAGGTGGCAATGCAGCAGCCAACAGTAATTCAACGATCTGTCGAACACCTCGATAGGGCCGACCGCGCGGGCCAGCCCCCGCCGTCCGCCCAGGGAAAAATGCCATGCACGCCTCCAGCCTCGCCCTGCCCCTGACCCAGCCGCAAGCGGCCAACACCGCAGTCAGCAAACGCCTCCCCAGTGCGCACCTGCTCAAGCAGCAAATGCCGCTCGCCACAGACCTGGCCCAGCAAGTACATGCCCACCGCCAGGCTATCCGCAACATCCTCGAAGGCCACGATCAGCGCCTGCTGGTGATCGTCGGCCCCTGCTCGATCCACGACCCGCGCGCCGCGCTGGAATACGCCGACCGCCTGGCCGCCCTCAGCCGCGACGTAGACGACAAGCTGCTGTTGGTGATGCGCGCCTACGTCGAAAAACCGCGTACCACGGTGGGCTGGAAAGGCCTGGCGTATGACCCGCACCTGGATGGCAGCGACGACATGCATGCCGGCATCGCCCTGTCTCGCGGGCTGATGCTGAGCATGATCGAGCGCGGCCTGCCCATCGCCACCGAGTTGCTGCAACCGCTGGCAGCGGGCTACTTCGACGACCTGCTGGCCTGGGCAGCGGTCGGCGCGCGTACCACCGAATCGCAGATCCACCGCGAAATGGTCAGTGGCCTGGCGCTGCCAGTGGGCTTCAAGAACGGCACCGACGGTGGTATCGCCGTAGCCAGCGACGCCATGCGCAGCGCCGCACACCCGCACCGCCACTTCGGCCTGGACGCGCAAGGCCACCCGGCGATCATCGAAACCCTGGGCAACCCCGACACCCACCTGGTACTGCGCGGCGGCCACAAAGGGCCCAACTACGATGCCCCTAGCATTGCCCTGGCCCGCCAGGCGCTGGCCAAGGCTGGCTTGCAGCCGCGGATCATGGTCGATTGCAGCCATGCCAACAGCGGCAAGGACCCAGCGCGCCAGCCTGCGGTGTTCAATGAGGTGCTGGCGCAACGCCTGAGCGGCGACCGCTCGCTGGTGGGCGTGATGATCGAAGGCCACCTGTTCGACGGTTGCCAGGCGCTGGGCAAGGGCGCCCTGAAGTACGGCGTGTCGATCACCGACGGCTGCCTGGGTTGGGCCTCGACCGAAACGCTGTTGCGCGAAGCCGCACAACAACTGTGAGCCGATGGTTGCAAGCCTGGCGAGACATACCCCGGACAAGTGCGCTAGGCTTGCACTTTTTACCCCAAGGAGCAGTACCCATGGCCCGTGCAACCGCCCGTCACATCCTCGTTGCCAGCGAAGACAAGTGCAACGAACTGAAAGCCCAGATCGAAGCCGGTGCCGATTTCGCTGAAATCGCCAAAGCCAACTCCACCTGCCCGTCCAGCCGCCAGGGCGGTGACCTGGGTTCGTTCGGCCCAGGCCAGATGGTCAAGGAATTCGACACCGTGGTGTTCAGCGCACCTGTGAATACCGTGCAAGGCCCGGTAAAGACCCAGTTCGGCTACCACCTGCTGGAAGTCACCAGCCGTCAGGACTAAGCAGCCAACAGCTGTTCATGCCCCCGGTGGCAGCGGGTTCACACGCGAATACGTCAGCTCAGGCAACGAGGCTGCATGCTCGGGCGTATTCGCGGGGTAACCCGCTTCTGCATGGGTTGTGGTGCCTGTTGCTGCTTTGTTTCGCCCTCGATACCCTGGCCGCCCCCACCCATGCCCTCACGGTGTACGGCGAAGCCCCCCGCTACGGCGCCAGTTTCCAGCATTTCGACTATGTGAACCCCAGCGCCCCCAAGGGCGGCATGCTGCGCCGCTCGGCCATCGAGATTGGCCAGTTCGACCATATCCTGCCGTACATCGACAAAGGCATTGGTGTCAGCCAGGTCGATGGCCTGTTGTTCGCACCCCTGGCCGTGCGCTCATTCGACGAACCCTACACCGTCTATGGGCTGATCGCCCGGCGCATGGAGCGTGGCCCGGATGACGCCTGGCTGCGTTTCGATATCGACCCACGGGCGACCTTTGCCGACGGCAAGCCGGTGCGCGCCGAAGACGTGCGCTTCACCTACGACCTGCTGATGAGCAAAGGCAGCCTGACCTACCGCACCCAGTTCGCCGACGTCAGCGCGGTGACCGTGGAAGGCCCGCGCAGCATCCGCTTCGACTTCAAGCCCGGACACGGCCGTACCCTGGCGCTGGACCTGGCCAGCTTGCCCGTGCTGCCCGAGCACGACTGGCAGCAACGCGATTTCGCCAACGGGGCCGGCTTCGACAAACCGGTCGGCAGTGGGCCCTACCGCATCGGCCAGATCGACAATGGCCGCAGCATCACCTTCGAGCGTGACCCTACCTGGTGGGCCCGTGACCTGCCGGCCAGCCGTGGCCGCTACAATTTCGCCAAACTGCGCATCGAGTACTTCGGCGACACCGAGGTGGCGCGCCAGGTGCTTAAGGGCGGGGGCTACGATTACAACCGCGAGTTCTCCGCAACCGCCTACACCCTGGGTTACAACGGCGCCACACTGGACGACGGTCGCCTGCAACGGGCCCACCTAGGCCCAGCCAAACCGCAGGTAGCCCAGGGCTTCGTGTTCAACCTGGACCGGCCGCAGTTCAAGGACCGCCGTGTACGTCAGGCACTGGGCATGCTCTGGGACTTCGAGTGGAGCAACCGGCAGATGATGCGCAACCTGTACATCCGCCAGCAGAGCGTGTTCTCCAATACCCCGCTGGCCGCCCGCCAGCTACCCGATGCCGGCGAGCTGAAACTGCTCGAACCGCTGCGTGGCCAGGTGCCGCAGGAAGTCTTCGACCACGTGTTCACGGCACCGGTCACTGACGGCTCGGGAATCATCCGCGCCCAGCAGTTGCAAGCCCTGGCCCTGCTGCAGCAGGCCGGCTGGCATGCCGATGGCGACCGCCTGGTCAACCGCGAAGGTCAGCCCCTGACGTTCACCTTCCTCAACGGCCAGGCCGGCATGGAGCGCCTGCTGTTGCCCTGGAAGCGCAACCTGGCTCAGATCGGCGTTACCCTGAATATCCGTAACGTCGACTCGGCGCAGTACGTCAACCGGCTGATGGCCCGTGACTACGACATGGTCGTGACCGGCTACCCGGTGACGCTGTCCCCCGGTGCCGAGCTGTACAACTACTTCGGCTCGGCCGCTGCCCACGACCCCGGTTCGAACAACCTGATGGTGCTGCAGGACCCGGCCGTCGACCACCTGATCGACGGCCTGGTACGCGCTGCCAGCGAGGCCGACATGCTGCGCCACGCTCACGCCCTGGACCGGGTGCTGCAGTGGAATTACTACTGGATCCCCAACTACTACCCGCCAGGCAGCTCCACCGTCTGGTGGAACCGCTTCGGCTTGCCCAAGGTTCAGGCCACCTACGATGAAGGCCTGGACACTTGGTGGGAGATCAGCCCAACGGCGCTGACCAATGAACAGATGGCCATACGCCGGAACGCCGCCCCATGACCCGCTACCTGTTGCGCCGCCTGCTGCTGATCATTCCGACATTGCTGGCGATCCTGCTGGTCAACTTCGTCATCGTACAGGCCGCGCCAGGGGGCCCGGTGGAACAAGCCGTGGCGCGCCTGCAAGGCATCGGCGGTGGCACCCCCGGTGCGCGCTCGGAGGTTGTGCACGGTGAATCACGCGCCACCCGCGGGCTCGACCCCAAGCTGATCGAAGAGATCAAGCGCCAGTACGGCTTCGACAAGTCTGCGCCCGAGCGCCTTTGGCTGATGCTGGGCCAGTATGCCCGGCTGGACTTCGGCAACAGTTTTTTCCGTGGTGCCAAGGTCACCGACCTGATCCTCGACAAACTGCCGGTCACCCTGTCGCTGGGCTTCTGGGCCACGCTGATCACCTACCTGGTGTCCATACCCCTGGGCATTCGCAAGGCGGTGCGCCACGGCAGCCACTTCGATGCCTGGAGCAGCGCACTGATCGTGGTCGGCTACGCCCTGCCCTCGTTCCTGTTCGCCCTGTTGCTGATCGTGGTGTTTGCCGGCGGCACTTCGCTGAACTGGTTTCCGGTGCGCGGCCTGGTTTCCGACAACTTCGACGAGCTGACCCTGCTCGGCAAGGTGGCCGACTACTTCTGGCATCTGGTACTGCCCGTCGGCGCCCTGGTGATCGGCGGGTTCGCCACCCTCACCTTGCTGACCAAGAATGCCTTCCTCGACGAAATTTCGCGCCAGTACGTGGTCACCGCTCGGGCCAAGGGCCTGAGCGAGCGGCGGGTGCTCTACGGCCATGTATTGCGCAACGCGATGCTGCTGGTGGTGGCCGGGCTACCACAGGCACTGATCAGCGTGTTCTTCGCCGGCTCGCTGCTGATCGAGGTGATTTTTTCTCTGGATGGCCTGGGCCGCATGAGCTACGACGCCGCCGTGTCCCGCGACTACCCTATCGTCTTCGGCACATTGTTCATCTTCACCTTGGCAGGGCTGCTGATCCGCCTGATCGGCGACGTGGCCTACACCTTGCTGGACCCACGCATCGACTTCGACACGAGGGCGCACTGATGCTGTCGCCTGTGGCGCGCCGGCGCCTGCAACGCTTTCGCCGCAACCGCCTGGGCTGGGTCTCGCTGTGGGTATTCGCCGCCCTGCTGTCGCTGAGCCTGGGCGCCGAGCTGGTGGCCAACGACAAGCCGTTGCTGCTGGGTTACCAGGGCGAACTGTACGTACCGGCGCTCAAGCGTTATACCGAGCAGCAATTTGGCGGCCAGCTGCCGTTCCAGCCCGACTACCGCAGCGCCTACGTGCGCAAGCTGATCGAGGACCAGGGCGGCTGGATGCTGTTCGCACCGATCCCGTTCAGCGCCGACACCCCGAACTACGACTTGCAGGTCCCAACGCCCAGCCCACCGAGCAGCAGCAACTGGCTGGGTACCGATGACCAGGGCCGAGATGTGCTGGCCCGGGTGTTGTATGGCACGCGGGTGTCTTTGCTGTTTGCCTTTGCCCTGACCGTGATCAGCGTGGTCATCGGGGTGACGGCAGGCGCCCTGCAGGGCTACCACGGGGGCTGGGTCGACCTGTTCGGCCAGCGCCTGCTGGAGGTATGGTCCGGGCTGCCGGTGTTGTACCTGCTGATTATCCTCAGCGGGTTCGTCGAGCCGGATTTCTGGTGGCTGCTGGGGATCATGGCGCTGTTTTCATGGCTGACCCTGGTCGACGTGGTGCGGGCCGAGTTCCTGCGGGGGCGCAACCTGGAATACGTCAAGGCAGCCCGGGCGCTGGGTTTGCCAGACAGCCAGGTCATGCTGCGGCATATCTTGCCCAATGCCTTGAATGCCACACTGACCTACGTGCCGTTCATGCTCACCGGGGCCATCACCACGCTGACCGCGCTGGACTTCCTCGGTTTCGGCATGCCCGCGGGCAGCGCCTCGCTGGGGGAGTTGGTGACCCAGGGTAAGCAACACCTGGAGGCACCGTGGCTGGGCTTTACTGCGTTCTTTACCCTGGCGCTGATCTTGTCGCTGCTGGTGTTCATCGGCGATGCCTTGCGGCAGGCGTTTGACCCGAAGGGCTGACGTTTCAGGCAAGGTGCCGGCGCGGGCAAACAACGTATTCAGGACTTTTTCCATGCACGACAGCGACAGCCTCAAGGACTACCCCCACGTTCGGCAACTGGCGATTCGCTCGCTGTTCGAGATCATCGAACAGTCCAGCGAGGGTACGGTGATCGTCGACCGCCAGGCGCGTATCGCCTGGATGAACGAACGCTATGCCCGGCGCTTTGGCCTGGCCGACGCGGCCAGTGCGATTGGCCAGCCCTGCGAAGCAGTGATCCCCGGTAGCCTGATGCGCGAGGTGGTGAGCAATGGCCGGCCTATCCTGCTGGACATGCTGGACATGCCGAACGAGCCGTTGGTGGTCATGCGCCTGCCTATCCACGACGACCAGGGCGCGCTGATCGGCGCCATCGGTTTTGCCCTGTTCGATCAGTTGCGTAGCCTGTCGCCGTTGCTCAAGCGTTATTCGAGCATGCAGCAGGAGCTTGCCTCGACCCGCTCGCAACTGCGCGCCCGCCAGGCCAAGTACAGCTTTGCGCAGTTCGTTGGCAGCAGCGCTGCCAGCCTGGAAGCCAAGCGCCGTGCACGGCGCGGTGCAGGCAGTGACTCACCGGTGCTGTTGCTGGGCGAGACGGGCACGGGCAAGGAGTTGCTGGCGCACGCCATCCACGCCGCCTCGGCCCGGGCACACAAGGCGTTCGTCAGCATCAACAGCGCCGCCATCCCGGAAACACTGCTGGAGGCCGAGTTCTTCGGCACCGCGCCCGGTGCCTTTACCGGGGCGGACCGCAAAGGCCGCAGCGGCAAGTTGCAACTGGCCGAAGGCGGCACATTGTTCCTCGATGAGATCGGCGACATGCCGCTGGCCTTGCAAAGCAAGCTGCTGCGGGTGCTGCAGGAAAAGGAATACGAGCCGGTGGGGTCGAACCAGATGCTGCGCAGCGACGTGCGCATCATTGCGGCCACTTCCATCGACCTGCAGGCGGCCATGGCCCGCGGCGCATTCCGCGCCGACCTGTACTACCGGCTGAACGTGTTACCGATCGAAGTGCCGCCGCTGCGGCAGCGGCTGGAGGACCTGCCGGCGTTATGCGAGGCCGTGCTGGCAGAGCTGGGCAGCCAGTACGAGCTGGAAACCGAGGCGCAGCAACTGCTGGCACGCCATGCCTGGCCGGGGAATATCCGTGAACTGCGCAACGTGCTGGAGCGGGCGACCTTGCTGGCCGATCAACCACGCCTGGGGGCGGCGGACTTGCGTGCGGCGTTGGGGCCGTTGAGTCCGCTGTCGGCGGCACCGGTGCGCCAGACCTACCGCGAGGCGTGCGAGGCATTCGAGCGCTCACTGATCGCCGGGGCGTTGGCGGACCATGCGGGCAACGTGCCGCAGGCGGCAAAGGCGCTGGGGCTGGGGCGCTCTACCCTGTACAAGAAGATGGTGGCGCTTGGTCTCTGAGCAGAGACTCTTGTCTCTTTTTAGAGATAGCGGAACAAGCTCGATTGTGCAGGCAGGCAGCGTGCAAATCTGGGAGGAGATGGTGCGTGCGCTTGAACAACAAAATCTCAAAACAGAGAAGGAAACACTGCAAAAAATAAAAACTCTATGTAAATCAATAAGTTAAAAATTGGCACGATATCCGCTTTCTCCTGCAAACCGATAACAACAAGACTCACCCAGGAGACACCCGATGACCGTGCTCATCGCCCTTGCCGCGCTGACCCTGCTGATGCTGGCCGCCTACCGCGGCTACAGCGTCATACTGTTCGCCCCTATCGCCGCCCTCGGCGCCGTTCTGCTCACTGACCCGTCCGCCGTTGCCCCCGCCTTCACCGGGGTGTTCATGGAAAAAATGGTGGGCTTCATCAAGCTGTATTTCCCGGTGTTCCTGCTGGGTGCGGTGTTCGGCAAACTGATCGAGCTGTCCGGCTTTTCCCGCTCGATCGTGGCCGCTGCCATCCGCCTGCTCGGCACCCGCCAGGCCATGCTGGTGATCGTGCTGGTCTGTGCGTTGCTGACCTACGGCGGCGTCTCGCTGTTCGTGGTGGTGTTTGCGGTATACCCGTTCGCGGCCGAGATGTTCCGCCAGAGCAACATCCCCAAACGGCTGATCCCGGCCACCATTGCCTTGGGGGCGTTTTCATTCACCATGGACGCCCTGCCCGGTACCCCGCAGATCCAGAACATCATCCCCAGCACCTTTTTCAATACCACCGCCTGGGCCGCACCCTGGCTGGGCCTGATCGGCACACTGTTCGTGTTCTGCACCGGCATGGCCTACCTGCAGCGCCAGCGCAACAAAGCCCAGCGTGCCGGTGAAGGGTATGGCACCGACTTGCGCAACGAACCGGAAACCGCTGCCGACCTGAGGTTGCCCAACCCCTGGCTGGCGATATCCCCGTTGATGCTGGTGGGGGTGATGAACCTGCTGTTCACCCACTGGATCCCGCAGTGGTACGGCGCCAGCCACAGCTTGCAACTGCCCGGCATGAGTGCCCCAGTGAACAGCGACGTGGCCAAGCTGACCGCCATCTGGGCGGTACAGGCAGCATTGCTGGTCGGCATCCTGATGGTGCTGGCATGTGCCTTCGGCGCCATCCGCAGCCGTTTGGCCGAAGGCACCAAAAGTGCTGTCGGCGGCGCCTTGCTGGCAGCCATGAACACGGCCTCGGAGTATGGCTTTGGCGCAGTGATCGCCTCGCTGCCTGGCTTCCTGGTGCTGGCCGATGCCCTGCGCGGCATCCCCAACCCCCTGGTCAATGAAGCCATCACCGTCACCCTGTTGGCCGGTATCACCGGCTCTGCCTCGGGCGGCATGAGTATTGCGCTGGCCGCCATGGGTGACACCTTCATCGCCGCCGCCCATGCCGCCAACATTCCGCTCGAGGTGCTGCACCGGGTAGCGGCCATGGCCAGCGGCGGCATGGACACCCTGCCGCACAACGGCGCGGTGATCACCCTGCTGGCAGTCACCGGCCTGACCCATCGGGAAGCCTACAAGGACATTTTCGGTATTACCCTGATCAAGACCCTGGCAGTGTTCGTGGTAATTGCCACGTTCTACGCCACTGGCATTGTCTAAGGAGCATTGCATGACCCTCAACGGCAAGACTGCACTCGTGACCGGCTCGACCAGCGGCATCGGCCTGGGTATCGCCCAGGTACTGGCCCGGGCCGGTGCCAACATCGTCCTCAACGGCTTTGGCGACCCGGCTCCCGCCCTGGCGGAAATTGCCCGGCACGGGGTAAAAGCCATCCATCACCCGGCCGACCTGGCCGAGGTCGCCCAGATCGAGGCGTTGTTCGCCGCGGCCGAGCGCGAGTTCGGCGGCGTCGACATCCTGGTCAACAACGCTGGTATCCAGCATGTGGCCCCGGTCGAACGGTTTCCGGTGCAAAGCTGGGACAAGATCATCGCGCTCAACCTGTCGGCGGTCTTCCATGGCACACGCCTGGCGCTGCCGGGCATGCGCGCGCGCAATTGGGGGCGCATCATCAACATTGCCTCTGTGCATGGCCTGGTCGGTTCGACCGGCAAGGCGGCGTACGTGGCCGCCAAGCATGGCGTGGTGGGCCTGACCAAGGTCGTGGGCCTGGAAACCGCCACCAGCCCTGTCACCTGCAACGCCATTTGCCCGGGCTGGGTGCTGACCCCGCTGGTGCAGCAACAGATCGATGACCGTGCCGCCAACGGTGGCGATGCGCTGCAGGCGCAACATGACCTGCTGGCGGAAAAGCAACCTTCGCTGGCCTTCGTTACCCCGCAGCACCTGGGCGAGCTTGTGCTTTTCCTGTGCAGCGAAGCGGGTAGCCAGGTGCGTGGTGCCGCCTGGAACGTTGACGGGGGCTGGTTGGCCCAGTGACGCAGGCTCCCGCGGTGGTTGGCAGAGGTTTTTGCCGGTGTTTGCCGCCGAAGCGGCTGCTGGCCGATGCGCTGTCAGCGGTGCGAGAGCACCGCCCACGGGCCTGGGTGAAAGGCCACAAACGCGCAGCAATCAGGCATAATGCGCGCTTTTCGCCCCCCCGAAGCACAGGTAATCCATGAAAGCTCAAGCCCGCCATATTCTGGTCAAGACCGCTGACGAAGCCGAAAAGCTCAAGCAGCGTATCGCCAATGGCGAGGCGTTCGACGTGCTGGCGAAAAAGTTCTCGACTTGCCCGTCCGGCAAACGGGGCGGCGACCTGGGTGAAGTCCGCCCAGGGCAAATGGTCGGCGCCATCGACCAAGTCATCTTCAAGAAGCCCCTGCGCGTGGTACACGGCCCGATCAAGAGCAAGTTCGGCTATCACCTGGTGCAAACCTTCTACCGCGACTAACGCACTGGCCCTGTGCCACCTGACATTTTTGCCAGTTGTGCCCAGCACGCACACCTCTATAAAAACCGCGGTAACCCTGCACGCCATGCGTGACCTGCAGGGCCCCCTGGTCAATGGAGGCTTCCCTGATGCGTCTGCGCCTGTTGCTGACTCTTGGCTCACTGCCGTTATTGAGCATTGCCCTGCCCGCTGCACATGCTGCGTGCACCTTCACGCCCACTGCCGGTAACGACAATTACAGCTGCGACAGTGGCAGCGCCCCCTCGCTGGTGGATACCAGCGGCGACAACCGCCTAGTACTGCCAGCATCGGGCAGTGGCACGATCACCGGCGACGTGACGTTCGGCGCTGGCAAGGACAGTATCGAGATGGCTTCCGGCACCATCGGTGGCAATGTCAACCAAGGCGCAGGCATCGACGATTTCGTAATGAGCGGCGGGGTTATCGCCGGCAACCTCAACCAAGGCGATGGCCTCGACACCTTCCACATGATCGCGGGCTGGATCCAGGGTACGTTCGACAGCGGCGACTATGCCGAAATGGACGGTGGACGCATCGGCAACGTCAATATGCGCCTGGACGAAAACACCTTCATCATGCGCGGCGGTAGTGTCGACCGAAACGTGATAACCGCCTTCGACAAGGACTATGTCGAGATCTTCAATGGCAGCATCGGCGGCAACATCAGCGTCAGTGGGGGTGATGACCAGGTACTGGTGCATGGTGGCGAGGTGGGCGGCGATGTGCTGCTCAGCACCGGCAATGACCGCTTCACCTGGGATGGCGGCCGCATTGGCGGGCGGGTCGATGCCGGGCCAGGTGATGACCTGGCGCTGCTCAAAGGGCTGAGCCCCGAAGTGCTGAACATCACCCTCGACGGCGGTGATGGCAACGACAGCCTGACCTTCGACGCCAGCCAGGCCATGGGCGGTGCACACTACGTGAACTGGGAACAGCTGGCGCTCAACAATGCCAGCCAACTGGCACTGGATGACACGCTGGTGCTGGGTGACAGCAACAGCGGCACAGGCAGCATCGCTATCGACGCCAGCAGTACCCTCACCTCGCGCCAAGGGGCGATCACCCCGTTCACCACCGGCCAGCGCGTCTCGGTCAACAACGCAGGTACGCTCGACCTGAGCGCAGGTAACGATGCCAAGGGCCGCCTGACCATCGAGGGCGACTACACCGGCAGCAACGGTAGCCTGCGCCTGAACAGTGTGCTGGCCGGCGACGGTGCTGCGTCCGACCGGCTGGTGGTCAGCGGCGGTGCCATTGGCGGCGCTACCCAATTGAGCATCAACAACCTCGATGGCGCCGGCGCCGCCACCACGCAGAACGGCATACAAGTAGTAGAGGCACGTGACGGCGCAACCAGTACCGCGTCGGCCTTCGTCCAGACCCAGACGCTTTCGGCGGGCGCTTATGACTACCGGCTGTTCAAGGGCGGGGTAACGGCAGGCAGCGAGAACAGCTGGTACCTGCGCTCGACCTTGGTGGCAGCACCCGCGGTCGTCGCCGAACCGGAACCCGGCGAGCCCCCAGCGCCTGCCCCGGCCGTAACCCCGCCGGTGGCTGCACCGGCCCCCGGCCAGGTCGACCTGCCGGCACCGGTGCAAGGCGAAAGCCTGCCCCTGTACCGCCCGGAAGTGCCGGTGTATGCCGCAGCGCCAAGGGGCGCCGCGATCATCGCCCGCCAGGCGTTGGGCAGCTTCCACCAGCGCCAGGGTGACCAGCAGCTGCTTCAGGGTGAAGGTGGCTTGCCCGCCAGTTGGGGCCAGGCCTATGGCGGCACGCTGCGCCAGCAATGGACCGGCACGGTCAGCCCAAGCCTGGACGGGGACCTGTACGGTTTCAAGGTTGGCCAGGACCTGTACGCCACCGTCAACGACAGTGGCTATCGCCAGCACATGGGCTTTTATGTCAGCCACAGCCGCCTGGACGCCGACGTCAAAGGCTTCGCCCTGGCCGTGCAGGACCGCAGCGTCGGCGACCTGCAACTCGATGGCGACAGCGTGGGCGGCTACTGGACGCTGGTCGGCCCGCAGGGTGGCTACCTGGATGCCGTGCTGCAGTACACCCGCCTGGACGGGCGCGCCCGCTCCGAGCGGGGTGACAAGCTGAACATCGATGGCCATGCCTGGACGGCGTCGCTGGAGGCCGGCTACCCGATCGCCCTGTCCGACCGCTGGACGGTGGAACCGCAAGCCCAGTTGATTGCGCAGAAGGTCAAGCTCGACAGCGCCAGTGACAGTGTCTCGCGCGTCAGCCATGACGCCCAAGTCGAAATGACCGGCCGCCTGGGCGTGCGCCTGGAGGGTGCCTTCAAGGGCAGCAGCGGGCGCCTGTTGCAGCCCTACGCGCAGGTCAACCTGTGGCACGGCGACGGTGGCCGCGACACCCTGACCTTCGACGACACCGACAAGATCAAGACGGACTACCGCTACACCTCGGTGCAAGTGGAAAGCGGCGTGGTGGCGCAGGTCAGCGATGCACTGAGCGTGCACGGTGGCGTGCAGTACACCGCCAACCTCGACAGCCGCCAGCAGGAAGCCAGCGGGGTGAACCTAGGCATACGCTGGGCGTTCTAGGGCCCTGTCCCGGCAAAAGTGAACAGCTTACTACCCGGGTTGAACCCTAGCGACGCGCCGCCAGTAGGCCGAGGCCAGCGCAGCCCAACAGCGAGGCGCTGACCCGGTTGAACAGGCGCCGCGGACCTGGCTGGCTGAACCAGCGCTGCAGGTAGGCGCCAAGGCCTGCATAGAGGGCGATCGCGGCCCATTCCAGCACCAGGAACAGCGCTCCCAGCCAGAGGAACTGCTCACTGACCGGCATACGACTGTCGACGGTTACGAACTGCGGCAGGAACGCAGTGAAAATCAGGATCGCCTTCGGGTTGCCGGCCGCTACGAAGCATTCCTGCCGCGCCAGGTGCCACATGCCCCGCAGCTCACCGCCGCTGCTCGCAGCCACGCCCACCGGTGCCCGCCACAGTTGCCAGGCAATGTAGAACAGGTAACCCGCGCCCACCACTTTGATGGCCAAAAACAGGTATTCACTGGTATGCAGCACCACCGCCAGGCCCATGGCCGCCAGCGCGATCATGCCACTGAACGCCAGAATGCGCCCGGCACCGGCCACGCAGGCGGTGCGCAGCCCGTAGCGGCTGGCGTTGTGCAGCGACAGCAGGTTGTTCGGCCCCGGGGCCATGTTCAGGGCGAAGCAGGCGGGGATGAAGAGCAGCAGGCTCGATAAGTCCATTGTTGTTTTCCTTTGGCAGCAGGCGCCTATTTCGGCGGGCCCGGGGGCATTCGGTCAAGTGACAGCCAGCGATAAAAACTGTACAGGTGCCTTGCAGCTGTTACCCTGCCGACAACCCCGAGGAGCGCATGATGCCCCGTACCCACGCCGCACTGTGGCGCGACCCGAACCTGCCACATGTGGAAAGCCGGCGTGCCTGCCATAGCCGCGCCTGCTACAGAGCCCACAGCCACCCGACATTCTCCATCGGCGCAGTGGATGCTGGCCTCAGCCTGTTCAGCGGAGCTGCCGGCGGGCAGGCGCGGTTGACACCTGGAACCCTGGTGCTGGTACCGCCCCAGCGCGTGCATGCCTGCAACCCCGCACCCGGGTATGCCTGGAGCTACCAGATGCTGCATGTGGATGCCCGCTGGCTGTCGCAACTGCGCCTGGAGTCGGAACTGGGTGACGGCGGGGCTGGCGCCCCTGCGCGTATCTGCCGGGAGGCAGTGCTGTATCAACGATTCTGCGAGCTGAACGGCCTGCTGTTCTCCACCGCCAGCAGTGCAGAGAAGGACGCGGCGCTGGTTGCCTTTCTCGGTGACCTGGACTTTGCCGCGCAGCCGCCGCTGGCACCGGCACCGGCACCGGCATTGGCGGCTACGGCCCTGAGCGGCTTGATCGCAAGGATCGAAGCCCAGGATCCGGTACAGTTGAGCCTGGCGGTACTGGCGCGGGAGGCCGGGCTTGGGCGCTATCAGTTGATTCGGGCGTTTCGTGCAGCCACCGGTTTCACCCCCCATGCTTACCTGCTCAACGCCAGGGTCAACCTTGGGCGGCAGCTGCTGGGCAAAGGGCAGGCACTGGCAGAGGTGGCCTACCGGTTGGGGTTTGCCGACCAGAGCCATTTCCAGCGGGTGTTCAAGGCTCATGTGGGGGTGACACCGGGGCAGTATCGCGGTGCTTGAAGGTGCACAGCCGCCAGGCTGACCCATGGGCCCCTGCAATATTCTTCAATACGCCATGCCAGCCCGGCAGCAGACTGCGGCTTTTCCCGCAGAGCAGCCCGGCCCATGCAAATATTCCTGATCGTCGCCCTCGCCCATTTTCTTGCACTGCTATCGCCAGGCCCGGACTTCTTCCTGGTCGCACGCACGTCGGTCAGCAGCGGCTGGCGTAGCGCCAGCGGCGTGTGCCTGGGTATCGCCCTGGCCAATGGTGCGTTCATCACCGTGGCCTTCACCGGCTTGTCGATGCTCCAGGAAGGCAGCCCATTGTTTGCCAGCCTGCAACTGGTCGGTGCCGTCTACCTGGTGTACATCGGTATGCTGTTCCTGCGCCATGCAGGGCATACCCGCCTGACTGCGGCCGTTGGCAAGCACACTGGGCCAGGGTGGTGGCAGGGGCTGGGGATGGGTTTGCTGTCTGCCCTTCTCAACCCCAAGAACGCACTGTTCTACGCGAGCCTGGCCAGTATGGTGGGCAGCGCCAGTGCCGGCTGGAAAGCCGCTTGCGCGCTGTGGATGTTCGGTGTGGTGCTGCTGTGGGACCTGCTGATCGCCGTGGCCATCGGCAACCAGCGGGTACTGCGGCGCTTCGCGCGCTGGCTGCCGTGGCTGGAACGCAGCTCCGGGATCATGCTGGTGCTCTTGGGCGCGGCGGTGCTGTTACACCTGGCCTGGGGCTGACCAGCTTCAGGCTGCGCATGTCCACCAAGGTGAAGTGGCCGCTGGCCCAGCCGCCGGTGTCCAGGTGCCAGACATTGCCCAGCAGCGTGGCCTGCGGCACCGGCGTGTGGCCCACCAGCAAGGCGCGCAGGCCTTGCACCGGCTCGGTATCGCCAGCCCTGAGTCGCCGCCGCGACCACTGGCATACTTGCCTGACTTTGGGGTCATCCAGCAGCTCCAGCCACGTTCTCAATTGCAGCCAATCGGCAGTCGGGCTGTCGGCATGCAGCAGGCCGACCAGACCTGCCGCACTTTCAACCTCGATCGCAATCGGCAGTTGCTCGAAACGTTCGACGAAACGCAGTTGCTCGGCCCGCGGCAGGTCGATGAACCAACCGCCGCCGGCTTCGCGGTACATGGCCAGGTCCAGTTTTCCACCCCGCACGCGGGTAATGGCCAAGGCCTCATGATTGCCTTGCACGGCATGAAACCAAGGCTTGGCCAGCCACTCCAGGGCCGCCTCGTTGTCTGGCCCGCGGTCGACCAGGTCGCCCACGCTGAACAGGCGGTCCACGGCGGGGTCGAAACCCACCGCATCCAGGCATTGCTGCAGGCGCTGGAAATGGCCGTGAATATCGCCCACTGCCAGGTCGCGGCCCCGCAGGTTGGCGATCATGCGCCGTAACCGTCCCATCTCACTGTTCCTCTGCTGGCGCTGCCCAGGCAGGGATGAAAGGCTGACGGACCCGGCCTCCCCCCGCACGCATCGCGCCCTTGATGAACAGCATGGCACAACCTGCTCCAAGCGCGCAGGTCGCGGGCCACTTTCGCCCCTTGTGCTCGCTGAACGCCCCTTCACTGGTACAGGCGTCGTGGCCGATAGTATGCTGGCGGCTTCAACCTTTACCAGGGAAGGGTTTACATGAAGCTGTGCGCCGTACAACTGGCATCGCTCAAAGGCGAGGTCTCAGCCAACCTGCAGCGCCATCTGGCCTGCATCGAACAGGCTGCAGCGCTTGGCGCCGAACTGGTGGTGTTTCCCGAGTTGTCGCTGACCGGCTATGAACCCAGTGTGGCACGCCAGGCGGCCATGCCGGTCAGCGCCAGGCAGCTGGACCCGCTGCAGGCAGCCAGTGACCGCCTGGGCATCACCGTTGCCGTCGGCCTGCCGCTGCCAGCCCCTGACGGCATACGCATCGGCATGCCTGTGTTCAGCCCCAATGCACCGCGCCAGGTCTATGCCAAACGGCGCTTGCATGCCGATGAGTTGCCGTGGTTCAGCGCCGGTGACCAAGCCTTGTTGCTGACATTGGGTGAACACTGCATCGCCCCGGCGATCTGCTACGAGTCGATGTTCATGGGGCATGCCGCTGCGGCCCGTGAACATGGCGCCGACCTGTACATGGTCAGCGTGGCGAAAACCGCCAAAGGGATCAGCGAGGGTCACCCGCACTACATGCGGGTCGCCCGCGAGCTGGCCATGCCGGTGCTGCTGGCAAACTGCGTGGGGCCAGCCGACACCTTCATTGGCGCCGGCGGCTCGGCTGCGTGGGACAGCAAGGGCCACTTGCTGGCCAGCCTGGACGACCGCAGCGAAGGCCTTATCGTGCTTGATACCCGCCAGGCCAATGCCATTGCCCTGCCACTGGACCCGGTATGACCTATTTCGTACTGGCCCTGCTCAGCTATGCCTGTGCCTACTACCTGACCGGCCTGATCATCCGGGGGCAAATGGCCGACGTGGCCGAGCATTTGCGTCACCGGCCCGATGCGCCGACACCCGGCGCCTACCTGCGTGAAGTGCAACAGGCTGCGCGGCGGGCCCACCGGCACTACACCCTGATGGCAGGTTCGGTACTGGCGGTGCTGGCTTGCCTGATCGCCAGCTGGTTCGGCTGAACCGCTAAAGGTCCAGTGCCAGGCTCTGCCGCCCTTCCAGCGCCAGCAGGTATTGCTTGGCCGCCAGCCCGCCGGCAAACCCGGTCAAGTTGCCCGATGCACCGATGACCCGGTGGCAAGGCGCGATGATCGAGATGGGGTTGCGGCCATTTGCCGCGCCCACTGCACGCACCGCACCGGGGTTGCCGACCTGCCGGGCAATCTCGGCGTAGCTGCGGGTTTCACCGAAGGGTATGGCCAGCAACGCGGCCCACACCTGGCGCTGGAACCCGGTACCGGCAAAATCCAGCGGCAGCTCGAACTGTCGGCGCTTGCCGCTGAAGTACTCACCCAGTTGGCGAACGGTTTCCAGCAGCACCGGGCACTGATCGTCACGGTGCAGTGCGCCCAGGCGCACGCGGTTTTCGCGCTCGTTCTCCCACAGCACGGCTGCCAGGCGATCGCCGCGCGCTACCAGGGTAAGCGTGCCCACAGGCGATTGCATCATGGTGAATGCGCTGGACATCAGCGGGCTCCTGCAGATTGCGATGCCGCCACTGTAAAGATCCACCGTCTGTGGCGCATCCGCTTTCTTGCTCGGGTAACTGCATAGCCGGCACCGATCCGCACCGGACGGGCGGACTGAGGCGTCCACACTATCACTTTGTGATTAACCCTAATCGAACTGAGTCACGGGTTCTTCTGATGGGTCGAGAATTATGAATGCAGTCAATTCATGAGGTGAACCATGACCATCGTGGCAGAAACGCTCGCCCAGCTCGCCCAGGCACTCAAGGCTCAGGGGGCGCGGCGCATCGCGGACCTTACCTTCATCCGTGCGCCCTATCGCTGCGGCAAGCGCTGGATATGCAGTGTGGTACGCCGAGGGGCCGGGCGCAAACTGATCAAGCAGTCGTAAGCCCGGTTGAAACCTGGCGCGGTCTGAAAGGACCCAGCCGCGCTCGGCGCTGTTTCAGTCCAGGCATTCCTTGGCCGCCTGGCGCAACTTGTCCCCGGACAAGAAACTGCCTTTGTAGAACGTAGCACGGCTGCCTTCGCCTGAATCGATCACCTCCAGTACATCGTCACTGGCCACGGCACTGGATGCCGTCAGCCGATAGCCATGGGCAATCGATTTCTGCGTGGCTTGCGGGGCCACAGCCTGCCATTTCGGCAAGACGCAGGCCGCATATTCCTGGGGCGTTTTCGAACTGAGCTTGCTGGCCGTCGGCTTGCCAGGCGTCGCACAACCGGCGAGGCCGGCGATTAACAATGAACTGATAAAAATACGAAAAGTATGCATTTGCAATTGACTCGTATGGATACGCTGCATTCTAACGAGACCGATACCGACTGACCAATCAACCAAAGTCTGGCCTTGAGAAGCCTGTTGTTCAACGGCAGCACGTCACGGCGACTATTTGCTTATAACGACGGAACGAATTGAATCCGCTCCGCTTCTGATGAGCAACAGGCAGCGCGATTCGGGCTGGCCCTGTTCACTTATCTTGACTCAGTGCTCGCTTCGTTCAGGAGATTG
Source organism: Pseudomonas juntendi (assembly GCF_009932375.1). Taxonomy (GTDB): domain Bacteria; phylum Pseudomonadota; class Gammaproteobacteria; order Pseudomonadales; family Pseudomonadaceae; genus Aquipseudomonas; species Aquipseudomonas juntendi. The sequence goes on from NZ_BLJG01000104.1 coordinate 24,817, forward strand.
CCATGCTCTGGTGGCTGGAACTACTCACCCAATATGCAACCGCCACTGGCTTGGCTGTCCTCTGCATCCTGGTGTTCTGGGCTTTTGGGCTGGCGTTCGGACGCGCCTATCTGAAGTTGCTTTCTGGCTTGCTAGCCACCATGCTGCTGATGATCGCCGCGTTCCCGCACGGCGTGGACTTCGCCTTGAGGAATCACCTCACCCCGGGCGATGCCAGCGCCCTGCTATTGTTCATTGCCGACGCATCGGGCGTAATCACCGCGGTGCTGCTGGCCTCGTTCTTCTTCGATCCGGAACTGTTGCTCGATGAGACCTGATCACTCAGGCCTGCCTTTGCTGACCCCAGGCGCAACAGCATCCGACAATCAGGCCCCCGCATTATGGAAACGCTTCGCACCATCAAGTCAGATCTGGTCAGAACAGCAGATCACCTGGACCAGCTTAGCCAGACCATGAGTGGCCATGTGCGCTTCATGCTGGCCCGCGGCAGTTCGCCAGGCGACATCGATGTCACCGCGCACGTGCGCGCTATTGATGGGGTTGCGGAGCAACTGCGCGCCGTGGCTGCGAGAATGGACGGCGGCGAGCGCGCAGGTGAAAGCTGGCCGCAGCGCCGGCCTAGCGAAACTTGAGCTTCACGACTTTACTGAGTGCCCAGCCGCTGAAAACGTAGAATGCGTCCAGATAAAAACGGCCTGCATAATTGGGCAACGGCGCGTTGTTCAGCAGCACATCAGGATCAGGCGTTGGCGGAAACAGCGCATAAATACCATTGGGCAGCACTGCCAGTGCCAGCAACAACAGGTAAGTCGATACTTGCAACAGGGTGGCCCGGCTGCCGAACCTGACCGACCATTTCAAACCGTAATAGGCTACCAGGCCGGCCACCGGCAATACCCAGAAATGCGTCGGGATTCCAATGAACATTTCGGCGACAACGCTTCTTGCTTCCACCCGCTGCTCTCCATTCAAACTGCTTTAATAGTGCGTGATGCTGTATCACCCGTTAAGGGGCTGCTGCGCAGCCCATCGCAGGTAAGCCCGCCCTCATAGAAGAACACATAACTCATTGATTTAGCGAGGTCCTTGGGGCAGCGGGCATGTCGAGGCGTCAAACCGCCGCGAACACCGGCGTAGCCGGTGCAAGCCACCGCGTTGGCTTCTTCGCGGGCACGCCCGCTCCCACACAAGCCGCGTCGCGCTTACCCTTTGAGCTCAAAGCGCGTGGTCAATCAAGCTTTCGAGCACAGCAGAGCGGCAGTCATGACTGTCACGCACATCACCATCATGGGCACAGCCTGCCAACAACAGGGTACTCACCCCAACCATCAACACAGCGCCTGCCAGCGATTGGAATTTCATCATGCGACACGCTCCTGTTACCCCCACGAGAAACCGAGAACGTACTACCAGGTAAGCCGCATTTTTAATTGTCTTTGCGCCATCATACTCCCGAGTCTCACCCGGAAAAACTGACAGGTCAGAAGTGACTACGCCTCGGTGGCCGGGCGCTCCTTGTACAACTGAACCATGAAGGTGGTGCCGTACACGGCATTGGAGGTCATGGAGATGTGCCCGCCGTGGGCGTGGGCAACTTCCTTGACAATGAACAGACCAAGGCCGATGGACCGCAGCCCTTCCTGGCGGTCGCTGCCGCGCGTCATTGGCTCGTACAAGGTGGGTATCACTGCTTCGGCGATGGCGGGGCCGTGGTTGTGCACACTGATCAGCACGCTGTCCGCGAAACAGTCAGTGGTCACCGTAATCGGCTGGCGCAAGTCACCGTAGGCAACGCTATTGGCGACCAGGTTGCCGATCATTTGCTGCAGCCTGTCCTGATCCACTTCGAACATGGCCTGCCCGCGGGAAAGATGGCGAATGCTGGCGTGGCAGAAGGTGATCCTCAGCTCGCTGACACATTGATCCACCACCCGCAACAGGTCGACTCGCTGACGCTTGATGCTGATGCCCTGGCCTAGCCTGACCGAGGCGAAATCCAGCAGGTCGACGATCATGCGCTGCGCGCGCTCGGCCGATGTGTTGATGCTGCCCAACAGGCGCCGGGCCCGCTCGCCCTGGGCATCACGCGCCAGCAGTTCGGTGGCCATCCGAATAGCGGTCATGGGGTTTTTCAAATCATGGCTGGCAACCGCCACCATCTGCTCGGCCAGTCGCGCACGCCGCTGGGCCTCGGCGTAGGCCAGGGCCAGGTCGTCCTGTGCACGCTGCAGGGCATGCTCGGCGCTGATTTTTTGCGCCAGCAGTTCCTCGGCCCGCTGCATGGCCTGAAACACCGTGTGCTCGTTGCGATCACGCTCGCTGGTACTGAACAAGGCCAGCTGAAAGCGAACCCCTTCAGCGGTTTCACGGCGCACGGCATTGAGCAGCATGGCCACCACGTGACCATCGCGGTGACGCAGGCCGACCTTCACCTCGGAAATCGAGCCCTGCAAGTTCAGCAAAGGCCCCCAGTGGGTAAGCTGGAAGGTACGGCCCACGGTGGTCAGCAACTGATCGAAACTGCGCTGTTTCAACTGCGCTACGTCATACCCCAGCCAGTTGCCAAAGGTGGCGTTGCAGCGCAGCAGTGTGCCGTCCGCCTCCATGACGACCAAGCCGCAAGGCGCTTGCTCGAAGTAAGACGCGTCGAACATCACGGTCGGATCATTCACGACCCAGCCCCAGGCGGGCGAAAAACCCGTCCATGGCCGCGGCGCAGGCGCTGGAGGCGCTGAGCTGCGGGTAATGGCCCATGTTGTCCACCAGTACAAGCTGGCTGCTGGGCATCACCCTTTCCAGGTACTCGCCCACGGCCACTGGAACTACCGGGTCCACTCTGCTCTGCAGGATCAGCGTCGGCACATTCAAGCCTTTCACATCCTCGCGGTGGTCGGACAAGAAGATCACGCGGGCGAAATGCCGGGCGATCTCCGCGTTGGTGCGACGGAAGCTGCTTACCAACTCTTCCTGCATCGCGGGCTCACCCGACGCACCCATCAGCACAGGCGCCATGGTGCTGGACCAGCCCAGGTAATTCTCATCGATCATCGACAGCAGCCCCAGCACATCCTCCTGGCTGAAGCCGCCGTTGTAACCGTCCGAGTCGATGTAACAAGGCGACCCCCCGATCAACACCAGCCCCGCGATTCTGCCTGGCTGCCGTAGCTCGGCCAGCACACCGATCATGGCACTGACCGAATGCCCCGCAATAATGACCGGGCCCTGGCCGAAATCATCGATGATTGCGTTCAGGTCATCGGCATAGCCCAACAGGGTCGAGTATTTCGCTCTGTCGTAGGCAGCGAGATCGGACTGCCCAGCACCGACCAGGTCGTAGGTGATGACACGCATGTGTGGAATGAAATGCGGCGACAACGCCTTCCACATCGACTGGTCGCAGCCAAAACCGTGAGACAGAATCAGGGTAGCCGGGCCGTCACCCTCGATATGTACATTGTTACGCTGCTGTACAGTCATACATATCCCGATTTCGGTCGACATTGCGCTGATAAAACCAACCAGTCCATGCTGCCTGAGAGCATAGTGGACTGCAGATCAAGCTGCCTGTAGTGCTTGCTGAATGACATTGAGCGCGAAGCCGATCCACTTTCGAAGCCTTAAACCGGCACCATACAGGATGCAGATGGATAGTTCCGAAAAAACCATCGATCACGCAGCTTTTGTGTGCCCTAGCGCTCGGTCAGGTGAACGCCGATAGCAAAAGCCGCCACGACCAGCACCACCTCGACCACGACATAAGCAACCAGGAATTCATCGGAAAACATGACAGGGTCTCTGAGATGCCGCAGCGCACAATGCGCTGTGGGAATGGCTCAGAGCCATCAACGCCGGCAAAAGTTCAGCCACGGTGTAGCGCTGCCCAGCAGGGGGCTGGGGCGGCCGAAGCCGTGCACCGTTTTCGGGAAAAGGCTCGGCTGCGACAGGCAGGTTTTCGAACAGCATTTGCCCGGTTTGCGCAATAATCTGTGCGGTGTAATCGCCTATTTCCGCGCATACCAATCGAATAGTCTGGCGCCATCACATTCAAGGAGCCTGATGATGGCCGCTATGAAATTGCACTTTCTGTTCGACCCGCTCTGTGGTTGGTGCTATGCCAGCGCCGACACGCTGAAGCACCTGGCAGAGCGCTTCGCCGGTGAGCTGGAGATGCACCCGACAGAGCTTTTCGCAGGGCCAGGTGCACGGCAGATAAACGCTGAGTTTGCCCACTTCGCCCGGGCCAACGACTTGCGAATCGCTTCACTCACCGGCCAGCCCTTCAGCGAGTTGTATTTCAAGCAGATTCTCGGTGGCCGCTCGCTGCGGTTCGACTCAATGCCGGTCAGCCGTGCGCTTACCCTGGCCCGAGGGTACGGCAAGGCGCTGGAGCCAAAGCTGTACGCGGCACTGCAAACAGCGCGCTACGTGGATGGCCTTGATACCTCGTCGCCCGACGTAGTGGCGGCCTGCACTGCCAACTTCCTGGGCCAGGAGGGTTTCACGGCCGATGCGCAGGCACTGCTCACGGCGCTTACCCGGCAACAGCAACTGGCCAGCCAAACCTCGGCCCGCTTCACCGAAGCGCAGGCACTGATGCGCAAAGCGGGCGCAAATGGTGTGCCGCTGTTGCTGGTCGAGCTCGACCAGCGCATGCATGCCTTCAGCGGGCCAGACCTCTACAACCAGCCAGAACGCCTGATCGCTACGATCGAGCAGTTCAGGCGGGCTGCAGTCTGAAGCCGTCGAGCACAGTGTTTGCCGCCAGGCTGCTCTAGAAGTTGGCGCCCACGCTGAACGCCACATAATCGCGGTCGCCGCGGGTGCCATAATCGCCGTCGAGGTAAGCGGTATAGGCCAGGCCGGCCCAGTACTGGCTAGCCAGGCTGACGTCCACGCCCAAGCTGATCGAGCGCGAGCCTTCGTTGAAAGCCGAACTGTCGGCCGGCGAAAAGCCCCTGACATCGTGGGCCCAGGCCAGGCCTGGGCGAATGTCCAGGCCCTGGATCAGGTTGGGGTAGCTCCAGGTCGCCCGCAGGCGGTAACCCCAGGCAAAGGCGGTGACGAAGCCCTCGTTGTTGCAGTCGCCCGGGCTCTTCGAAATCGCCAGGCACAGGCTGTTGTCGGCCAGCTCGCCGTTGCCGTAGGCACCGGAACGGCCATAACGCGGCCCGAACCGTCCCTCCAGCCCGCCGACATAGGTCGCCCCAACCTCGCCCATCAGCAGCAACTGGTTCGCGCCCATGACCTGGCTGAATGCCTGCACCACTGATACCTGAGCCTGGGTCACCTCCTTGCGCCGATAACCGTCGAACGGGGTGTAGCCTGTCGCCGGGCGCAGGCCGTCGGCGTTGAGCGGGCTGCGGCCAGGGGCATTGAGCAATGACTGCAGCACATCGTTGCCGTTGAGCTGCACCGGCATGTTCGGGCGGTAGCTCAGTTCACCCTGCACGGCGGCGCCGTTGCGCAAGGTGGTGGCGAAGGTCAGACCGTACAGGCGGATGTCCTCGGGGTACTGCGCCTGGTACTGCGAAGTACCCATGCGCAGCGCGCCAGCCAGGGTCTGCCCGTTGCCGGACGCCATGAACGCGCCGCAACTGGCCAGCGCCACGCCGATGTTGCCGCACAGTTCACGGGCAAAGCCCGCATTGGCGTAATAGCGGCTGCTGACCGTGCCCAGGTAGGGCGAGCGGCTGTGGTAATTGGCCGCGAACAGGCCGAACTCGGTATCCAGAGGTTCCACGTACCAGTGCAACGACACCCCCCATTGGCCACCGTCGCGCGCATCCTGGTCGGCGCCTCGCGGCACGCGTACGCCCTCCGCCGTCAGCGTCACACCGAACGGCGCCAGGGCCTGCGACACGGCCGGGTTGGTCAGCGCCTGCCCGCCGACATCCAGGCCCTGGCAGCCTTCGGGCATGAAGTCGTTGCCGGAAAAGAACGTTGCGCAGTTTTCCAGCCGGGTCTGCTCCCAGTCCAACTGATAAAAGGCGTCGAAAGACACCGCCTGGTTGAGGTTCTGCGTGACATACAGCAGGTTGACCGGTGCCAGGGCGTCCTTCACTTCTGCGCCCGGCCGGCGCAGCGCCGCCTGGTTGAATGGGTTGATCACGTTCAGCCCGCCCTGGATGAACAAGCTTTCCCCCCAGTTGACCACCTGTTTGCCCACACGCAGCGAACCGGGCTCACCCGCAATGTCATAAAGGCCGTAGGCGAAGGCATCAAGCAGCTCCGCCCCTGCGGTTTTCGCCGAGACCAGGCGGTTGCGGTCGTCGATGTCGACGGCCCGCTGGCTGTGGTCGCGCTGCGCAGTGTCGTACCAATAGCTGCCCCGCAGGAATACACCCAGGTTACCGCGACGCACCTCCAGGTCATGGGTGCCTTTGAACAGCACCGAAAAAACGTCACCCGACCGGTAGTTGCGTCGCCCGTCATTGCCATTGGCGGCCTGCAGCTGCTGCTTGTCGGGGTTGGCAGTGCTGACGGCGGTGCTCAATGACAGGGCCGAATCGAAACGCCCTTGCAGCGGCCCAAAGTCGAATTGAACGCCCGCAACCGGGGTTGCGAGCAGGCAGCACAGGGCCGCCAGCGGCGCCTGGCGCCGGCAGGTTGGAAGGAGTGCGCTCACGCTTGACCTCTTGTTGTTCTAGTAATGAGGAAAATGATGGGTTCAGCGCGGACACGCCGGCTGCCAAGGCCGGCGGTGTCGGTGACGGGCAGTATCAGGGAGGGCTGATTACGCTCACAAATAGCGTGTTCGGATCAATGCCATGCCGCTTCGTTATGGCCCAAGGGCAACGGCGCGCAACTAAACCGGCAGCAGGCGGGCGAAGGCACTGCGTAATCTGGCGGGAATCGCGACCGGGCGGTTGTTGCGGCGATCGACGAACACATGGGTGAAGCGGCCAGCGGCGCAGGCCTGGGGCTCGCCCTCGGCGAACACGGCCAGGGCGTAATGCACCGAACTGCTGCCCAACCGCTCGACGGCAATGCCCACCTCGATGCGCTGCGGGAACGCGACGGCGGCGAAGTAGTCGCAGGCAGACCCTGCCACGTAAGCCACCACCGGGTCGTGGTGAACATCCAGGCCGGCGTGTTCGATCAGCCAGGTGTTCACGGCACTGTCGAAAAAGCCGTAATACACCACGTTGTTCACATGCCCATACAGGTCGTTGTCGTGCCACCGCGTGGTGATCGGCTGGAAGTGGCGGTAGGCGCCACGCCGCGGGCGTTCCCTGGCCATGGTCAGAACGCCGCCTCATAGAGGGCCAAGGCATCGTCGAGCGTGACCTTGCGCGGGTTGTTGACCAACAACCGTTGCTGTTGCAGGGCATCCTCGGCCAGCAATGGCAGGCTGTGCCGCGGTACCCCGACATCCCGCAGCCGGCTGGGCAGGCCGCAGCGTGGCGCCAGTTGCTCCAGCTCATCGATGAACTGGTTGCACAACTCATGCGGACCGCCCGGCACCAGGCGCTCGCCCAACAGTGCCGGGGCCAGCGCAGCATAGTCGGCGAACGCTGCCAGCCGGTTGAAGCGCATCACGTGCGGCAGCACCAGTGCATTGGCCAACCCGTGCGGCACGTGGTAGCGCGCCCCCAACGGGTAGGCCAGCGCATGCACCGCTGCCACCGGCGCGTTGGCAAATGCCTGCCCGGCCAGGCAGGCACCCAGCAGCATGGCCTGGCGCGCCGCCAGGTTGCCACCGTTGTGAACTGCCTGGTCGAGGTTGCCTGCCAGCAGCGTCAGCGCCTCCCGGGCCAACAGGCTGGACATCGGGTTGCGCTTGAACTGGCTGGTGGTGGCCTCGATGGCATGGACCATGGCATCTATCCCCGTGGCCGCCGTGATCGCCGGTGGCAGGCCCAGGGTGCGCTCGGCGTCGAGCAGCGCCAGGTCAGGCAACAACAACGGCGAGATCACTGCCAGCTTGGCGGCCTCGCCGGTGGTGATCACGGCGACGGGGGTGACCTCCGAGCCGGTCCCGGCGGTGGTCGGTACCTGAATCAGCGGCAGGCGCTGGCCTTTGGCCTGGTCGATGCCATAGACCGCCTCCAGGGTCTGGTCACAGCCCGGGTGTGCCAGCAGCGCAACCAGCTTGGCGACATCCATCGAGCTGCCGCCGCCGAAACCGACGATCAGCTCGGCGCCGATATGCCGCGCCCGGCCCACGGCCGACAGCACACAGGCATGGCTGGGGTCGGCGCTGACCTCACTGAAGATGGCCACGCTCAGGTGCGCCTGGGTAAACCCTGGCAGCAAGTCATCGAGCATGCCCAGGTTGACGATTCCGGGGTCGGTCACGATCAGCACGCGGCGCACGCCACGGCGTTTGCATAGCTGGGCCAGGCGCCCGGCGGCGCCGGTTTCGCATAGCAGGTGGGGGGTGGTGGCAAAACTGAAAGGCTGCATGCTCATGTTCCTTGTTCTTGTGGGTGAACAGCGGGGCCAGGTCAAAAGGCGAAGTGCGCTTCATCCAGGCTCATCAGGCACTGTGCGCCGCCGCGCAAGGCATCGCAGTGGGCAGTGGCGCGCGGCAATACCCGCTGCCAGTAGAAGGCAGCGGCGTGCAACTTGGCCTGGTAGAAGGCGCGGTCCCGACTGCCTGTGGCCAAGGCCGCACTGGCGGTCTCGGCCGCCCGTAGCCACAGTGCGGCCAGCAGCACGTAGCCTGAATAGGCGAGGAAATCCACCGCCACCGCGCCTATTTCCTGGGGGTCGCTGCGGCAGGCATCCAGCACTTCGGCGCTCAGGTTGCGCCACTCCTGCAGGCGCTGGGCGACCACCCGGGCCATCCCGGCCAGCGCCTCAACGCGGCAGTTGCGTGCCGCTTCAAGTAGCTCATCGATCAACAGGCGCAGTTGCTCGCCGCCATCGCCCAGCAGCTTGCGGCGAATCAGGTCCAGCGCCTGGATGCCGTTGGTGCCCTCGTACAACTGGGTGATGCGGCTGTCACGCATCAGCTGCTCCATGCCCCATTCACGGATGTAGCCATGCCCACCGTACAGCTGCACGCCCAGGCTGGCAGTCTCCTGGCCAACATCGGTGAGGAACGCCTTGACGATGGGAATCAGCAATGCCGCCCGGCGCCCGGCGGCCGCCTGCAACTCGGGTTGCAAGGCGCCGTGCTCCAGGTCCAGCGCTTGGGCGGCAAACGCCGCCAGCATGCGGCAGCCCTCGCTGAGGGTTTTCTGGGTCAGCAGCATGCGCCGAACATCAGGGTGGCAGATGATCGGGTCGGCACTGCGCTCGGGCGCCACCGGCCCTGCCAGGCTGCGCGACTGCAGGCGCTCGCGCGCATAGGCCAAGCCACCCTGGAAGGCTGCTTCGGCGATGCCCAGCCCCTGCAGCCCGACCTGGAAGCGCGCGTCGTTCATCATGGTGAACATGCACGCCAGGCCCTGGTTGGCCTCCCCCACCAGCCAGCCGCGCGCGCCATCGAAGTTCATTACGCAGGTCGCCGCGCCCTTGATGCCCATCTTGTGCTCGAGTGCGCCGCATTCGAGCGCATTGCGCGGGCCCAACCCACCGCCTGCGGCGCATTCGAACTTGGGCACCAGGAACAGGCTGATGCCACGCACACCGGCCGGCGCATCCGGCAGGCGCGCCAGCACCAGGTGGACAATATTGTCGGTAAGGTCCTGGTCGCCGCCGCTGATGAAGATCTTGCTGCCGCTGATGCGGTAGCTGCCATCGCCCTGCGGCTCCGCACGGGTACGCAGCAGCGCCAGGTCGGTACCGGCCTGCGGCTCGGTCAGGCACATGGTGCCGGCCCATTCGCCGCTGACCAGCTTGCCCAGGTAGTCGCGCTTGAGTGCTGCGCTGCCATGCCGGTGCACGGCCAGCACGGCGCCCTCGGTCAGGCCGGAATAGATCCGGAACGACAGCGACGCGCCCATCAGCATCTCATGGAAGCAGGCCGCAACCATTTGCGGCAGGCCCTGCCCACCATGCTCCAGCGGGCCGGTCATGCCACCCCAGCCCTGCTCCACATAGTGCCGGTAGGCTTGGCGAAAGCCCTCGGGCGTGCGCACGCTGCCTTGCTCCAGGTGGCAGCCCTGCTCATCGCCCTGGCGGTTGAGCGGTGCAACCACCTCGCCGGCGAAACGTGCACCCTGCTCAAGTATGCCGTCAATGGTTTCACGGTCCAGTTCATTGCCCAGGCGGGCACAGTGCGCCGTCACATCGAACAGTTCGTGCAGCACGAAGTGCATGTCACGCAGGGGGGCTCGGTAGTTCATGCACGGCCTCCTCGGACGTCGGCCAGTCGTTTGCCCTCGGCCACCAGGCGCATCAACAACCCGGCCGGGCGCCAATGCTCGCCGAACAGCCCCTGAAGGCGTTCCAGCCGCGCCAGCAGCAAGCTCAGGCCCTGCTGGTCGGCCCAATGCATCGGCCCGCCGGCCTGGTGCGGGAAACCATAGCCATGCAGGTACACCCGGTCGATGTCAGTGCTGCAACCCGCCACCGTTTCCTCAAGAATTTTCGCGCCTTCGTTGACCAGTGCCAGCAGGCAGCGTTCGCGGATTTCCTCGTCGTCGATCGGGCGCCGGCGCACGCCAAGGTCCTGGGCGACCTTGAGCACCAGCGCGTCGACTTCGGGGTCGTGCCCGGCTTCACGGCTGCCGGGGGTATAACGGTAATAGCCCTGGCCGCTTTTCTGGCCGAACCGCCCGAGCGCACACAGCGCATTGTCGACCTGTACCAGCGGCGCATCCATGCCGTTACCAGCCAGCTGGCGCGCTCGCCACTCCAGGTCGAGGCCGACCACGTCGTACATGCGAAACGGGCCCATGGCCATGCCGAACGCCTGCAGCGCACCGTCCACCTGCCGCGGCGTGGCGCCTTCGAGCAGCAGCTTGCGCGCCTCGGCCACATAGCTGGCGAGCATGCGGTTGCCGATGAAACCCGGGCAGTTGCCGGCCACCACCACTTCCTTGCCCATGCGCTGGCCGAGGGCCTGGGCCGCGTCGAGCACCGCCGGCGACGTGCGCGCCCCGCGCACCACCTCCAGCAGCCTCATCACATGGGCCGGGCTGAAGAAATGCAGCCCCAGCACCTGTTCGGGCCGGCGGGTCACCGCCGCGATGGCGTCGATGTCCAACGCCGAGGTGTTGCTGGCCAGGATGGCGTCGGCCTTGAGCGTGCTGTCCAGAGTACGGAAGATGGCCTGCTTGAGCGCCAGGCTCTCGTACACCGCTTCGATCACCAGGTCGGCTGCGGCGAGGTCGTCATAGGCCATGACCGGGTGCACGCGCGCCAGGCAAGCATCAGCTTCGGCCTGAGCGATGCGGCCTTTGGCAACCTGTTGTGCCCAGGTTTGCGCAATCATGGCCAGGCCTGCTTCGGTGGCGCCGGGGTCGTTGTCCAGCCACTGCACTGCAAGGCCTGCACGGGCAAGGCTGATGACGATGCCACGGCCCATGGTGCCGGCGCCGATCACCGCCACCTGCTGAATGTTGTAGAGGGTACTCACGGGTGACGCTCCTGATTCGAGTTGTGAAGGCATTGCCCTCACCCTAGTCAGGCGCCTACTATTTTTGAAATTCTCATTTTCCATCCCATGTATTTTTTGCATGAATATTGCCAACTTCGACCTCAACCTGCTTCGCGTGCTGGACATGCTGCTGCGCGAACAGAACGTGTCGCGGGCCGCCGAGCGCCTGGCGTTGACCCAGCCGACGGTCAGCAATGCGCTGGCACGCCTGCGCGACCTGCTGGGCGACCCGCTGCTGGTGCGCGTCGGCCGGCGCATGCGCCCCACCCCGCGCGCCCTGGCCCTGGAAGGCCCGATTCGCGCGGCCTTGCTGCAGATCGAACAAACCCTTGGCGCTGGTGACCGCTTCGACCCCAGGCTTAGCCACCGGCAACTGCGCATCGCTCTGACCGATTTCGCTGAACAGCTGTGCATGCCAAAGTTGCTGGCCACCTTGCAAACCCAGGCCCCGCACTTGCGCGTGGATGTGCTGCACCTGGCGCCCAACCTGCCTGCCGAAGCCCTCGACCGGGGCGAACTCGACCTGGTGCTGGGGCGCTTCGATGACGTGCCCGCCCGCTACGAACGGCGCCACTGGCGCAGCGAAACCCTGCACGTGGCGGTGCGCCAGGGCCACCCCGACGTGCAGGGCACACTCGACCTTGAGGCGTTTCTCGCCCTGCGCCACTTGTGGGTGCACGGCGGCCAGACGCGTGGCATGGTCGACCAATGGCTGGGGGAACAGGGTCTGGCCCGGCGCATCGTCTACACCACGCCCAATTACCTGCAGGCCGCGCACCTGGCCGCCAGCTCCGACCTGTGCGTGGTGCTGCCTACCGCCTTGGCCCGCCATTTCGCCAGGCTGCTGCCATTGCAGGTGTTCGAGCTGCCGTTCGCCCTGCAGCCTTTCCAACTGGAGCTGGTGTACCTTGCCCATCGTCAGCACGACCCGGCTTTGGCCTGGCTGGTGGCGCGCATCATGGACATCGGTGCTGGCTAAGCCATCGCAATTGGGCATGGGGAGCCATGCAAGAGTGGTATTGGTTCGCCAGCGAGCTCTGTCCTTAGAGTGTTTGCCCTCAGAACAGAACAATAAGGACCACCCCATGCACCTGCGCACCCTGCCCTGCCTGCTGGCCCTGGCGTTGCCCCACGCAACGCTGGCCGCCGAGCCGGCCAAGCAAGCCAGCGAGTTCACCCGCCAAAGCAACCAGCAATGGTTGCAGCGCCTGCCCTTCGACGACCGCAGCGACTTCGACAATGCCCGCCGCGGCCTGCTCGAAGCCGTCGACCAGCCCGTGGTCAATGCCGCCGGCAAGACCGTCTGGGACCTGCAGCGCTACGCCTTCCTGGCAGGCCATGCACCGGCCACGGTCAACCCGAGCCTGTGGCGCATGGCCCAGCTCAACACCCTTGCCGGGTTATACAAGGTCCGCGAGGGCATCTACCAGGTGCGCGGCCTGGACCTGGCCAACATGACCCTGATCGAAGGCGAGCACGGCCTGATCGTGATGGACCCGCTGCTGTCGGTGGAAACCGCCCGGGCCGGGCTGGCCATGTACATGCGCCATCGCCCGCAGCGGCCGGTGGTGGCGGTGATCTACACCCACCCGCACGTCGATCACTTCGGCGGGGTACGTGGGGTGGTCGACGAGGCGGACGTCAAGGCCGGTAAGGTACAGGTCATCGCCCCACAAGGGTTCTTCGAACATGCCGTCAGCGAAAACGTGCTGGCCGGCCCGGCAATGAAGCGCCGTGCGCAGTACATGTACGGCGCGCCACTGCCCCGCGGGCCACGCGGCCAGGTGGATGCCGGCCTCGGCAAAGGCGTGCCAGCCAATGCCACGGTCAGCCTGATCGCCCCGACCCGGCTGATCGAACAGTCCTTCGAGACCCTGCGCATCGACGGGGTCGACATTGAGTTCCAGCTCACCCCTGGCACCGAGGCGCCGGCTGAAATGAACCTGTGGTTTCCGCAGTTCAAGGCCTTGTGCATGGCCGAGAACGCCACCCACGTGCAGCACAACGTGCTGACCCTGCGCGGTGCCCAGGTGCGCGATGCCAAGGTGTGGGCGCACTACCTCGACCAGTCGCTGGTGCGCTATGGCGAGCAGGCCGACGTGGTGTTTGCCCAGCACCACTGGCCAACCTGGGGCAGCGCGGCGATACGCGACTACCTGGCCGATCAGCGCGGCATGTACGCCTTCATCGACAGCCAGACCCTGCGCCTGATCAACCGCGGCCTGGGCCCTACCGAAATCGCCGCCGAGCTGACCAGCTTGCCGCCCCGGCTGGCCAGCAAATGGTACAGCCGCGACTACTACGGCTCGCTCAGCCATAACGTGCGGGCGGTGTATCAGCGCTACATGGGCTTTTACGACGGCAACCCGGCAACCCTGGACCCTTTGCCGCCTGGCGAAGCCGGTACGCATTACGTAAAGGCCCTGGGTGGCGCCGAGCGGGTGCTGACCCTGGCCCGTGAGGCCTATAGCAGCGGTGATTACCGCTGGGTTGCCGAGCTGACGCGGCACCTGGTGTTCGCCCAGCCCGACAACCGCGCCGCGCGCGAGCTGCAGGCCGACGCCCTGGAGCAACTGGGCTATCAGAGCGAAAACGCCACCTGGCGCAACGCGTACCTGACCGGTGCGCAAGAGCTGCGCAACGGCGTGGCACCTGCCGCCAGCAAAGGCGGCAGCGCGGACGACCTGATACGCGCCCTGACCCCGACGCTGTTCTTCGACTACCTGGGTGTGCGCGTGGATGCCGCCAAGGCAGCCGAGCAGGACCTGACCATCAACTGGCACTTCACCGACCTGAACGACGACTACGCCTTGACCCTGCGTAACGGGGTGCTCACCCACCGCGACCACACCCGCCATGGGCAGGCAGATGTCGAAGTGAACATGAGCAAGGCGACCCTGGACCGCATCGCCCTGAAGCAGACCGGCTTTCTCAAGGAAGCAACCGTGGGTGATATCGCCATCAGGGGTGAGCGCGTCAAGTTCATGCGTTTCATGGCAGGGCTGGACGAGCCTGACGGGCGTTTCAATATCGTCACCCCTTGAATAACCAACAGCGCCGCCCTGAGACGAGCGGCGCTAAACCTGGCGCTTGCAAAGGGTATGACGGTGCTCGGAAGCGATGAGGGGCCTGTTTCAACGCAACCCTTGGCTGCGCAATGCCCCGGGGGAGAAGTAGGACGCATGGGTGCGTACGTCGAAGACGTATGGCCTGGGCTGCTCGTTGGTCAGGCCAGACAGCTGGTAGCGGCCAGTGCGCAGGTCATAGATCGCCTCCATGGCATTGACCAGCGCCTGGCCCGTGACGTGGTAGTAACTGTGCGCCTGGGCGGTGCGCCACAGCCGGCCCTCGTGGTCGAAGAAATCCGCCTCGAGGATGGCCCAGCTGTCTTCGTCCAGGTAATAGCGGCGGCTGGCGTACAGGTGCTTCGCCCCAGGCTTGAGGGTGCCCACCACTTCCCACACCCGGTGCAGTTCGTAGCGTGTGGGTTGCGGGTTGACATGGCCAGGCCCGATCAGCGCGGCATAACCGAGCAGCGGCGAAGCCAGACGGTAGCTGTTATACGGTACGTGCAGGGCCTTCTTGCCGACGAGGGTCCACTGGTAGAGGTCCGGGGCGCCGTTGAACATGTCGCGGCTGTCGGCGGTGCGCAGGCCGGCCGTGCCCGGGGTGATGCTGTCATAGGCCAGCGCCGGGGCGCGACGCACCCGCCGCTGGCTGCTGCTGTACAGCCACGAGAGGCGCGGTTGGGCCACCTGGTCGAGGGTTTCGTGCAGCACCACGGCATCGCCCGCCAGGCGCGACGGCGCGGTCATGCGGTAACTCAGGTAATACAGCACGTTGCCCGCCTGGCCGCCTTCCAGCCCGTCAGGGCGGGCGAAGTTCTGTTGCAGGCTGATCGTTGCGAAGCGGCCATCACCACGCGGGGTAATGCTGTCCGAGGCCAGGCTGTAGCTGCCGTTGCGCGGCCGCGTGAGGTGGTTCCACAACACCTGCAGGCCATTGCCCGGCCGGGGGAATGCCACCACGCCGGCGAAGCCCGCCACGCCGTTGCCGTGATTGACCAGGCGGGCGCTGGCGGCATTGTGCCGGGCCCACTCGCTGACACGTGGCGGCACCGCGACACTGCGATGCGAGGGGTACACCAGCAGGCGAAACGACTTGGGATAACGCTGCATCAAGGCCACCTGCCCCGCGGTCAACTGTTCGCGGTACTGGGTGTAGTTGCTGGCGCTGATCACATACAGCGGCCGCTCATCGGCATAGGGGTCCAGTGGCGTGCCGTTGACCGTCAGCGACACTTGTCCCGCGTGCAGGCCGCCGTTCCAGGCCGGAATGCGGCCGTCACTACTGGGCCCGCGTTCGGCCCCCACCGGCGTCAAGTCTACGGGCAGTGGCGCGGCCGCCACGCACAGGCTCAGCAGGCTGGCGTTGATGCACAGGGTGCTGCGCAGCAGGGCAAATGGCTTCATCGGGCTTGGCCTCTTGTTGTTGTGTGGTCCTGGCCGGCTTGCTTTGGCAAGCGCTTTCGGGGTGATACTAGGAGCCGCGCTCCGAACCCCACAAATAACGTGTTCGGATACGTGCCATATCAGTTCGGCATACCCTTGGAACCGCTCCGATGACCTTGAAACAGCTCCGCTATCTGATCGCCATCGTCGACGCTGGCAGCTTCTCTTCGGCTGCACGTCGCGCCTACATTGCCCAGCCGGCGCTGAGCAGGCAGATCGGCCTGCTGGAAAGTGAACTGGAAATGCAGTTGCTCGACCGCCAGCACGATGGCATTGCCCTGACCGATGCCGGGCGCCAGCTCTACGAGGTGGCCCGGCAAGTGGTACAGAAACTGGACTCGGTGAAGGATGAGCTGAAATCCAGCCGCGGCGACCCCAAGGGCCATGTGGCCATCTCCATTCCGGCCACGGCCGCCGACCTGCTGTTGCCGGAAATTCTCAGGCGCGCCGAACAGCGCTTCCCCGGCGTGACGCTGACCGTGTGGGATGGCCTCAGCCGTGAAGGCGGCCAGGCCATCGAGCTGGGCAAGGTGGACTTCGGCGTGGTACCCAATGCCGAAGAACTCGAGCATGTCGAGGCCGAGCCGATCTTCACCGAGGCGCTGTACTGGGTCGGTGCATCAGCCCCTGGCACCCCCGACACCATCAGCCTCGCCGAAGCCGCAGCCACCCGGCTGGTGCTGCCGCCCAGAACGCTGCACCTGCGCCGGCGCATAGAGCAAGCGGCGATGCAGGCCGCCGTGCCCCTGGCCGCCGCCTACGAACAGCAATCGGCGCCCGGCATCGCCAGCCTGGTGCGCGCGGGCCTGGCTGCGACCATCAGCAACTGGCCGCCACTGAGCACATTGCTGGAACCCACGGCGGCGCGGCGTATCGTCGAACCGGCCATCAGCCGCACCATTGCCCTGGCGCACTCCCAGCACAAGCCCCTGTCGTTCGCCGCCGGTTGCCTGCGCGACCTGGTGCGCAGCGTGCTGATCGACCTGGTCAACAGCGGCCGCTGGCGAGGCGAATTGATCGGCAAAGAAGCGCAGCCGCTGGAGGCCATGCCCGGCGCTCAGCTAGCGGTCTGAGCGCGCGCCTTCCCGCCAGCGGCAACCGGCACGCGCAGGCGCTGCTGGGTCAGCTGCGGGTTCAGCGTGGCCACCCCCACAAGCCCGGCCACTACTAGCACCGCGCCACATACCAGAAAGCCTTGGGCATACCCCGCCGGGTGTGCGCTGCCCGCGCCTTGAACCAGCAAGCCCGTCACCAGCGGTGCTGCCAGCCCGGCCAACGAGGCAATGCCATTGCCCATGGCGAGGATGCCGCCGCGCTGGGCCGCCGGGGTGAACTCGGCGAGCATGGCCGGGCCCACGGAATACATCACCAGCGCCAGGCCCCCACTGAGCGTCAGCGCGGCAACCCTTGCTACTGTACTGAGGCCAGGCAGCATCAGCGACGCCGACAACAGGCCAGCCAGTATCAGGCACACTGAAACGAACACGCCGCGTGCCACACGTGACGGCACGCGGCGACGCATCAGGCGCTGGGAGAACCAGGCCAGTAGCAAGCTCAGCGGCGTGGTCACGACCACGAACATCACGAAGAGGCGGCCGGTCTGCAGCGGGTCGATACCCAGGCCAACCTGGAGGTAGCTGGGCACCCAGGTCAGCGTGAGCGCCAACGACCAGTTGGCGGCAAAGTGGCACAGGTAGTTGCCCAGCACGCTGGGGTCCCCCAGCAGCCGGCGATAGGGAATAGCCGGTTCATCGGCCTTGAGCTGGCTGGCGCGCAGGCGCTCGAGGGTGCCCTCCTGGCCCAGCCGCCACCACAGCAGGCTCCACAGCAGGCCGATCAGCGCCAGGATGATGAAATTGGTCCGCCAGCCGTAATGCAGGCTGACCCAGGGGATCATCGCCCCTGCCACCAGCAGCCCCATGGCACTGCCGGCATGCAGCAGGGCCACTGGCAGGTTGCGTCGGTCGTTGGGGAACCACTTGTACAGTGCATGGGTGGCCACCGGCGATGCCGGCCCCTCACCGATGCCCAGCAGCACCCGGCAGGCAACGATGGCCCACAGTGAGGTGGCGAACAGCATGGGCAGCTGGATCAGCGCCCAGAACAGGCCCATGCCCAGCAGCAAGGTGCGGGTGGGGCGCCGGTTGGCCATGAAGCCACCGACCACGGCGGAGATCGCGAAGAACCAGTGCAAGGCGCCGCCGATCAGGCCGAACTCGGTAGCCGTCAGGCCCAGTTCGGCGCTCATCGGCACCGCTACCAGGCCGATGACCACCTTGTCGAGAAAGTTGACCAGCATCAGCAGGGCCAGCAGCGCGGCCACCAGCCAGGCGGTACGGGGGTTGGGCAGGGAAGAATCCGCAGTCATGGGGAGTACTCTTGTTATTGTTGTGGGGCGATGCAAAAAGGCCGCCGACAGGGCGGCCCATCGGTCAGGCAGGCATCAGCACCCCTTTGGCGATGGTGTTGCGCTGGATCTCGCTGGTGCCGGTGAGGATCCGCATCATCCGCGTGGCGCGGAATATCCACTCCACTGGGTGGCCCTGCAACAGCCCGGCACCGCCGTGCACCTGCACCGCCTTGTCGGCGATGCGGAACGCCGCCTCGGAGACGAACAATTTGCACATCGGCGCCTGGGTGCGGATATCGCCCCCGGCATCGTTCACCTGGGCCGTGGCGTACACCATGCTGCGCGCAGCGTGCAGCTCGGTGGCCATGTCGGCGATCATGTGGTTGACCGCCTGGAACATGGCAATGGGCTGGCCGAACTGCTTGCGGCTGCGCGCATGCTCGATCGACAGGTTCAGGGCCAAGCCGGCCATCCCCAGCAGGGTCGGGCAATGCAGCAGGCGGTTGAGGGTGATCCGCCCCATGGCCAGTTTGAACCCCTGCCCCTCCTCGCCGATCAGGTTGGCCGCCGGCACACGCACCTGATCGAGCAGGATGTCGCCATGGGCACCGCCACCAGACATCACCGCATAATCGCTGTTGATGCGCACCCCTGGGGCGTCAAGGTCGACGAAGAATGCCGAAATACCCTCGGCGCCCTTCCCTGGCCCGGTCACCGCCAGCAACACGGCCAGGTCGGCGTACGTGGCTCCGGAGATGTACCGCTTGCTGCCGCTGAGCACATAGTGGTCGCCGTCGCGACGTGCCTGGGTGCTGATGGCGGTGGCGTCGGAGCCGGCCTCGGCTTCGGTCAGGGCGAAGCACACGGCCTTTTCAGCACTGCACACCGGCTTGAGAAAGCGCTCGACCTGGTAGGGGCTTGCCACCTTGAACAGGTGGCCGACCCGCGGCGGCCCCGACAGCTCGCCCAACACGTGTGAGGCCAACATGGAGCCGGTCAGCACCGTGGCCTCCTTGACCGCGCACAGGTCGGCCACGTTCAGGCCGGCACCGCCCATGCTTTCAGGCAGCATGACGGTGTAAAGGCCCTGCTCGCTGGCGAGCTTCCACACCTGGCGCAGCACTGGTTGCGGATGCGGGCGCGCCCAGTCCAGCTGGGCTTGCTGCTCCAGCGGGCGTACCTGGTCACGGACGAAACCTTCGATTGCTTCGATAATCTGCGCAGCTTTGGCACTGGGTTGGTACATGGTCATGCTCCTGGTCAGATGCGACGTTCGCTGTGTTGCCAGTAGGTGTCCCGGACCAGGCGGCGCACCACCTTGCCATTAGGGTTTTTTGGCAGTTCGCTGACAAAATCGACGCCGCGCGGCTTCTTGAAACCGGCCAGCGCCCGGCCGCAACGCTCGATCAGCTCATCGACCTGCAGCTGTGCGCCCGCCTTGAGCACCACCACCGCACGCACCGCTTCGCCCCACTGCGGGTCCGGCACGCCGACCACCGCCACCTCGAACACCTCGGGGAAGCCGTAGATCACCTGCTCCACCTCGCTGGGGTACACGTTGAACCCGCCGGAGATGATCATTTCCTTCTTGCGGTCGACAATGAACAGGTACCCCTGTGCATCGACCGTGGCCAGGTCGCCCGTGAGGTAATAACCGTCGCGCATCACTTCGGCGGTGAGCGCCGGGGCGCGCCAATAGCCCTGCATCACGTCCGGGCCCTTGACCACGATCTCGCCAACTTCACCGGGGGCTACATCCTCGAAGGCTTCGTTGACTACCCGCAGGTCGGTCTCGAAGTAGCACCGCCCGCAAGAGGCCAGGCGCTGGTAATTGCCGTCTTCCACCAAATGGTCCTGCTCGGTCAGCACAGTGACCAGCGAGCAGGTTTCCCCGGCGCCGTAGCCTTGTACGAGGATTGGCCCGAACAGTTCGATGGCCTTTTTCACCAGGGCCGGGGCCATGGGTGCGGCGCCATACATGACCAGCTTCAGGCTGGACAGGTCGAAGTGTTCGACGCCGGGGTAGTTGACCAGGCGATTGATCATTGCCGGTACTAGGAACAGCCGCGTAACCCGCTCGCGCTGGATGGTTTCCAGCAACAGGCGGTCGTCATACCGATCAAGCAACAGGTTGCAGGCGCCCACCGCCAGTAGCGGCATGATCTGCATGCCGCTGGCATGGGTGATAGGCCCCACGTGGGCCATGACGTCGCCCGGCCCGGAGCGGCGTATGGGGCTGGCAATGCTCTTGCGCACCAGCGCCTTGCGGTTGCCGAACGACAGCATCGCGGCCTTGAGCACGCCCGAGCTGCCAGAGGTGTAATGCAGCACGGCCAGCGCATCGTCGGCCGGGTCCAGCCCCAGCGGTGCCTCGCTGCCAAGCTGCAGCAACGCGCAATAGCCCAGGTCGCCCCCTTGGCCGTCCAGCACGATCAGCTGGCGCAGCAGCGGCAACTCCGCGCGTCGGGCAGCCAGCAACTCGGCAAAGCGCGCGTCGGTGATCAGTGCGACAGTGCAGGAGTCTTCCAGTACCCGCACCACTTCATCCACCGACAGCCGCGCATTGATCGGCACCTTGACCATCGCCGCCTTGTACAGCGCCACTTCCGCTTCGACCAGTTCCACGCGGTTGGCGGCAAGAATCGCCACATGCTCGCCAACGCCCACGCCAAGCGTACCCAGCGCTGACGCCAGGCGGTTGCTGCGCCGTTCCAACTGCGCGTAGGTCAGGCGCGTCTGGCTGTCCGCCACGGCGATGTGGTCCGCCCAGTAGCGGGCACTTCGGGTAATGATCGATCCAAGGTTCACGTTATTGTTCTCGTCGACAGAAAGACATCGACGATGCTAATCAGCTGTGCGCGTGCAGATGAAATACCAGATTCAGATGTAGGCCATACCTTTATTGGCTGGCACCCGCAAGCGGCCGCCGACAGCTCGGTGATCGTCCGGGGGATTGCGGGCGCTCAGCTGTAATACTTCAAAGGAGGTGTCAGCGCTGATGAAGCGCTTTTTTCAGTAAAAAACAACGCCCCGCACAAGTCGGGGCGTGTAAGGCCGATCAGTGGGCTTTCACACAGTCTGACTAGCTCTGCTCCAAACGGGGTTATTTCTCCATAACGTCGTTCGACCGAAGGTAAACCTGTATCGACGTGCAGAGCCGAGCATTGAATCACATCAGCGGTCAGAAATCGTCCGGTGGGCTCTTCTCGAACTTCCACTCTGTGTGTTTTCGAGCTTGTTCAAAACTCTTGCAGTTGTAAATGAATTCATTGCGATCAGCGTCTTTCGAAAGACTGGCGAGGATCTGATCGTACGTGCTACCCGAACAATTCTTCTCGTTTGGGGCAGGTACTTTCTCATCCGCCTGTGCTGACAGGCTACACGCCATAACGATGGCTGCGGAAATTCCCACTATGTGTTTCATAACGTCCTCATTCATGACTCAGGGTAATCCGGTACCCTGATCTACCTAGGCACGAGTGACAGGAGGTCCTGAATCGCCCGCGCATTGCACAGTTTGCATGGGTTGCTGGCCCCGGATCATAGCGGATGGGGCGAAGGATGTCTCGGTTCATCGGGAAGGGATTCCAGAGCGCATCCAGTCAAAGGCCGATGCTGCCGGATCCCATTTCACTGACTGGCCCAGGCAACGGTACCAGACGGAAAATTAATGCAATGCGTGCGAACTGGCCCAGCAGTAGATGCTGGGCCAGAAGAGTGAGTTAAAGCAATACAGTGGCCAGCAT
This sequence comes from Pseudomonas juntendi, assembly GCF_009932375.1. Taxonomy (GTDB): domain Bacteria; phylum Pseudomonadota; class Gammaproteobacteria; order Pseudomonadales; family Pseudomonadaceae; genus Aquipseudomonas; species Aquipseudomonas juntendi. The sequence continues at coordinate 46,915 of NZ_BLJG01000104.1, forward strand.
CCCCAAGGCCCCTAGGATAAAGCCAATGAGCGCTCCCCGTCCTGGGAATTCATGAAAAAGAGACCACACGATTACGGGCTCGAGAAGCAACAACGAGGTGACCGATACTACGGTGACGATCCAGATGTCACCGACTGCAACGTATCCAAGCCAGTATGCCGCCAGTAGGCAAATCCCTGCAAAACACATCAGCACCAAGGGAAAGCTGATAGCGCCCCATGAAGCACTTCCCGTCTGCGCGAGTTTAGCGACCACGACCTCACTGTAGATTGCACAGAACTCACCGACCACCATTAAACCTAGAGCAGAAACTCCGAATAATTCTTTGGACATATCAAAAACTCCTTCGTATTCAGGGCAATATTTTTCCGCTCCCAGCTAGCGATACCACTGACTAAGAGTTCGTTGCAGGAATACGAAGCCGCCTTGAACAGGCCTGAATTACCGAAATATTTTCCCATGCTCATGTCCTTCGAAGGAAGTGAGTCTCAGCACAAACCGAGACACCGGCCTGATAATACGGCCCTTGCCCCATTCTGAACAACCAGTACCGCGTCAGCATGACGAAAGCTGCCCGATGCACCGAGTTCTTCATCACCAGGCAGCATCGGTGTGTGATCTGAAAGCGCAGACTGATGCGCAAGAGAAATCCAACGGGCGCCGCAAGACCGGCCTAGGCTCTGTACGAAAAGGGATGTCGCAAACACCGCATGGAACAAACCAGAGATACCGTAACGGCGCAAAACTCAAACCAGAGCCAGCAGTAATGGCGATCGGAGGCCTGGGTTTGCAGTGCTCCTTTGCGTGAGTGTCTGCAATGGGTCGCAAGCTTCCGGTCGTGGATGACCGCTACCGACCCAATGCAGACACTTGATACCGACGCCGCTTAGCAACCGATCGGTCATCCAGGTACGATGCCGGCATGCACTAGTGCCGCGATAATAAACGGAGACTTTTTCTCCAGATACTCAGCCATCCCACCTGTATTGCTCGACTCAAGTTGGAGCTTCAGCGCTTCATATTGCTGGCGCATCAAGGCATCGCATCTAAGCAAATCTCTGAACCCCACCATCTGGGTGATCGCAAGGTGGCCACGGACACAAGCGTGGAGCTTGTGCGTGCGAATCCCATCCACATTACGCCGATAGAAATGATGCCCTTCCGATAAGTCGCTTCCTCGCACATATCCCAAGCCCATCAACACCTCATCCCGCGCCGAGGCGTTGCTATGATCGTGAACCTCGATGAGCACATCGATCTCAGGCTTCGCCGCGAGCCCTGGAACGGAGGTACTTCCAACATGCTGTATGGCGATCAGTTCATCGCCAAAGGCCGAAGCGATGAGTGGCTTGTCTGCCAGAAAGCGGGCGGGCCAAGTGAGGTCATAGGGAGTGATTTTGCTGGTCAGTGCCATTTCCGTTCCTTGGAGGCTAGTACCTGATACTCCGAATGTTCCCTCAATACTTGTGAATTCGCCAGCCACTGATAACGATACCCCGGCCATGCGGCAATTCAGTAGATCAAATTCGAATCTGATCGAGGTTGGGTAGCTGTCTTGTCTACCATGTGCTTCTGGCCGACTGCCCCCATGTGAAGGGCAGCAATGAGTCGGTCACCATTACCCTTACCTAGGTTGTAGTGCGCTGCTCCGTGAATCCGATCAAACCTGATTGAGTGTCTGGGCGATCTCCTGTGCAAATGCCTGTGGCTGCTCAAGCATCATCAGATGGCCCACCTCACGCATGATGGTGACACTGGCCGACTGTGCTATCGCCCAGTCAGGTACATCCCATTCGGCCCGGGAGCGCTCTCCGGCCAGCAGGTGCACAGGAATAGAAGAAAATACCGCCTTCAAGGCATCGTGGTAATCATCACCTACGGTCTCGACCAGCACTGATCGGGCCATGGCTTGCACTGTGCTGGAGGGTTGATGAGCCAACCGGGCCATAGCAACCTCAAGGCGTTGCTGGCTAGAAGCAACCCCTGCGCGCTCCATCCAGGCTTTCGGATTTGCACGATAGTCGGCTAGCAGAGCCTCTGTTTCTTGCGCAGACATTTTTGCCACACTAGAAGACCAGAACGCATCTTTCAGTGAAAAATTGCCCTCTACGCTTGTGATGCTGGCTACTTGATCTCGATAACGCCTCGCATAGAGCATGGCTACAACTCCGCCCACGGAGTGACCGACCAGGTGTACTCGCCTACCTGGGCGTGCTTGCCGATCTCTCGGTGCAGGTGCTCGATCTGAGAAGGGATATTCACGTTGCATGGCGTAACACCACTTAGACGGCCATACCCAAGCAGGTCAGGCACGAAGACCGGAAGCGGAGACAGGCGCTTATGCAGGGTGCTGTGATCAAGGCAGCCGATGAGGCCGCTGATGAACACTACGGGCGTATGCTTGGGTATGAATGCACCCGATGGCATGAAGAATGATCGATCTTGCACGCTTGAGTTGGGTTCTCGCCAGACCCTGTTTATTGCATTGACGCATGTACTGACGGTGAGCAAGCAAAGAGCTTGCCCGTGCACCCGTTTGAAGACAGCACACATCAGGCGAGCGCAGAAAGCTACTCAGCCGCCTGCATCAGATCCAGCGTAATGTTGTCTGGCCCGGTCACATACACCACCAGCGTACCCTTGCGTGGGCCTGCGGGAATCGGTTGAGGCGTACCCCTGGCCTTCCAGCCCGCTTGCTCGATGCGACCGAGTACGGCGTGCATGTCTTGCACGCTCAATGCCAGATGCGCTGAGCCAATCGCAGATGCCGTAGGCGGGGTGACACCGTGGCGGGCACCCTGCGAATATTCCAGCAGTTCCACTCGGCTGCCATCCGGCCCTTTCACTATCGCCGTTCGCACCTTCGGGTCGGCGGTGCCGGTTACATCGAGAATGAATGGTCCTCCCATTTCCGACTGGCGTTCGAGTGTGAAACCAAGCCCGATTGTCCAGAAGCGAATGGCTTCTTCCAGTGAGCTGACGGCGAAGCCAATATGATCGACGGCATAGACACTGTGGTTGGAATTCATCAAGTCATCCTTCAAGGGGGGGGGGACGGTCACGTCCGACCGGCATCAACCATGGCGGGCCGATCCTCGCAGGTTTGGGGATCAGGTACCGCCCCCGTATAACTGCCGCCACACCTATGCGACAATACGCTCAATGTCTGGTCTCAACCCCACATTTATCGCCCAACAGCTCGGGCATGGCGTGCAGATGCTCTTATCGACTTATGCGCGCTGGATTGACTCGTCCAACCACTGGTCAGAACTGGAAAAGCGCCAGACTGGTACCAAATTGGTCCGCAGCTGCGAAGAAGCCACGTAAGTTATTGATAGGTAAGCTCCTTGATCTCCACCGCCAACATCACCATGCAGTTCGGCTCCAAGCCGCTGTTCGAAAACGTTTCTGTCAAATTCAACAACGGCAACCGCTACGGCCTGATCGGCGCCAACGGCTGCGGCAAGTCGACTTTCATGAAGATCCTCGGCGGTGACCTGGAGCCTTCGGGTGGCCAGGTCATGCTCGAACCCAACACCCGCCTGGGCAAGCTGCGCCAGGACCAGTTCGCCTACGAGGAATTCACCGTCATCGACACGGTGATCATGGGCCACGGCCAGCTGTGGAAGGTCAAGGCTGAGCGCGACCGTATCTACTCGCTGCCGGAAATGTCCGAGGAAGACGGCATGGCCGTCGCCGAACTGGAAACCGAATTCGCCGAAATGGACGGCTACACCGCCGAGTCGCGCGCCGGCGAACTGCTGCTGGGCCTGGGTATTCCGCTGGAGCAGCACTTCGGCCCGATGAGCGAAGTGGCCCCTGGCTGGAAGCTGCGTGTGCTGCTGGCCCAGGCGCTGTTCTCGGACCCGGACGTGCTGCTGCTCGACGAACCGACCAACCACCTGGACATCAACACCATCCGCTGGCTCGAAACGATCCTCACGGCGCGTAACAGCACCATGATCATCATTTCCCACGACCGCCACTTCCTCAACAGCGTGTGCACCCACATGGCTGACCTGGACTACGGCGAGCTGCGCCTGTTCCCGGGCAACTACGACGAGTACATGACGGCCGCCACCCAGTCGCGCGAGCAATTGTTGGCGGACAACGCCAAGAAGAAAGCCCAGATCGCCGAACTGCAGACCTTCGTCAGCCGCTTCTCGGCGAACGCGTCGAAAGCCAAGCAGGCCACTTCGCGCGCCAAGCAGATCGACAAGATCCAGCTGGCCGAAGTGAAACCGTCCAGCCGCGTCAGCCCGTTCATTCGCTTCGAGCAGACCAAGAAGCTGCACCGCCAGGCCGTGGTCGTCGAGAAAATGGCCAAAGCCTTCGATGACAAGGTGCTGTTCAAGAACTTCGACCTTACCGTGGAAGCGGGTGAGCGCGTGGCGATCATCGGCCCGAACGGTATCGGCAAGACCACCCTGCTGCGTACCCTGGTCGGCGAAATGACCCCGGATGCCGGTTCGGTGAAGTGGACCGACAGCGCCGAAGTCGGCTACTACGCGCAAGACCACGCCCACGACTTCGAAGACGACATGACCCTGTTCGACTGGATGGGCCAGTGGACATCCGGCGAGCAGGTGATCCGCGGCACCCTGGGGCGCATGCTGTTCTCCAACGACGAGATCCTCAAGTCGGTGAAGGTGATTTCCGGTGGTGAACAAGGCCGCATGCTGTTCGGCAAGCTGATCCTGCAAAAACCCAACGTGCTGGTGATGGACGAACCGACCAACCACCTGGACATGGAGTCGATCGAAGCACTCAACCTGGCGCTGGAAAACTACCCAGGCACCCTGCTGTTCGTCAGCCACGACCGCGAATTCGTTTCGTCGCTGGCTACCCGCATCATCGAGCTCTCGGCCGATGGCGTGGTGGACTTCAGCGGTACCTACGACGACTACCTGCGTAGCCAGGGTGTGTTGGTCTGATTGAGCGGTAAGGCCTGGCCGCCATCGGCGGCTAGGCCTTGCGCCACAGCGCAGGCCTCTCCACGAAAAATTCGTTAGCCTGCTTTCATTTCCTTCGCGCAACGGCCATGATGGGTTCACGCCCAACCGCCCGCCCGCGAACGAGCCCATGACCGCGCAACAACCTGCTCCCCCCAGCGATAGCTTGCACATAACCCTGCAAATCCTGTCGATTGTCTTCTACACCTTCATTGCCTTCCTCTGCATCGGCCTGCCGATCGCGGTACTGCCCAGCCATGTGCACGATCAGCTGGGCTTCGGCGCCGTGATAGCGGGCGTGACCATCGCCTTGCAATACCTGGCCACCCTGCTCAGCCGGCCATTAGCCGGCAAGGTGGCCGATACCTTGGGCGGCAAGCGGGCAATACGCTATGGCCTGCTGGGTATCGCCGGCTGCGGCGTGCTGACCCTGCTGTCCGCCTGGGCGCTGAACCTGCCAACCCTCAGCCTGGGCCTACTGCTTGCCGGGCGCCTGCTGCTGGGCATAGCCCAGGGGTTGATCGGCGTGGCGACCCTGAGCTGGGGAATCAGCCAGGTCGGCCCTGAACACACCGCCCGGGTCATTTCATGGAACGGCATCGCCTCTTACGGTGCCATCGCCATCGGCGCGCCGGTGGGGGTGCTGGCCGTGGACGGGCTGAGCTTCAGCGTGCTGGGCCCGGCGCTGCTGGGGTTGGCAGCCATTGCCCTGCTGGTGCTGCGCAAACGCCCCGACGTGGCTGTGACGCGCGGCGAGCGCCTGCCCTTCTGGTCGGCGTTCGGCCGGGTGGCGCCGTGTGGTGTTGGCCTGACCCTCGCTTCCATCGGGTACGGCACCCTGACCACCTTTGTCACCCTGTATTACCTTGAGCGTGGCTGGGCCGGAGCAGCCTGGTGCCTGAGCGCGTTTGGCGTGTGCTTCATCATCTCCCGGCTGCTGTTCGTCAACGCGGTCAATCGCTTTGGTGGCTACAACGTCGCGGTCGCCTGCATGGCCACCGAAGTGCTCGGCCTTGGCCTGCTGTGGCTGGCGCCCTCACCACCGTGGGCGTTGCTGGGCGCCGGGCTGACCGGCTTTGGGCTGTCGCTGGTGTACCCGGCACTGGGCGTCGAAGCCATCAGGCAGGTACCCAGCAGCAGCCGGGGTGCCGGGCTGAGCGCCTACGCGGTGTTCTTCGACATGGCCCTGGCCCTCGCCGGGCCGGTAATGGGGGCGGTTGCCGCGCACCTGGGCTATGCCTCGATCTTCTGCGTGGCCGCCCTGCTGGCACTGGCCGGCGTCGGGCTGACGCTGCTACTGGCGCGCCGTGGCCGTGGCCGCTGAGCGCTCGGCCAATTGCGGCGCCCCCAGCGCCTCGCTGAAGAACGCTGCGGTTTCACGTTGCAGTGAGTGGTGGATATGCCGACGGTCAACGCCTTCGGCATCCTTGCACAGCACCGGCATGCGCTGGTATTGCTCGGCATCGCAACGGGCCATGAACACGAAATGCCCTGCACCGGCCAACAGTCGGTAATCCGGTGTGACTGGCAGCTTGCGGGCCAGCGCTGCGGCGTTGCGGTCCACGGCCACCAACTGGTCGCTGTCGCCGCTGTAGATCAGTGCCGGCACCTGCACCCCGGCCAGGGCATGCCGCCCGAACAGCAGGCTGAGCGGCGCCATCAACATCACCGCGCCGACACGCGGGTCGGCCTTGGGGCCAAGCTCACTGCGGTCGGCTATCAATATGCCGTGGGTCTTGCAGGCGTCGGCGTCGTTGGGGCGTTCCAGGCAGTACTGGCGCAAACGCTCCAGGTCCGGGTGCGCGCCAGACAAGATCAACGCCGTTTCACCACCCGCCGAGTAGCCGATCACACCCACCTTGCCGTCCGTCAGGTACGGGCCCACCACGCTGTCTGCGCGGGCCGCGGTGATCGCCGCGCTGAGCTGCAACGGCCGGCCATACAGATTGCTCAGGGTGCCCAGGCGGCTGTGGTCGCGGGTGTTGTCCCCGGGGTGGACCACCGCCACCACCACGAACCCTGCGCGCGCCAACGCCGTAGCCAGGTAATGCAACGCCAGCGGGCTGCCGGTATTGCCGTGCGACAGCACCAACAGCGGGAAGCGCCCCATGGCGATGGGGGCCTCTTCGGCCACCTCGAGCGGGTAGCCATCGATACGGCTACTGCGGGCCTGGCCCAGCGCTGGGTAGAACGCCAGCGCCTGCATTGGCCGGTTATCGACCGGGTCGGTCAGGGTCATGTGATGCAGGCCTGCTGCCCATTGCGCAGCCTCGGCATGGGCCAGCAGGCAGGCACACAGCGCCAGCGTCAACACGCAACGGGGGAGAGTCATCGGCCAGCGGCTCCTTGCGTGGCAATGCGATAACCCAGCATAGGCCTGGCCCCGCAGGCGCCGCATGAAAACTGGATGAAACTGGCGTTATGCCAGGCCTGCACGCGCACCCTGCATTTGCGCCTGGCGGCGAACCCGTGGCATAGATGACGGTCAACGGTTTTATCTGACCGCTTCAGCGCCCTTGAAGGAGTTTCATGCATGAGCAAACCCGCCTACGTGCCACCCAAGGTCTGGCGCCCTGACGCTGCATCCGGGGGCCAGTTCGCCAGCATCAACCGCCCTGTCGCCGGCCCTACCCACGACAAGGACCTGCCCAAGGGCGAGCAACCGCTGCAGCTGTATTCGCTGGCCACGCCCAACGGCGTGAAGGTCACCATTGCCCTGGAAGAGCTGCTTGAGCTCGGCCACGCTGGCGCGGAGTACGATGCCTGGCTGATCCGCATCGGCGAAGGCGACCAGTTTTCCAGCGGCTTCGTCAAGGTCAACCCCAACTCCAAGATCCCCGCGCTGCTCGACTGCAGCCAGGAACCACCGGTGCGTGTATTCGAGTCCGGCTCGATCCTGTTGTACCTGGCAGAAAAGTTCGGTGCCCTGCTGCCGACAGCGCCTGCTGCCCGCACCGAGTGCCTGAACTGGCTGTTCTGGCAGATGGGGGCGGCGCCGTACCTGGGTGGCGGCTTTGGTCATTTCTATGTGTACGCGCCGGAGAAGTTCGAGTACGCCATCAACCGCTTCACCATGGAAGCCAAGCGTCAGTTGGATGTGCTTGACCGGCGCCTGGCCGAAAGCCGCTACCTGGGCGGTGAGGCATACAGCATCGCCGATATTGCCGTGTGGCCCTGGTACGGCCAGCTGGTACTGGGCAACCTGTATGGCGCAGCAGAGTTCCTGGCGGTGCATGAGTACCCGAATGTGCAGCGCTGGGCGCAAGAGATTGCCCAGCGCAACGCAGTGCAACGCGGCACCCGGGTGAACCGCACCTGGGGCGACGAAGCCAGCCAGGTGCCTGAACGGCATTCGGCTGCGGATCTGAACAACTGATACAACGCGCGCCGAAGGTGGCCCTGTGGTGATACAGGGCCGCCTCTGCCAATGCCTGCCGCGTACTCGGGCATGACAATGCCCACCTGCACAAAATCATTTGCCCCTGCGCAAACCTGCGTCGGCGTAGCCCTTCTTGTACACTCCCCGCAATAGCCCCCACCTGTACATTGTTTGGTGAACGCATGATCGAGGTAACCGAGGTTTCCATTGCCGAGCTGCGCGACGCGCTCGAATCGGGCCGCACGACGGCGGTCGAGCTGGTCAAGGCCTACCTGGCCCGCATTGATGCCTACGACGGCGCCGACACGGCCACCGCCCTGAACGCCGTAGTGGTGCGCAACCCGCAGGCGCTGCAGGAAGCCGAGGCCTCCGATGCCCGCCGCGCCAAAGGCCAGCTGCTGAGCCCGCTGGACGGCATTCCCTACACTGCCAAGGACAGCTACCTGGTCAAAGGCCTGACTGCGGCATCGGGCAGCCCGGCCTTCAAAGACCTGGTGGCCCAGCGCGACGCTTTCACCATCGAGCGCCTGCGCGCCGCCGGGGCCATATGCCTGGGCAAGACCAACATGCCGCCCATGGCCAACGGGGGCATGCAGCGCGGTGTGTATGGCCGCGCCGAAAGCCCGTACAACGCCCATTACCTGACCGCGCCGTTCGCCTCGGGCTCGTCCAACGGCGCCGGCACGGCTACCGCCGCCAGTTTCAGCGCCTTTGGCCTGGCCGAAGAAACCTGGTCCAGTGGCCGCGGCCCCGCCTCGAACAATGGCCTGTGCGCCTACACGCCCTCGCGTGGGGTGATTTCGGTGCGCGGCAACTGGCCGCTGACCCCGACCATGGATGTGGTGGTGCCCTATGCGCGCACCATGGCCGACCTGCTGGAGGTACTCGACGTCGTGGTCGCCGATGACCCCGACAAGCGTGGCGACCTGTGGCGCCTGCAGCCCTGGGTGCCCATCCCTGCGGCCTCGGCGGTGCGCCCGGCGTCGTACCTGGACCTGGCCGCCGATGCCGGCGCCCTCAAGGGCAAGCGCTTCGGCGTGCCGCGCATGTACATCAATGCCGACGACGCAGCCGGCACTTCGCAAAAGCCCGGTATCGGGGGCCCTACCGGCCAGCGCATCCACACCCGCGCGAGCGTTATCGCCCTGTGGCAACAGGCCCGTCAGGCCCTGGAAGCGGCCGGCGCGCAAGTGGAGGAAGTCGATTTCCCGCTGGTGTCCAACTGCGAAGGGGACCGCCCCGGCGCACCCACGGTGTACAACCGCGGCATCGTCAGCAAGGAATTCCTGCACGACGAGCTCTGGGAGCTGTCGGGCTGGGGCTTCGATGATTTCCTGCGCGCCAATGGCGACCCCAAGCTCAACCGCCTGGCGGATGTCGATGGCCCTCAGATTTTCCCGCACGACCCGGGCACCCTGCCCAACCGCGAGGACGACCTGGCAGCCGGCATGGACGAATACGTCAACATGGCCAAGCGTGGCCTGAAGACCTGGGACCAGATCGAGACCCTGCCCGATGGGCTGCGCGGCCTGGAGCGGACCCGCAAGCTGGACCTGGAAGACTGGATGGACGCCCAAGGCCTGGACGCCGTGCTGTTCCCCACCGTGGCCGATGTCGGCCCGGCGGATGCCGACGTCAACCCGGTATCGGCAGACATCGCCTGGAGCAACGGCGTCTGGGTGGCCAATGGCAACCTGGCGATCCGCCACCTTGGCGTACCGACCGTGACCGTACCGATGGGCGTCATGGCCGACATCGGTATGCCGGTGGGCCTGACCTTCGCCGGGCGGGCCTACAGCGACAATGCCCTGCTGACCTTTGCGGCCGCCTTTGAAGCGACCGGTTCGCGCCGCATTGTGCCGCCGCGCACCCCCGCGCTGGGTTGACCCCCCACGGCAACGCCCTTCAGGCAACCGTCGCTAAAATCAACGATTCGTGTAAATATACACAAATCGTTGATTTAAGCGGCTCGTTGCCCATGACACCCACTGCCGAGCGCCAGCTCACCCTCACCGTGCTCAAGGCCGCCATCCAGGCCTTGGGCAGCGTTGCCGCGCGCAACATGGAAATCCTCCTGCACGACCTCGACCACCCCGAGCACTCGGTGGTGGCTATCGTCAATGGCCACCTTTCCGGTCGCAGCATCGGCAGCCCGATCCTTGCCGCCCCGGAACAGGATCAGGGTTTCAAGGCACTGATGCGGGCCTCGGCCGACCAGCAGGGTTGTGAGCCGGTGGTGCTGCCCGACTACCCCACTACCCTCAAGGGCCGCACGCTGCGCAGCGCCACCGCGATATTCCGCGACAGCAGCGGGCACCCGTTTGCCAGCCTGTGCGTGAACACCGATGTTACCGGCCTGGATGCGGCCATGCAGTTCCTCCAGCACTTCCAGCCCCTGGGCGCTACGCCGACCGCCAACGAGCCTGCCGACATGGCGCTGCTGATGAGCGAGATCATCCAGGGCGCACTGCAGCGCAACGGCCAAGGGCGAATGAACAAGCAGGCCAAGCTCGAAGCTGTGCGCGTGATGCAGGAGCGTGGCCTGTTCATCGTCAAGGGCGGCGTCGAGAAGGCCGCCAGCGCACTCGGCGTGACCCGCTACACCATCTACAACTACCTCGAACAACTGCGCGGAGCCAGCCTATGACCTTGCACATCCCTACGCCCCTGATCGAATCACGCCCGCTGTCGCTGGCTGCCGGGCGCAACATCTGGCTCAAGCTTGACGCCCTGCAGCCTTGTGGCTCGTTCAAGCTGCGCGGGGTGGGCCACGCCTGCGAGGTTCACTACGCGCGGGGTGCCAGGCACCTGGTGTCGTCATCGGGGGGCAATGCCGGCCTGGCGGTGGCCTACGCCGGGCGCAAACTGGGGGTGCCGGTGACCGTGGTGGTGCCCGAGACCACCACCGAACGGGCCAAGGAGCTGCTGCGCCTGGAAAATGCCAAGGTACTGGTACACGGCAGCTCGTGGCAGGAAGCCAACGAACTGGCACTGACCTTGGTAGGCGCTGGCGATGCCTTCATTCACCCCTTCGACGACCCGCTGCTGTGGGCCGGGCATGCCAGCCTGGTCGACGAAGTGGTTGCGACCGGCTTCAAGCCCGATGCGGTCGTGCTGTCGGTGGGGGGTGGCGGGCTGCTCAGCGGCGTGGTCGAGGGGCTGCAACGCAATGGCTGGGCGGACGTGCCGGTGCTGGCCGTGGAGACGACCGGCGCTGCCTCGCTGCACGCGGCCATGCAAGCCGGACACACCGTGGCGTTGCCGCGCATTGCCTCGATCGCCGGCTCGCTGGGTGCCAAGCGGGTGGCCGAACAGGCGCTGGCCTGTACGCGTCGGCAACCGGTACACAGCCACCTGGTCAGCGACCGTGCCGCGCTGCAGGCTTGCGAGCGCTTTCTGCAAGACCATCGGCTACTGGTGGAGCCCGCCTGTGGCGCCGCGTTGGCGCTGGCCTATGACGCCAGCGCCATGGCGCGTTACCCGAACGTGCTGGTGGTGGTATGCGGGGGTGCTACCGCCACTTTGGAACAGATACAGGCGTGGTTGCGACAGGTCGACTGATACGGGCTGTCATCTGTCTGTTTCCTTTGCCGTGTATCACTGAACCCGACACTGCCGGCGACTCTGCCCGGCAGTGGCAGCCACGCAAAGGAAAAATGCCCTGCGCCCTTTCGATCTGCGGCAAGGGAAGGCACAATGCGTGTCCTTTTTTTGGCCGGCCTGGCCGGGGGCCTTTAAATGATCAAGACGCCGTACTACCTCATCGATAAAACCAAGCTGCTCAGCAACATGGAGAAGATCGCCTACGTGCGCGAACACTCCGGTGCCAAGGCACTGCTCGCCCTCAAGTGCTTTGCCACCTGGTCGGTATTCGACCTGATGCAGCAGTACATGGACGGCACCACCTCGTCTTCCCTGTTCGAGCTCAAGCTCGGCCGCCAGAAGTTTGCCGGCGAGACCCACGCCTACAGCGTGGCCTGGGCCGACGACGAGGTCGAGGAAATGCTCGAGAACTGCGACAAGATCATCTTCAACTCGATCGGCCAGCTGCAACGCTTTGCCGACCAGTCCGAAGGCAAGGTGCGTGGCCTGCGCGTCAACCCGCAGGTCAGCAGCTCCGACTACCTGCTGGCCGACCCGGCCCGGCCGTTCAGCCGCCTGGGCGAATGGGACCCGGCCAAGATCGAGCAGGTGATCGGCCAGATCTCTGGTTTCATGTTCCACAACAACTGCGAGAACGGTGACTTCGGCCTGTTCGACAAGATGCTCACGCACATCGAAGAGCGCTTCGGCCACCTGCTGCACCAGGTCGAGTGGGTCAGCCTGGGCGGCGGCATCCACTTCACCGGTGAAGACTACGCAGTAGACGCTTTCTGCGCGCGCCTCAAGGCCTTCGCACAAACCTACGGGGTGCAGGTGTACCTGGAGCCTGGCGAAGCCGCCATCACCAACAGCGCCTCGCTGGAAGTGACCGTGCTCGACACCTTGTACAACGGCAAGCACCTGGCCGTGGTCGACAGCTCGATCGAAGCGCACCTGCTCGACCTGCTGATCTACCGCCTGAACGCCAAGATGGCCCCCAACGACGGCGAGCACACCTACATGGTCTGCGGCAAATCGTGCCTGGCCGGTGACATCTTCGGTGAGTACCAGTTCGACCGCCCATTGGCCATTGGCGATCGCCTGTCGTTCGTAGATACGGCCGGTTACACCATGGTCAAGAAAAACTGGTTCAACGGTTTGAAAATGCCGTCCATCGCGGTCAAGCAACTCGACGGCAGCGTCGAGGTCGTCCGTGAGTTCGGTTTTGAAGACTACGTTTCCAGCCTGTCGTAAGGCCGGCTTCCCAAGTAAGGAGCAACAGGTAAATTGAAGAAGAACGTTCTTATCATTGGTGCAGGAGGTGTCGCCAAGGTGGTGGCCCACAAGTGCGCGCAGCATAACGACGAACTGGGTCGTATCGCTATCGCGTCACGGAACATCTCCAAATGCCAGGCCATCATCGACAGCGTCAAGGCCAAGGGTAGCCTCAAGGTTCCCGCCGACATCCAGGCCTTCTCGCTCAATGCCCTCGATGTCGAGGCCACCAAGGCGCTGATCCGCGAGACCGAGTCGCAGATCGTGATCAACGTCGGTTCCGCCTTCCTCAACATGTCGGTGCTGCGTGCCTGCATCGATACCGGTGTCGCCTACCTGGACACCGCCATCCACGAAGAGCCGGGCAAGATCTGCGAGACCCCGCCGTGGTACGGCAACTACGAGTGGAAACACCTCGAAGAGTGCCAACAAAAGAACATTACCGCCATTCTCGGGGTCGGCTTTGACCCGGGTGTGGTCAACAGCTACGCAAAACTTGCGCAGCAACAGTATTTCGACAGCATTGATTCGATCGACATTCTCGACGTCAATGCCGGTTCGCATGGCAAGTACTTCGCCACCAACTTCGACCCGGAAATCAACTTCCGCGAGTTCACCGGGCAAGTGTGGAGCTGGCAGAACAGCCAGTGGACCAGCAACACCATGTTCGAAGTCAAGCGTACCGACGACCTGCCGGTAGTCGGCTCGCAAAACCTGTACCTCACCGGCCATGACGAAGTTCACTCGATTTCGAAGAACCTCAACGTGCCGAACGTACGCTTCTGGATGAGCTTCGGCGAGCACTACATCAATGTGTTCACGGTGCTGAAAAACCTTGGCCTGCTCAGCGAGCAGCCGGTGAAAACGGCCGAAGGCCTGGAAGTGGTGCCGCTGAAAGTGGTCAAGGCCGTGCTGCCAGACCCGGCCTCGCTGGCCCCGGGCTACACCGGCAAGACCTGCATCGGCGACCTGGTCAAAGGCACCAAGAACGGTCAACCGCGCGAAGTGTTCATCTACAACGTGGCCGACCACGAAGAGGCCTACGCCGAAACCGACAGCCAGGGCATCTCCTACACCGCAGGCGTACCGCCAGTGGCTGCGGCCCTGCTGGTTGCCCGTGGCGAGTGGGATGCCAAACGCATGGTCAACGTCGAGGAGCTGCCAGCCGAGCCGTTCCTCAAGGCGCTGGACGTGATGGGCCTGCCGACCCGCGTCAAGGATGAAAAAGGTGACCGTCCTTGGGACGCTGAAGCCTAAGCGGTAAACGAGTAGGAGGCGGGTTCACACCCGCCGTCCTCTCACACCACCGTGCGTACGGTTCCGTACACGGCGGTTCAAGTTATGCGGCTAA
>NZ_BLJG01000105.1 GCF_009932375.1 Pseudomonas juntendi
GTCTCGCGATGGGCCGCATAGCGCTCCCAAGGCCCGGAGAAACCCATGACCATCAGAATCATCACCAGCGACACCCAAGCCCTGCATGTCGCCGACGAAATCGCCCAACAACTGCGCCGCGACAGCGCCCTGCGCGACCGCGAACGCCGGCTGCCGCACAGCGAACTGGACCTGTTCACCCGCTCCGGCCTGTGGGCCATCAGTGTGCCCAAGGCCTTCGGCGGCGCTGGCGTTTCCAACGTCACCCTGGCCAAGGTCATCGCCCGCATCGCCCAGGCCGACGGCTCGCTGGGGCAGATCCCACAGAATCATTTCTACAGCCTGGAAGTACTGCGGGTAAACGGCAGCCCCGAACAACAGAAGCGGCTGTATGGCGAAGTACTGGCCGGCCGCCGTTTCGGCAATGCCCTGGCCGAACTGGGTACCAAGACCGCCAACGAACGCACCACCCGCCTGAGCCGTGACGGTGACGGCTTTCGCATCAATGGCCGCAAGTTCTACGCGACTGGCGCCATCTACGCCCAGCGTATTCCCACGTCGGTGGTCGATGAACAGGGCGTGCAGCACCTGGTGTTCGTGCCGGCCGATAGCCAGGGCGTGCAGGTGATCGACGACTGGAGCGGCTTCGGTCAGCGCACCACCGGCAGCGGCTCGGTCCTGTTGGACAACGTTTACGTCAGCGCAGCGGACGTGGTGCCTTTCCAGAGCGCCTTCGAGCGCCCCACCCCGGTCGGCCCGCTGGCGCAGCTTCTTCACGCCGCCATCGACACCGGCATCGCCCGCGCCGCCTACGAGGATGCCCTGCACTTCGTGCGCACCCGCAGCCGACCATGGGTCGACGCAGGCCTGGACAAGGCAAGCGATGACCCACTGACGCTGAAAAGCTTCGGCCACCTGGCGATCCGCCTGCACGCGGCCGAAGCCCTGCTGGAACGCGCTGGCGAATACCTCGACCGCGCCCGCAACGACAGCACCGCCGACACCGTCGCCGCGGCGTCCATCGCCGTGGCCGAAGCGCGTGCCATCAGCACGGAAATCGCGCTTGCCGCCGGCACTGCCCTGTTCGAGCTGAGTGGGAGCCAAGCGACGCTGGCCGAGCACAACCTCGACCGCCATTGGCGCAACGCCCGCGTGCACACCTTGCACGACCCGGTCCGCTGGAAATACCACGCCATCGGCAATTACTACCTCAACGACGTCAACCCGCCACGCCGGGGGACCCTCTGATGGCCAAGCAAATCCTGCTCAATGCCTTCAACATGAACTGCGTAGGGCACATCAACCACGGCCTGTGGACCCACCCACGGGACACCTCGACCCAGTACACCAGCCTGGAGTACTGGACCCAGCTCGCACGCCTGCTGGAGCGCGGCCTGTTCGATGGGCTGTTCATCGCCGATATCGTCGGCACCTACGATATCTATGGGCAATCGCTGGACGTCACCCTCAAGGAGGCCATCCAGTTGCCGGTCAATGACCCCTTGCTGCTGGTTTCGGCCATGGCCGCCGTCACTCGCCACCTGGGTTTTGGCCTTACCGCCAACCTGACCTACGAGGCGCCGTACCTGTTCGCCCGACGCCTATCCACCCTGGACCACCTGAGCCAGGGCCGGGTTGGCTGGAACATCGTCACCGGTTACCTCGACAGTGCCGCCCGCGCCATGGGCCTGGCACAGCAACCCGAACATGACCGCCGCTACGACCAGGCCGACGAATACCTGCAGGTACTGTACAAGCTGCTGGAGGGCAGCTGGGCCGACGACGCGGTGGTCGCTGATCGCGAGCAGCGCATCTATGCCCGCCCCGACAAGGTGCGCAAGGTGCAGCACCATGGCGAGTTCTACAAGGTCGACGGCTACCACCTGTGCGAGCCCTCGCCGCAGCGCACCCCGGTACTGTTCCAGGCAGGCAGTTCGCAACGCGGCCTGGGCTTCGCCGGGCAACATGCCGAATGTGTGTTCATCAGCGCTCAGGACAAGACCGCAGCCCGCGCCCAGGTCGAGCAGGTACGCGCGGCCGCCTCGGCTGCCGGGCGCGACCCACAGGCGGTCAAGGTATTCATGGGCATCACGGTAATCGTCGCGGCGACCGAGCAACAGGCCCAGGCCAAGCATGCCGAGTATCTGCAGCACGCCAGCGCCGAGGCCGGCGTCGCACATTTTGCGGCCTCGACCGGCATTGACTTCGCGGCCTATGCACTGGACGAGCCGATCCCCTTCAGCCAGGGCAACGCCATTCAGTCAGCCACGCGCCAGTTGCAGGGCAACGCCTGGACCCGCCGGCGCCTGTTGCAACAGCACGCGCTGGGCGGGCGCTACGTGAAGGTGGTCGGCGACCCCGAGCAGGTCGCCGAACAGTTGATCGCCTGGCTCGACGAGACCGGCCTGGACGGCTTCAACCTGACCCGCACCGTCACCCCGGAGAGCTTTGAGGACTTCATCGATTTGGTCGTTCCTCAACTGCAACAACGCGGCCGCTACAAGACCGCGTACGCCGAGGGCACCCTGCGCCAGAAACTGTTCCAAGCCGGCCACCCGCACTTGCCCGCCGACCACCCCGGCTCGGCCTACCGTTTTACCCGCACACCTACCCCCGCACCGACTGGAGCCCTGCGCCATGCTTGAAAAACTGTTCCGGCCCGTCGTGGCCATTGCCCTGTCCCTCGGCCTGTGCGCCACTGCCCAGGCCGCCGAACCCCTGAAGATCGGCACCACCTCGGCCTTTGCCATCCCGCTGGAAGCCGCCGTGGAAGAAGCCCACAAGCAAGGCCTGGAGGTTAAGCTGATCGAGTTCAGCGACTGGATCGCGCCCAATGTCAGCCTCAACAGCGGCGACATCGACGTGAACTACTTCCAGCACATCCCGTTCCTGGAGAATGCCAAGGCGGCTGCGGGCTTCGACCTGGTGCCCTATGCACCGGGCATCATCAACAACGTGGGGCTGTACGCGAAAAAGTACAAAAGCTTCGCCGACCTGCCTGAAGCGGCGAGCGTGGCCATCGCCAACGACCCGATCAACAGTGGCCGCGGCCTGCAACTGCTGGCCAAGGCCGGGTTGATCACGCTCAAGCCAGGGGTTGGCTACAAAGCCACCGAGGACGACATTGTCGCCAACCCGAAAAAGCTGAAGATCCTGCAAGTCGAAGCCGTGCAGCTGGTGCGTGCCTATGACGACGCCGACCTGGTGCAGGGGTACCCGGCATACATTCGCCTGGCCAACAGCTTCGATGCCAGTTCAGCGCTGCTGTTCGACGGTCTGGAAAACAAGGAGTACGTGATTCAATTCGTGATTCGCCCGCAGAGCAAAAACGACCCACGCCTGGCACAGTTCGTCGACATCTACCAACATTCGCCTGCCGTACGCGCAGCGTTGGACAAGGCTCACGGCAAGCTGTACCAGGCCGGTTGGGAAGGCTGACATGAGCCAGGCCAGCGCATTCAAGGCGCCCACCCCCCAACCGCGAGCGTCAACGGCCAGGGAGCACGCCCTGCGCCCGGAAATCAATCAAGCCCATGTACGCTTCATCGGCCTGGGTAAGACCTATCCTGGGCAGGCGCAACCCGCTTTGCACGGCATTGACCTGAACATTCGCCAGGGCGAAGTGTTCGGCATCATCGGCCGCAGCGGCGCCGGCAAATCTTCGTTGCTACGCACCATCAACCGCCTGGAACGCCCCAGCCACGGCCGGGTACTGATCGACCAGGTGGACATCGCGGCGTTCGATGACGACCAGCTGGTGGCGCTGCGCCGGCGTATCGGCATGATCTTCCAGCATTTCAACCTGCTGTCGGCGAAGACGGTGTGGCAGAACGTCGAGCTGCCCTTGAAGGTGGCGGGCGTGGCCAAGGGCGAGCGACAACGCAAGGTCCGGGAGCTGCTGGCACTGGTCGGCCTGCAGGAGAAACACCACGTGTACCCCGCGCAATTGTCAGGCGGGCAGAAACAGCGCGTGGGCATTGCCCGGGCACTGGTGCATGACCCCGAGATCCTGCTGTGCGACGAAGCCACCTCCGCGCTGGACCCGGAGACCACGGCCTCGATCCTGGAACTGCTGCGCGATATCAACCGGCGCCTGGGCCTGACCAACGTGCTGATTACCCACGAGATGGCGGTCATCCGTGATATCTGCCACCGGGTGGTGGTGCTGGACCGCGGCGAGGTGGTCGAGCAGGGCGAAGTCTGGCGTGTCTTCGGCGCCCCTCACCACGAGGTCACCCGAACCCTGCTTGCGCCGCTGCAAGCGCGGCTGCCTGCGGCGCTGCAAGCCAGCCTGCAGGCCCACCCCACAAGCCGTGACTGCGCCGTGGTATTGCAACTGAGTGTACTTGGCGAGCCTGAACTTTCTGCCCTGTTCCACGACCTGGGCGGTCGCGTGCGCTTGCTGCAGGGCGGCGTGGCGACCATTGGCGAGCACGCCCTGGGCCAGTTGATCCTGTCGGTGCAGCACGCACCGCACGATACCCAACAATTGCTGCAACGCGCCCGCCGTTGGGCGGACAACGTGGAGGTGCTGGGCCATGTGGTTTGATCGTCTGCTGGAAGGCTTGCTCGATACCCTGCTGATGGTTGGCGTGTCGTCGCTTATCGCCCTGCTGCTGGGGGTACCCCTGGCACTGCTGCTGGTCACCAGCGGCAGGGGTGGCATATTCGAGGCAGCCTTGCTGAACCGGGTACTGGGCGCCTTCGTCAACCTGTTCCGCTCGATCCCGTTCCTGATCCTGATGGTCGCGCTGATCCCGTTCACCCGGCTGGTGGTGGGTACGACCTATGGTGTGTGGGCGGCGGTTGTCCCGCTGACCATCGCCGCCACGCCGTTCTTTGCCCGGATCGCCGAGGTCAGCCTGCGCGAAGTCGACCATGGCTTGGTGGAAGCCGCGCAGGCCATGGGTTGCCGGCGCTGGCACATTGTCTGGCATGTGTTGTTGCCCGAAGCGTTGCCGGGCATTGTCGGCGGTTTCACCATCACCTTGGTGACCCTGATCAACTCCTCGGCCATGGCCGGGGCGATCGGTGCCGGAGGGCTAGGCGACATCGCCTACCGGTATGGCTACCAGCGCTTCGACAGCCAGATCATGCTGACCGTGATCGCCATGCTTGTGGCGCTGGTGGCGTTGATCCAGCTGGGTGGCGACCGATTGGCAAAAGGCTTGAACAAGCGTTGAGTTTTTCGCGGCCCAACCCGCGAAGAGGCACTCAACCCCAGCGCAAATCGGCAGCCGGCACCGGCCGCCCGAACCAGTACCCCTGCCCCAGCTGGCACTGCTCCTGCAGCAGGAAGGCGGCCTGCTCTGCCTGCTCGATACCCTCGGCATGCACCTGCATGCCCATGCTGCGGGCCAGGGCGATGATCACCCGCACGATCGCGATGTCATCCTCATCCAGCGGCAACCCGGCAACGAAGCCCTGGTCGATTTTCAGCTTCTGAACGGGCAAACGCTTGAGCCGCAGCAGCGAAGAATAGCCGGTGCCGAAGTCATCAATGGCCAGGGTCACGCCAAGCTCACGTAAGCGGTGAAGTTGCTCCAGCGCCACCTCCGGGTCTTCCATCACAGCGCTTTCGGTCACTTCCAGCTCCAGCAAGGCGGGGGCCAGGCCGGTGTCGTGCAGGACGTCGGCCACTTGCCGGTACAACTCATGCTGGCCAAACAGCCGGCTGGAGATGTTCACCGCCACGAACGCCAATTGCCGGCCTTGCGCCTGCCACTGCACCATTTGCCGGCAGGCCTGGCGCAGCACCCAGGCATCGATCTCGGCAATCAGGCCGGTACGCTCGGCGATCGGGATGAACTCGCCCGGCGGCACCAGGCCGCGCTGCGGATGCTGCCAGCGCACCAACGCCTCGACCCCGACCAGGCTGCCGGTCGCCAGGTCGTGGACTGGCTGGAAAAACACCCGCAGTTCGTCATGCTCCAGTGCGCGGCGCAACTCGCCCGCTGTTTCAACCCGGTGCTGGGCGTGGGCCGTCAGTTCTTCGGTGTACAGCGCATAGCAGGCTCGCCCATTGCCCTTGGCCTTGTACAACGCCGAATCGGCGTTGCGCAGCAACTGTTCGGCACACAAGGCATCGCTGGGGAACAGGCTGATACCGGCACTGACACTGATGAACAACCGATGGCCATCGAACAGGAACGGCTCGCGCATGCGCTCGATGATGCCCTGCGCCAGTTTGCCTGCCTGGCCGACTTGCTGGCAGCCTTCGGCCAGCACGCCGAACTCGTCACCGCCCAGCCGGGCCAAGGTCACACCATTGCCCAATATCTTGCCCAGGCGCTCCCCCACCAGCCTCAGCAACTGGTCACCGATGGTGTGGCCAAGGCCATCATTGATGCTCTGGAAGTGGTCCAGGTCCAGCAGCAGCAGGGCGCACCCACGCTTGTTGGCCTGCGCCGCGGCCAGAGCCTGCTCGACGCGGTCGTTGAACAGCAAGCGGTTGGGCAGGCCGGTCAGCGGGTCGTGGTGGGCCAGGTAGGCCAGTTCCTGCTCCGAATGCTTGATCGCGCTGATGTCACTGAACACGGCCACGTAATGGCTCAGCTCACCCTCGTCATCGTGAATAGCGCAGATGGTCTGCCACTGCGGGTAGATTTCGCCGCTTTTGCGCCGGTTCCAGATTTCGCCGCTCCACTCGCCCTTTTCAGCCAGGGTGGCATAAACCTGCTGGTAGAAGGCCTGGCCATGGCGGCCCGACTTGAACTTGCTCGGGCGCTGGCCGATCACCTCGTGCTGCTGGTAACCGGTAATGCGCATGAAGGCACGGTTGACGTGCACGATCAGGCCCTGGCGGTCGGTTACCAGCACCCCTTCCAAGGTACTGTCGAACACCGCGGCGGCCATGCGCAGGCGTTCCCGGTCTTCGCAGCGCAACCGCGCGCCATGGCCGATGAAATGCAGCAGCCGCACCCTGGACAGATAAATCAGCAAGGCACTGCACAGCACCCACACCACCACGTTGATCTGCCGCCCCACGGTCAATGCCAGGGGGTCGTCGGTCATGCTCTGCAGCATCACCTCGGCCAGCACCAGCCAGAGGATCGAGAGCACCACATAGAGCGCGGCCATGCGCAAGGCGTCGCGAACGGAAACAGACATGTCGGGTGGGATAGCCCATTGAAAAGAAAGGGGCATTATAAAGGCTGAAACATGTCGTGACCTCCTGTCTGAACAGTTGACTGGTTTTATTTCCCCACCAAGGGATAATCGACCCTTCCCCCCGCATTTCGAGGGCATTTACATCTATGTGGTACAACGGCCTGCTCGACTTGTCGGCCTGGCAACTGGTCGGCATCACCCTGTTGATGACCCACGTGACCATTGTCAGCGTCACGGTCTACCTGCATCGCTACTCTGCGCACCGAGCCCTTGAGCTCAACGGCGCGCTCAAGCATTTCTTCCGCTTCTGGCTGTGGCTGACCACGGCGCAGAACACCCGAGAGTGGACGGCGGTCCACCGTAAGCACCACGCCAAGTGCGAAACACCCGACGACCCGCACAGCCCCGTGCACAAAGGCCTGAGCACGGTGTTGCGCAAAGGCGCCGAGCTGTATCGTGAAGAGGCCCGCAACCCAGACACCCTGCGCATCTACGGCAAGAACTGCCCTGATGACTGGATCGAGCGCAACCTTTACTCGCGTTACAAACTGGGCGGCATCGCGTTGATGGCCGTGATCGACCTGCTGCTGTTCGGCACCCTCGGTATCACCATCTGGGCGGTCCAGATGATGTGGATCCCGTTCTGGGCTGCCGGTGTCGTCAACGGCCTGGGCCACGCGTTCGGCTACCGCAACTTCGAATGCCGTGACGCGGCCACCAACCTGGTGCCGTGGGGCATCGTGATCGGCGGTGAAGAGCTGCACAACAATCACCACACCTACCCCAATTCGGCCAAGCTGTCGGTCAAGCGCTGGGAGTTCGACATGGGCTGGGCGTGGATCCGTCTGTTCTGCCTGCTGCGCCTGGCCAAGGTGCAGCGTGTGGCGCCGATTGCCCATCGGGTGGAAGGCAAAGGTAGCCTGGACATGGACACCGCCATGGCGATCCTCAACAACCGCTTCCAGATCATGGCCCAGTACCGCAAATTGGTGATCGCCCCACTGGTCAAGCTGGAACTGGCGCGTGTCGACGCCTCGTTGCGCCACCACTTCCGCCGTGCCAAGCGCCTGCTATCCCGTGAAACCAGCCTGCTCGAAGACCGCCACCATGTGCGCATCGAATCGATGCTTGCGCACAGCCAGGCCTTGAAAACCATCTACGAAAAGCGCCTGGCCTTGCAGCAGATCTGGGCCCGCACCAGCGCCAACGGCCATGACATGCTGGCCGCCATCAAGGACTGGGTACACGAAGCCGAAACCAGTGGTATTCAAGCCCTGCGCGACTTCGCGGCACAGCTGAAAACCTATTCCCTGCGCCCGATCGGCGCCTGATCGCCGTTGATCGGCACGCCCCAGCATGGGGCGTGCCAGCTGGAACTTCCCCACCTCGCCCCCACTCAAACCCCGCACATCGCCCGCGTGGCGGGCAGGATGCTGGCCGCACGCTTTCACGTCGAGACTCGCTACGTGCACATGGCCAAGAATATTCCAATGACATCGCCGGGCCCGGTACCACCGGGAGCCGCCCGCACTTTACTGGCGCTCCTTCATGCGCAAGGTGAAGTCGCCCGCCTGAGCGAACGCGAACAGCTGTTCAGCTCGTTGCTCGAGAGTGTCAACGCGGTGCTCTGGGCCTTCGATTGGGAAACACGCGAAGTGCTGTACGTAAGCCCCGCCTACGAGCGCATCTTCGGCCGCCCGGCCAGCCTGGTACTGGCCGACTTCAACGAGTGGCGCGACAGCATCTACCCCGACGACCTGGAATACGCCGAGCGCAGCCTGGCCCAGGTGCTGCTCAAAGGCGCGGTCGAGGACCGCGAGTACCGTATCATCAATGCCGACGGGCAAGTGCGCTGGTTGAGCGACAAGTGCTACATCAACCAGCAGCATGACGGCGACCGCGTGATCATCGTCGGCATTGCCGAAGACATCACCGAGAAAAAGCAGCTGGAAGGCGAGTTGCAGCGCCTGGCCACCATTGACGTACTGACCCAAAGCAGCAACCGCCGGCACTTCTTCGAATGCGCCCAAGCGGCGTTTGACAGCGCCCGGGAAAACGGCACGCCGTTGGCCTTCCTGTTACTGGACATCGACGACTTCAAACAGATAAACGACAGCTATGGCCACCAGGAAGGCGACCAGGTGCTGCAGCACATCGCCGACAGCGGCAAGGCCGTGTTGCGCCGTGGCGACCTGTTCGGGCGTATTGGCGGCGAGGAGTTCGCGGCAGTCTTCCCAGGGTGCAATGCCGAGCTGGCCGGGCAGATAGCCGAGCGGCTGCAGCGGCAGATTCAGCGTTTGAGCTTCAGCCACGGGGCGCACACTTACGGGGTAACGGTGAGCCAGGGGCTTACCGGGTTGACCGCTGAAGATGTGGCGTTGGACAGCCTGTATGCCCGCGCCGATGCGGCGATGTACCAGGCCAAGCGGCAGGGCAAGAACCAGATCGTGCGCGGTTGAACCCCCTTACGCCTGCCCGGCTCAAGGAGCATCGTCGGCTTGTATCGGGCCTTCAGCCGCGGGCTGCGAACTGGTTTCGGGGTTCTCCACCTTGCGCAACCGGGTCAGCTCCGGCAAGCCCATCTTCAGCAAACGCGCCGTCTTGCCACTGGCAATCTTCGCCAGCCCCTGCCCAGCCGGTAGCCGCGCCAACTGCCCGGCCAGGTTCATGGCCAGAATATCGCGCGAGTACACCCCGCCACCGAGTTGATAGATCGCCGCGATCAGCTCGCGTAAAGCCAACGGCAAGCGCCAGCGGGTGCGCAGCGCCGAGCCGAAAGCGGCACCGAACTCGTTGAGCGACAACTGGACCTTGTCCTCGTCCAGCTCGCCACCCGCCAGGCGCCATTCCTGCAGGCAGCGCAGCACCGCCAGATCACCCAGGCAATGCAGCAACCCTGCGCAATAGCAAAGCCCTTCGTCCAGCGCCAGCAGGCGCGCCAGCGTACGGCCATATTCGGCGGTGTGCAGGGACAAGTCCCAGTACTGCGCCGCATGCTGCGCCAGCAAGGGGTCGCTGAGGCGGGCGCTGCGCTTGAGGGTCATGCCCAGAATCAGGTTCATGCTTTGCGTGCTGCCCAGCTTGTTCAGGGCTTGCAGCAGGGTTTGCACCGGTGCTTCACGGTGCAGCGCTGCGCTGTTGGCAGCCGCTATCAGCACCGCGGTCACTTGTGGGTCACGGCAGACTTCTTCTTCCAGCACCTTCAGGTTCAGGCCTTCAGGGTTCAGGGCTCGCTTGATCGCCACCTGCAAGTCGGCCAGCAGCGGCCCGCCATCGGCAGTAGCCCGGCGCTGTTCGAGGTATGCGCGCAGGCTGGCACCGGGCTGCAAGGGCGGCACCGGGCAGGCGATTTCTTCGCCCACGCCCAGCAGCAACTGTTCCAGGCGCTTGCGCAGGTTACCCAGGTTCAGGGGCTTGCTCAGGTACGCCGTGGGGTGCAGCGGCAGGGCTTCGCGCACACTCGCACTGTCGCTGCGGTTGCTCATGAGGATGAACGGCAACCCCGACCCTTTGGCGCGAACTTTGCGCAGCAGGTCGAGGCCATCGATGCCAGCCAGCTCACGTGCTGCAATGATCAGGTCCGGCTTGGCGGCCAGGGCGCTGAGCGCCTGCGATCCGTCGGCACAGACCTGAAGGCGGGCATCGCAGCGAACGCTCAGCAGCATCTCGCTGAGCATGTCGCGCACCCATGGGTCGCCTTCGACGATCAGTACGCTCGGTGGGGTGGGCTCTGCAGCGTTCATCGCCAACTACTCCTGTAAATCCTTGCCTCAGCCTTTTACAACGTGCTGGGCGCATCATCCAACAACCATAGCCTCCGACGCATCACCGGGCATAAAAAAACCCGCCGAGGCGGGTTTTTTCTGAAGCGCATCACATCAGGCAAGTTCAGCGAAGCACTCTTCGATGATGGCCAGGCCTTTGTCCAGCAGCGCGTCTTCGGCGGTCAGCGGAACCAGAATCCGCAGAACGTTGCCGTAGGTGCCGCAAGACAGCAGGATCAGGCCTTTTTCGCGGGCTTTGGCCACAACCTGGCCAACAGCAGCGGCGTCAGGGGTGTGGGTGCCTTTCTGGAAGACTTCGACGGCAATCATCGAACCCAGGCCACGAACGTCGCCGATGATCGGGTGCTTCTTCTGGATTTCACGCAGGCCGGTGGTCAGGCGCTCACCCACTGCCTTGCTGCGGTCCAGCAGTTTCTCTTCTTCGAACACTTCGATCACGGCCAGGGCTGCGGCGCAAGCGATCGGCGAGCCGGCGTAGGTGCCGCCCAGGCCGCCCGGAGCGATAGCGTCCATGTACTCGGCCTTGCCGCATACACCGGCCAGCGGGAAGCCGCCGGCGATGGACTTGGCAAAGGTGGTCAGGTCAGGCGCAACGCCCATCTGCTCCATGGCGAAGAAGGTGCCGGTGCGGCCAGCGCCGGTCTGAACTTCGTCGGCGATCAGCAGGATGCCGTGCTGGTCGCACAGGGCGCGCAGGCGCTTCATCAGCTCTTTAGGCGCTGGCAGGAAGCCGCCTTCGCCTTGTACAGGCTCCAGGATGATTGCAGCGATGTCGCGTGGCTCGGCGTCGTTCTTGAAGATGCGCTCGACCGAGGCGATGGCGTCGTCAACGCTCACACCGTGCAGCTCGCTCGGGAACAGGGCGCGGAAGACGCCGCCTGGCATCAGGCCCATGCCTGCGGAGTACGGCACGACCTTGCCGGTCAGGCCCAGGGTCATCATGGTGCGGCCGTGGTAGCCGCCGGTGAAGGCGATAACGCCGGCACGGCCAGTGGCGGCACGGGCGATTTTCACGGCGTTTTCAACGGCTTCGGAGCCGGTGGTGACCAGCAGGGTCTTCTTGTCGAAGTCGCCTGGGACCAGCTTGTTGATCTTTTCGCACAGCTCGACGTAAGGCTCGTAGGCCAGCACCTGGAAGCAGGTGTGGCTGACCTTGGTCAGCTGCTCTTGCACGGCCGCAACCACTTTCGGGTGCAGGTGGCCGGTGTTCAGCACTGCGATACCGCCGGCGAAGTCGATCAGTTCGCGGCCTTCAACGTCGATCACGGTCGAGTTCTTCGCGCTGTCGACGAAGATCGGGTGAATCTGGCCAACGCCACGCGGGACGGCAGCTACACGACGTTGCATCAAGGATTCGTTGGTCTTGCTCATAATGCCCTCATTGCGCCGACAGTAATGGCGCTTTTATTCGGGGGTGGCTGGGAGTGCTCGCGAACAGTATTCGTTGATCGACTGCCACAAGCGCCCTGGCCACCAGGTACTGCAATGTAAAAAAGGCCAGCGAGACGTCGCTCTCGCGCCCCGCTGGCAGAGGTAAAGCCGTTACCGTGCGATCAAACGCTGATGCACAGGTATTTGATTTCGAGGTAGTCCTCGATACCGTACTTGGAACCTTCGCGGCCCAGGCCAGAAGCCTTGATGCCACCGAATGGCGCCACTTCGTTGGAAATCAGGCCGGTGTTGATACCCACCATGCCGTACTCCAGGGCTTCGGCAACACGGAACACACGGCTCATGTCGCGGGCGTAGAAGTACGAAGCGAGGCCGAATTCGGTGTCGTTGGACATGGCGATGACTTCGGCTTCGTCCTGGAAGCGGAACAGCGGCGCCAGTGGGCCGAAGGTCTCTTCCTTGGCGACAGCAGCAGTTTTCGGTACATCAACCAGGATGGTCGGCTCGAAGAAGTTGCCTTCGATCAGCTTGCCGCCGGACAGTACCTTGGCGCCTTTGGAAACGGCGTCTTCGATGTGCTCCTGAACCTTGGCGACAGCCTTGCCGTCGATCAGCGGGCCAGTGGTGGTGCCATCTTCCAGGCCGTTACCGATCTTCAGCTTGGCCACCGCAGCCGCCAGCTTCTCGGCGAACGCGTCGTAGACGCCGTCCTGCACGTAGATACGGTTGGCGCAGACACAGGTCTGGCCGTTGTTACGGTACTTGGAGATGATCGCGCCCTCGACCGCCTTGTCCAGGTCGGCGTCGTCGAACACGATGAACGGGGCGTTGCCACCCAGCTCCAGGGAAACCTTCTTGATGTCCTTGGCGCATTCTTCCATCAGCTGGCGACCGATTTCGGTCGAGCCGGTGAAGGACAGCTTGCGTACCAGGGAGTTGCCGGTCAGTTCGCCGCCAACTTCACCAGCGCTGCCGGTAACCACGCTCAGCACGCCAGCCGGGATACCGGCACGGTGGGCCAGTTCGACCAGGGCCAGGGCGGAGTACGGAGTTTGCGAAGCAGGCTTGAGCACCATGGTGCAGCCAGCGGCCAGGGCCGGGCCGGCTTTACGGGTGATCATGGCAGCCGGGAAGTTCCACGGGGTGATGGCCGCGGTTACGCCGATTGGCTGCTTGATGACGATCAGGCGCTTGTCTGGCTGGTGGCCCGGAATGGTGTCGCCATAGACACGCTTGGCTTCTTCGGCGAACCACTCGATGAACGAGGCGGCATAGGCGATTTCGCCCTTGGCTTCGGCCAGCGGCTTGCCTTGTTCGGTGGTCATCAGGCGAGCCAGATCGTCCTGGTTTTCGATCATCAGTTCGAACCAGCGACGCAGCTTGGTCGAGCGCTCTTTGGCGGTCAGGGCACGCCAGGCCGGCAGAGCCTTGTCGGCAGCTTCGATGGCGCGGCGGGTTTCCGCGGTGCCCATCTTAGGCACGGTACCGATGACTTCACCGGTGGCCGGGTTGGTCACCTTGATGGTCTGGCCATTGTCCGCATCCAGCCACTCACCGTTGATGTAGGCTTGCTGGCGGAACAACTGAGCGTCTTTGAGCTGCATGTCGGCTTCCCGAATTGTTGATTGTTGAAAAGCGCCCAAGGCAGGGCATCGAGCGTTTGAAATCTCAAACGAATGCTAAGCGGCTGCTGGGGTGTTGGACAATAGGCTGTTCGAAAAAAAGAACGAATGGTTGAACAGCCGGGCGGAAAAGTCATCATTTGCGTACTGGCAACCGGCCCTTTCGCGGGCACGCCCGCTCCCACTGGGCGGAAGCGGCTTCAGCCGCGAACCGGCCGGCACAAACAACCGGGAAAAAAGGCTACAGATCAAGGCGATGGACGCGACCGGCGCAGATGGGTATCATGCGTGCGCGTTGCACTCGTAGCTCAGCTGGATAGAGTACTGCCCTCCGAAGGCAATACTCCTCGAGTTGAGAAGGGTGACAGCTAGTGGTCAAATAGGCCGCCGCAACAATTACGCACCAGTAGCTCAGCTGGATAGAGTACCGCCCTCCGAAGGCGGGGGTCGTGGGTTCGAATCCCGCCTGGTGCGCCATATCTATTTGATTTATTGGGCTTTTTTACAGAAGCCCGATCCATCACTCCGCACCAACCAATCCTAGCGCCGAAGCTAATTCTGGCGACGTTCGCAGCAGGCAATGAGTACTGCCCAAACAGACCTTTTGAGGTTGGTTTTCGGGCTGTGCCAATTCTGTGCCTAAACCGTGCCACACGGCCTGTTCACATCCCGCGCCTCTGCGGCTGCGCGAGTACTAGCTCGTCGCCCACCAGCCGCATAGCAGCATCGGTCATCGCCACCCAACCAAAAACCTGTTTATGCAGTGGCTGGCTGCAGCATCAAGCAGTGCTCTGGTGTTACATTTTGCGGAGTACCTCACGGAAGGCTTTAGCAGACAAAGGAGTAGCCGTGGCGCGTCCCCTTCGCAAGATCAAACTTGATGGAACCTTGTATCAGCGGCGTCCGGCCGTCGAAGCCGAAATTCATGATTTGACGGCCGTTAGCCCCTCCGAACTTGAGCGCAGAGCGTCCATTTGCTCCCGCACCTCCCCCGGCTTTGTCTCACCGGAAGTGTTGGTGCACTTTGTCCGGAACGTGGGAGCCGGAATGCATCGCGAAAGGCTAACTGAGCTTCTACTCCAGCGCGTTTACCTTCTCCTGCCTCGCGCCGAGAATGCAGGCGAGGCCACAGCCTCACTTACCAAGACAAACATCCGAGATGATGTCGTCGACCATTTCGTTGACCTGCTGCTCAGCGATCGAGCGTCCTATGACGACCGCTTGGATTACTACGAGATAAACTTTAACTCGGCCATCGCCAAAGACCGGAAGGATGCCAGTGATCGCCATTGGAAGCGTGATAGCCAGAGTGAAGAGCTGGGCACGGATGAGGATGGTGCTTACAACGCCCTGGACGAGGCAATTGGTGGCTACGACCCTTTTGACCCCCGCGAGCTCGACGAAAAATTTTACCGGCTACGGCTCGACGAAGAGATTGATAGTCTGCCTGAACTCCAAAGAAGAATCGTCGAAATGTGGCGCCAAGAGATTCCCATCGACTCGCAAGACCCCTCTGTCGTGACCATAAGCAAAGCACTGGGCAAGAGCGAGAAAACCATCCGTACGCACCGCGACAAGGCCTTTGCGACTCTGCGACTGCGTCTTGAACGCAAGGGGGGACTGTGATGACTAAGCGTTCGCCAATTTCTAGCGAAGACGTCATGAACGCTTTCGCGATGGATTTCGAGCCAGGGTCCGAGGTCCTCAAAAAGTATCTTGCCGACTATCCCCAGTTCGCTGCCGACCTTGTCGATCTCGCCAGAGAGCTTTCCCGGCAAGTCGACGAGGACCTTCCGCTCAGCGCCCAAGAGCTCGCCGCCGTGAGCGCTAAAATGGGCCGGCTCCGCGAGTCCGTAGTCACGGTGGAAATCCTGCAGGCCGCCTCGCCAAGGACCTTCGCTTTAGCAGCCAAAGCTCTCGGATTACCCATGCAGGTCGGCGTCGCCATTCGCGAGCGACGAATAGATGTTGCGACGTTGCCAAGCCGGTTCCTCGAGCGCTTAGCTAACGCGCTACAAACATCAGTCTCTGTTGTTCAGTCGTTTCTCCTCTTGCCTGCGCAGGCATCAGCGCTTCGTGCAAACAAGTCGGATGACAAGCCAGCCCCGGCCGAAAAAGTCCCGTTTGAACGCCTTTTAAGAGAGGCGGGGATGGATGAGGAGCGCATTTCACGGCTGCTCCACGGCGATGACTGACCATGGACCAACTAGAACTCGCTCGACAGCACGCGAAGCGCTTGCATTATGAAGCAGTCGAACACGGCAGCGATCCATGGTCTCCTTATCAGTTCGCCGAAGACATAGCGGAGACGCTGGGCATCACGGTTGAAAGGTGCCTCCCTGGCGCTTCAATCCTGGACGGGGCGCGCGCAACGTTTGATGCCGCCTTGCCGCTGATTGTTCATGAGGACTTAGGAACACCATTCGAGCAAGCCTTTCTCGTCGCGCATGAAATCGGGCACGCCGTGCTAGGCGACGGTGAGGAAGAGGAGGAGTCAGCATTTCAAATCGATCCAGCGCGAACCTCTGAGGTCGCGCCAGTTGGCATGGAGCGCGTGGTCGATTACAGCCGACGGCAGCGCCGAGAAGTCCAGATGGACCTCTTCGCGAGAGAGTTGCTGCTGCCACGGTCGAGAGTCTTTGACTTGCACGTCACTCAAGGCCAGACCTGCTCGGAGATTGCAAACCGGTTGGGTGCACCCTTCGAGGTCGTCGCACAGCAGATGCTTGATGCGCTTTTGCTCCCCCCTGTGCCAGTAGTTGCTGCAGAAGCGCCTGTCGAAATTCCACTCAACGAGAAGCAACAAACGGCAGCCTGTTGGCGCTGATGGAAAA
>NZ_BLJG01000106.1 GCF_009932375.1 Pseudomonas juntendi
GGCATGGCCCCTGCGTTGCCCGGTGGCATGGCACAGGAACCATGAGTCCCGGTGCTGCGCCTGCTGGGGCGCTGCCTGACCGGCTTGCAGGCGCAGCACCGGGACTCATGGTTCCTGGGCCATGCCACCGGGCAACGCAGGGGCCATGCCGAGGGTGTGCGCGATGGTTTCGAGCGTGGCCGGGAAGCCGGCTACGAGGCCGGGCGCCAGGTGCTGGTGATCCGCGACAGCCGCCCCGAGGATGCTGCCGTGCCTGGCTGCGACGACAACCTCTTCGACGACTGGCGCCTGCCGCTGACGGCTGAACTGAAAAAACGCTTCAAGGCCGATGTGGCCCTGCGCCTGCCCGCCGAAGCGCAACCCAGCGCTGCGCAATGGAAACTGATTTTCAGCGACACCCCGTCTACCTGCGTGGTGGCCGGGGCGGGCGCGGGCAAATCGACGTCGCTGGTACTGCGCATCCTGCTGTTGCGCCATTACCTGGGCTACGAGCTGGACGCGATGACCGTGGTCACCTTTACCCGCGAGTCGCGCAAAGACTTCATCAAGCGCCTGGTGCAGGTGTTCGCCCTGTGGCAGATCAACCTGCAACCGGCGCAGGCGCGCGAGCTGGTGCGGACCTTCCATTCACGCATTCTGCCGCTGGTGCGCAGCCTGCCGGGTTTTGACCAGCTGCGTGCTTTCGAAACGCTGGGCAGCGACATGCCAGCCGGGCGCGAAGCCGAGGCCGACAGCAACCCGTTCGACCTGCGCTTGAATGACGCCCAGCGCCAGCAACTGAACCAGTGCTACAGCCGCGTGCTGCATGAAAGCCCACGCTTTGCCGAGCTGATCGGCTTGCTGCGAAGCGAAGTCTTGCAGCTCAAACCCCTGGACCCGAACAACCCCGAGGTGCAAAAACGCG
The DNA here is from genome assembly GCF_009932375.1 of Pseudomonas juntendi. Classification (GTDB taxonomy): domain Bacteria; phylum Pseudomonadota; class Gammaproteobacteria; order Pseudomonadales; family Pseudomonadaceae; genus Aquipseudomonas; species Aquipseudomonas juntendi. The sequence continues at coordinate 905 of NZ_BLJG01000106.1, forward strand.
CCCAGGTTACGCAATTGGCTGCGCAGCGCGACGAAGAGCTGTGTGATGTGATCGAGGACCTCTGGTTCGCTGCCGGCGCCTGGCCGATCACAGGTATCGAACCGTGCCGCGATACCGTCGAGATCCGTGGCAGCCGGTTTCATGTGCATGGGCGCCTGGCGGGGGGCGGGCCGTTGGTGGTGCTCGGCTTCGATCCGACGGAAAGCGCGCAGTACCAGCGCCCTGGCGCCAAGCTGGCGGTACGCGGTGAGTGGGCGGTCAAACGCACTTTGTTGCAGGCGTTCTGCGACCGGCCGCTGATCTGGCTGGACAACTACGCCATGGCCCGGCGCCTGGCAGCGTCGCTGGCCGGTGATGCCGTGGCGGGCCCTGGCTTCGAGTACAAGGTCAAGGGCGAGCTGGCGGCGGTGCCGCTGCTGGATGCGTTCGTGGGGGCTGCCAATTTCATCGAGAACCTTGGCCTTGAGGTGAACACGGCCGTGGCGTCGATGAGTTTCCCCAGCGGTGACAGCGACGCCCTGTTCTTCGAGGCCCTGGCCTTGTACTGGAAAGCCCTGGAAGCGCACCTGCTGGGCCTGTCGCCACCGGTGATGAGCTACAACCGCATGTTCGCCCTGTTCGGCGAAAACAACCCGGAAAACCTGCGCCTGCTACCCGACCCGCTGTTGCGGCCATTGGCGCACCTGATGATCGACGAGTTCCAGGACGTGTCGCCACAGATCGTCAGCTGGCTGCGTGCGAGTTTGCGCGAAATACGCCGACGCGGCCCGGCCATGCACACCGGGCGGCATGCCCAGCATTCGTCACTGCTGTGCGTGGGCGACGACTGGCAGTCGATCTATGGCTGGCGCGGCAGTTCACCCAAGTACTTCATGGAATTCACCAAGGCCTTTGCTGCACCGGCCAACACCCGCGTGATGCTGGTCGATAACTACCGTTGCCAGCAACAGGTGATCGATGCCGCCGAGCACCTGGTCAAGGGCACCCCGGCAATTGCCGGCAAGAAGGCCCGCGCCAGCGGCCCCGCCGCGCAATTGCCGGGCTCGCCGGTCAAGGTCTTCGACCGGGATGAGGCAGCCTTGGGCCAGACACTGATGGAGCACTACCAGCGCGGCGAGACGGTGATGATGCTGTACCGCAAGGGCAGCGACCGGGCACTGATGAGCGAGCACCTGCAAAGCGTGGTGCAAGCCGAGGCCGCGCTGCCGGCCGAGCAACGCCGGCTGCGCCAGCTGACCTACCACAGTGCCAAGGGGCTGCAGGCCGACGCGGTGTTCATGCTCGGCGACTGCCAGTACCTGACCAGCTCCCCCTACAAGAACCAGGTCTACCGCCAGGCCGGGTTGGGCAAGGCCGCAGACGCTCAGCCGTTCGATACCGCGCAGAAGGAAGAAGTGCAGCGCCTGGCCTACGTGGCAGTGACCCGTGCCGTGCAGCACTGCTATTGGCACGTCGAGGCCGCCAGCGGCGAAGCGGCAGTGGCGCCAAGGGCGTCTGCACGGGTCGATGGCCGGCAGGCATTCTTCGAGGACCTGCGCGGGCAGTGAAGGGCGCTGTGGCCGGCGAGCAAGGGGCGCCGTTCAGCTGAGGGGTGTCGGTCTGGCCTATGCAAGTGTCGGCCCGGCACCAACGCGGCTGCCGGCATCGCGCCAAGGTAGGGGTGTCGCGGCCTTGCCAGGCCTTAGTCAGGAAGCTACCCATGCGTTCATCGTCGACACCCAAGGATTACTTGCTGGACAACAATGGCGTCGAAATCGCGGTGCGCTGCTGGGGCCGGGAGGACGGCATGCCGGTCTTGGCCTTGCATGGTTGGCTGGACAATGCAGCCTCGTTCGACCGCTTGGCACCGCTGCTCGAACACTGTTTCGTCGTGGCCCCCGACCTGGTCGGCCATGGGCGTTCCGACCATCGCCGGCACGACAGTGGCTATTACCTGTGGGAGCACGCCGAGGACATGCTGGCGGTTGCCGACAGCCTCGGCCTGAGCCAATTCCATGTACTGGCCCACGGCATGGGCACGGGGGTGGCGTCGCTGCTTGCGGCCATGACCAGCGGCATCGCCAGCATGACGTTCCTCGACGGCATGGGGGCACCGTTCACCGTCGCCGAGGATGACCGCGTGCAGCACCTGGCGCGGGCCTATCGGCTCAAGCGCATGGTGCAGCGCAGCCAGCTACCGGGCTTCGGCGAGCCGGGCGCCGCCCGCTTCGATGACCTCGACACCGCCTTGGCGCAACGCCGCGAGCGGCTGGACACCGAGCTGTCCGAAGGCGCCGCCCGCTTGTTGGCCATGCGCGACCTGTTGCAGCTGGGCGAGGGCTATTGCTGGCGCCACGACCCACGGCTGGTGCTGCCCGAACCCATGCCGCTGACCGAGCGCGAAGCGTGCGACCTGCTCAGCCAGATCCGCTGCCCGTTGTACCTGATGTTCGGCCGCCAGGGGGCATTTTCCGGCGATGCGTTCAGCCAGCGCCAGGCAGCTTTGCCCGACCATGCGAAGGTGTCCTGGCACCCGGGCGGTCATCATTTCCACCTGGATGCGCCGGACCGGGCGCTGGCCGACCAACTGCTGCGCATCATCGCGCGGCACGAAGGGGGCATGCTGCAACGCCTGGTGAATGAGTAGCGAGTGCTGGTGATGGCCTGGGGCCCTGCGCTATGGTGGTACACCCCCAGGCCAGCAGGAGCCCGCCATGCGACCCTTCGCCATCCAGCACATCGACCACCTGGTACTGCGGGTCAGGGACCTGCCGCGCAGCGTGGCGTTCTATACCGACCTGCTTGGCTGTTCGGTCAGCCGCGTGCGTGAGGACCTGGGCATGGTGCACCTGGCCACGGGCACGGCGATGATCGACCTGGTTACGCTGGACGGGCCGCTGGGGCGAACCGGTGGTGCGGCGCCGGGCGCCGAGGGGCGCAACCTGCATCATTTCTGCCTGCGTATCGAGCCATTCGATGAGCCCGCCTTGCTGGCCTACCTGCAAGCGGCGGGGGTGCAGGTAGAACCTGCCGAGAAACGCTACGGTGCCGAAGGCGAAGGGCCGTCGCTGTACTGCTACGACCCGGATGGCAACCAGGTCGAGCTTAAGGGGCCGATAGCGTCAGTGGCAGCGGTGCACCCCCTCGGGGTTTAACCCTGGCGGCGCCGCACTCCGGGGCAGGCAACCATCAGTCGTAATAGCCGCGCAGCCCGAACGCGTAGCCAGTGTCCACGGTGGCCGGCCGGCCCCGGTTCCAGCGCTTTTTCAATACGAACTCGAATGCTGGCTCGTACAAGGCGTCGCGCACCACTGCGCCGGCCAGCACCTCCACGTCATACCAGCCATTGTCCAGCTCGATGATCGGCCGCCCCGGTACCTGGTAACGCGCCAAGAAGTCACCCAGCGTCTTGGGCGTGAAGTGCTGAAGCATCCGCCAGGTATACAGCATCAGCGCCCCGTGCTCGACGCGCAGTACATAGCCGTTGCGCTGGTGCTTCAGGCGGCTGCCAGCTTCGCGCAGCGCTGGTGTGTGGTTGTCCAGGGTGAACAGAATGCGGTACGGCAGGTTATCGACCCCGGCCAGTGGCAGCACCACACCTTCACTCACGGCTTGGTCGCCGCTGTCGTCATGGGTGAAGGCGTAGGCCAGGTCATCGGGCAGTTGCTGGTCCTGCTTGAACCGTTCGAGCAACTGGATATCGCCCAGCAGAAAGTAGTCGACCCCGTCATTGAGCACTTCGCTGAATTCGTGGCGCATCTGTTTTCCTTATTGTTGCGCAGTGCCATAGCGGCATGGGGTTAGTGCTTCTGTGCGATCTGGATCAGGTTGCCGCAGGTGTCATCGAACACCGCGACGGTTACCGCCCCCTTGTTGGTAGGGTGCTGGGTGAACTGGACGCCGGCGGCGCAGAGCCGGGCATACTCTGCCTGAATGTCACGCACGGCGAAGGAGGTGGCAGGGGTACCCGCTTGCTTGAGTGCAGCTTTGTAGGTTTTGGACGCCGGGTGGTCATCTGCCTCCAGCAGCAGCTCAACGCCGTTGGGGTCGTTGGGGGAGGTGAGGGTCAGCCAGCGGTGGTCGCCCATGGGGATGTCCTGCTTGGGCTCGAAACCGAGTACGTAATGGTAGAAAGCAAGGGCTTTGGCTTGATTGTCGACGAGGATGCTGGTGACGATGATCTTCATGAGTGCACACCGTATGCCTAGGGTCGATAAGTATCAGTAAAGACGCTGAGGGCCATTTGACCAGTGCGCTTGAGCCTACCCAGGGAAAACCTGCTCAAGCCATAGGCAAATGCTTGATCCGCCAGCCACCGCCCGGGCGCCTGCGGGGGTAAAGTGTCAGCCATGATCCCGATTCCCGTGCGCCCAGGCCGGCGCCAGAGAGGTAAGCGTGGCTGCCTATACCCTGCGACAACTCAAGTACTTCGTCACCACGGTAGAAGCCGGTAGCGTGGCGGAGGCTTCGCGCCAGCTTTACATCGCTCAGCCGTCGATTTCCACGGCCATCAAAGGCCTGGAGGAAAGCTTCGGGGTGCAGTTGTTCATCCGCCACCATGCTCAGGGTGTGTCGTTGACGCCCAGCGGCAAGCGCTTTTACGCCAAGGCCAAGTCGCTGCTGCAAATGGCCCATGAGTTCGAACAAAACGCCCTGGCCGACAATGACACCGTTGCCGGGCAGATCGATATCGGTTGCTTCGAAACCGTGGCGCCGTTGTACCTGCCACGGCTGATTGCCGGTTTCCGCCAGCGCTACCCTGGCGTGGATATCCGCCTGCGCGACGGCGAGCAGCAGGACCTGATCCAGGGCCTGACCGCAGGGAGCTTCGACCTGGCGTTTCTCTATGATCACGACCTCGATGGCACCATCGAGGCCGAGCCGCTGATGCCGCCGCAAAAACCGTACGTATTGCTGCCGGAGAACCACCGTTTTGCCAGCCAGGGCCAGGTCTCGCTGCGCGACCTGTGCCCGGAGCCGATGATCTTGCTGGACGTGGCGCCCAGCCGTACCTACTTCGTCAGCCTGTTCAACGAGCTGGGCCTCACGCCGAACATCGTCTTCAGTTCGCCTTCGATCGAGATGGTGCGCGGCATGGTCGGGCAGGGGTTCGGGTTCTCGCTGTTGGTCACCCGGCCGCATTCGCCCTACACCTACGACGGCCAGCGCCTGGTCATGCTGGACATCACCGAGCCGGTGGCGCTGTCGGGGTTGGCCGCGGCTTGGTTGAAGCGTGTACAGCTGACCAAGCCGGCGCAGTTGTTCGTGGCGTTCTGCCGCGAAGAGCTGGCGAAGTTCCAAGATCTGCAGCCGCAGCGCGGTGCCTGACCCAGTTCAGAACCAGCGGTCATTCTTCTTGCGCCCGCGGGTCAGCGCCGGCAGGATCAGCCCCGCCAGCAGGCCCGCGCCGGCGATGCTGCCACCGTAGACCATGTAGCGCATCATCACCTGTTTGTTCTCATCGCCCAGGCGCGCCTGGGTGTCGCGCAGCTCCGACTGGCTCTGGTCGTATTGCTCGTTGAGCGCCTTGTTGCGTGCCTCCAGCTCGTCGATCAGCTTCTTGCGCGAGTCCAGGGTTTCCTGCATGCCTTGCACGCGGTTTTTCCAGCTGTCGTCGATGGTCTTCAGCTGGCCGGTGAGCTCTGCCACCTGCGCATCCAGCAGCGGCAGCCGTTCGTTCTGGCCGGGAACCGCCTGCAGGTCATCGCTGAGGATCCACACCACGTCGCCATTCTGGCCGCGCACCTGGCTGTACTTGCCTTGGCTGCCAAGCAGGGTCAGCTTTTGCCCGGACTTGAGGGTGCCGACAATGCGATGGCCGTCGGTCGGCCCGCTACGCACATAGGTGCTCAGGCTGTCGCTGACCCAGCGTGCGTCGCTGGCGGGCTCTTCGGCATGCACGGGTGCGGCAAGCGCCAGCAGGGCGGCGATCAGGCTGCCGCGCAGGGCAGGGAGGGCGGAGGCGGTTGGGCGGGAATCGGGCATGTTGGTCTTCGCTGCAACGGAGAAAAAGTAGGCCGGTGACTGGGCCGATGAACCGGTCGGTGAGTTGACCGTCAGCGAATGACCTTTTTTTTGTCAGCAGGTTCACTGCCTGGCGTCGGAAATGTCTGCAGGATGTTGCAGCGCCAAAGCCGTGCCGGGGCGCCGCCGATGACGCAATTGTAATGCGGGGATCATCCTGGCGTTATCTGCCGAGGGGCAATCTCGCAACGTCGACATAAAAACAAATGCGACGTTCAAGGAGCATCCGATGACTTGCAGATACCCCCTTAAACTGGCTGCATGCCTGGCCTTGGCCAGCGCCGGTGGCCAGGCACTGGCCGCCGAAAAGAACACCGACGGCTTCATCGAAGGTAGCACCCTCGATGTGCTCAACCGCAACTTCTACTTCAATCGTGACAACCGCGATGCTGCAGCGCCCACGCACAACCCGCGCAAAGCGGCTGACAATGGCTACTCCGAGGCCTGGGCTCACGCCGTGATCGCCCGCTTCGAGTCGGGCTTTACCCAAGGCACGGTCGGTGTCGGCGTGGACGCGTTCGCCATGCTCGGCTTCAAGCTCGATACCGGCGGCGGCCGTAACGGCGGGCGCAGTTCGTTCGATGTATTGCCGGTAGACCATGACGGCCAGGCGCGCGATGAATACACCAAGGTTGGCGGCGCGGCCAAGGTGCGCCTGTTCGATACGGTATTGAAGGTGGGCGATCTGTTTCCGGTTAACCCGGTGGTCGCCGCAGGCGACTCACGGCTGTTGCCCGAGAGCTTTCGGGGCGCGACCCTGGAGAACACCAGCATCAAGGACCTGACCTTGCAGGCGGGGCGCCTGCATGCCATGAGCCAGCCCATGTCCAGCGGCATGCGGGAAAACTTCGCCACCTTCTATGGCGGCCCGGTGGACTCGCCCTGGATCGCCTACGGCGGCGGCGACTACGCCCTCAACGAATATGCCAGTGTCAGCCTGTTCAGCAGCCGGCTCAAGGATGTCTGGAACCAGTACTACGCCGGCACCAGCCTGAGTTGGCCGCTTGGCGAGCGACTGGCGCTGATTGGCGGTTTCAATTACTACAAGGCCGTGGACGAGGGGCGCCAGCGCCTGGGTGCTTTCGACAACGATATCTGGAGTGCCAAGCTGGGCGTGCGTTTCGGTGCCCACACCCTTGCGCTCACCCACCAGCGCAACAATGGCGACGACGACTTCGATTACTTGCGCCAGGCCGACTCGATCTTCCTCGACAACTCCATCCAGTACAGCGACTTCAACTCGCCCAAAGAGCGTTCGTGGATGCTGCGCTATGACCTGAACATGGCGGCCTATGGCGTGCCTGGGTTGTCGTTCATGACCCGTTACGGCAAAGGTAGCGACGCGGACTACAGCAACGCCAACGCCGTATATATGCGCCGGGGTGCCGATGGCAACCCGCTGACCGATCAGAAACGCTGGGAGCGCGATATCGAGGTCAAGTACGTGGTGCAGAGCGGTGCGGCCAAGGACTTGGCGCTGCGCGTACGCCAGGCCACCACCCGCGCCACGGCGTTCGAGTCGGACCTGGACGAAGTGCGGCTGATCGTCGAGTACCCACTGTCGATCCTGTGAATTCACCTTGGTAGCTTTCCAGCTCCTTTGGTTTGGGTGAATGTTTGCGCTCCCCGGGCAATGCAAGTCAGTTAAGTAATTTGGGGCAGTCCAGGGGATCGCGCAGTTCTCGAGTTCAGCGCCAAACCTGTGGGAGCGGGCGTGCCCGCGAAGGGCTGCAAAGCAGCCCCAGTAACGCTCAACTGACAGGCATTACCCTGTGGGGCGCTTTTTTTGCGCAGTAGCCGTTACCGCTGCGCGGGTTCAGGTGTCTGCGGTTTCGCTCGCAGCCTTCGCCGTCTTGACCGACGCCTTTTTCTCCTGCACCACGATATAGAACTCTTCGCCATGCTTCACCGCCCCATACAGCACGGCTTTTTCGATCAGCTCGTTGCCGCGCAGCTGGCGCAGCATCATCGGGTCTTTGCGCAGGTCGCGGTACAGCGCCAGGCAAAGCAGCACCATCACCACCACAAACGGCAGGGCCACCACGATCGTCAGGTTCTGAAGCCCGGTCAGCGCTTCGCCGGGGTCCCGTGGGTCGCCGATCGCCAACATGATGGCCGCGACCGTCCCGGTCAGCGCGCCCCAGAAGATCACCGTGCGCCGCGAAGGTGCGGTGGTGCCGTGCTCCGACAGCGTGCCCATCACCAGCGACGCCGCGTCGGCGCCCGAGACAAAGAAGATGCCCACCAGCACCATCACCAGCACTGACGTCGCCGAGGCCAGTGGGTAGCTGTCCAGCAACTGGTACAACGCATGGTTGCTGTTGACGGCCCCGTTGGCCAGCTGGAAAGCACCTTCGCGCAGGGCATCGACGGCCGCGCCGCCGAAGATGGTGAACCACACCAGGCTGACCAGGCTCGGCACCAGCAGCACGCCGGTAACGAACTGGCGGATGGTGCGGCCACGGCTGATGCGGGCAATGAACATGCCCACGAACGGCGTCCAGGAAATCCACCAGGCCCAATAGAACACTGTCCAGCCGGCCAGCCAGCTGTTCATCTGCTCGCCACCGCTGGCGTTGGTACGGGCCATCATTTCCGGCAGCATCTTGATGTAGATGCCGAGCGAGGTCGGCAGCAGGTTCAGCATGAGCAGGGTCGGCCCGACCATGAACACGAACAGCGCCAGCACCAGGGCCAGCACCATGTTGATGTTGGACAACCACTGGATGCCCTTGCCGATGCCCGATACCGCCGACGAGACGAAGGCGATGGTCAGCAGGGTGATGATGGAGATGTAGAACAGCTTGCCAGGGCTTTCGATCCAGCCGTTGTATTCCAACCCGCCGGCGATCTGCAGGGCGCCCAGGCCCAGTGAGGCCGCCGAGCCGAACAGCGTGGCGAAGATTGCCATCATGTCGATCAGCCGGCCAAGCGGGCCGTTGGCGTGCTTGCCGATCAACGGCCGGAAGGCCGCGGAAATCAACTGTGAGCGGCCCCGGCGGAAGGTACCGTAGGCGATGACCAGGCCGACGATGGCGTACATGGCCCAAGGGTGCAAGGTCCAGTGGAAGAGGGTGGTCGCCATGGCGACCTGCATCGCTTCGCTGGTCTGCCCGCTGGCCGAGCCGGGCGGCGGTGACACGTAGTGCGACAGCGGCTCGGCCACGCCGAAGAACATCAGGCCGATACCCATGCCGGCACTGAACATCATCGCCACCCAGGACACCGTGCGAAACTCTGGCTGTTCGCCATCACGGCCAAGCGGTACCCGCCCGTAGCGGCTGGCGGCCAGCCACAGCACGAACACCACGAACAGGGTGGAGGTCAGTACGAAGAACCAGCCAAAGTTGAGAATGACCCACGATTGAGCGGTGGAGGCACTGCGCGCCAGGCTGGCCTGGTTGATGAAGCCCCAGAGCACGAAAGCGATGGCCAGGATGCTGGTGAAACCGAAGACCACCCAGTCCAGCTTGCCCTCGAAGCGCCGGTCCTGGCGGGCTTCTGCGGTTTTCGAGGGGTCGGTAACGCCAAGGTCGAGTGTTTCGTTGATGTGTTCCTTTACCATGAATGTTGAGGCCCCTGTGTGGCTTGCCTGTTCGTGCAGGCTTGTAGTTGTGTGAGCTACCGAGGGCGTTGGCGCCTCGGCCGGGTGGAGTGCTGGCGGAATTATCCTGCGCGGTCAGCGCCGGCACCTGTCCCGATAGCGTCCTGGGGCTGCCCTTGCGCGACTTGGCAAATACTTTTAGTTCTGGGGGCATTGGCCCTTTCTGTCTCGGCTTCTGGTACGCTGGTGGGCATTACCCGGGGCCGCACATCAAGCACCGTAGAAGCGCTGTCGCGTGCGGGCCCGGCCGTACCAGGAAACGGAGATTCGTAATAATGGCCACTGACCGTGTGAGCCTGATTCATTTCGATAAACTGAGCATGAGCCCTGCCGCAGCCGAGCGGTTCCAGCATGCTCTTGATGCGCTGGAAGCGCTCAAGCTGCAAGACCGTTACGTTTACCTCATCGCGCCTTACCTTGGGGATATCGCTGACGCTTGCGACGCCGACCAATTGAAGACGGCCTTGGAACAAGGCCTACGCGTTGTCGACGAGCTGGTGGCCGCCTACTCGGTCAACAAGGCCAAGGCCGATGAAGTGAGCAAAGTGTTCAAGGATGCTGGCGCGCGCGCGCGGGCTGAATTGCCCGGCTGAACGGCATATGGCCAAAGACATCGACAACCCCTGCGTTTCGCTGTGCCAGCTCAACAGTGAGCTGTGCGTGAGCTGCGGCCGTACCCGCGAGGAAATCCGCAAATGGCGGGGCATGAAGCGCCCCGAGAAGATGGCGACCGTGCAGCGGGCGGCCACGCGCATGAAGGCCATCGCCAAGAAGGCGGCCAAGCGGCAGGTCAGTTAGGCCCTGCTGGCAGCTCATCAGCCCCCACAGGGGGCGCAAAGCTTGAGGTCTGCACTGCTCCTGTGGGAGCCCGGCTTGCCGGCGATGGGCCGCACTCCTTTTTTTGCCCATAAAAGGTCCGCTAGTCGGCCTCTGATGGTCCAGACTGTATACAGCCCCACACCTGATGCAGCCGACCAGCATTGCTCAAGCCATTGGTCACCCAGCGGGGCGGCGAAGTTACAACTGCCGAGGGTCGTTGATGATCAAGCGTCGCCTGCGCCACGCCTTGCCCTTGTTGTGCCTGATGCTGCTGCCCCTGGCGGCGGTAGCCGATGACACATGCCGGCGGCTGACCGCCACCGGTAACCCGGAATACCCGCCTTACCTGTGGCGCGATCCGCGCAACCCGCAGCAGTTGATGGGTGCCAATGCCGATTTGCTCAAGCACCTGGGCAAGCAGCTCGGGCTGGAGATCGACGTGGTTTACGCTGGGCCGTGGTCACGCGCGCAGGAAGAAGTGCGCACTGGTCGGATCGACCTTCTGGCCGGGTACTTTCGCACCGAGGCGCGGCAACAGCACATGGACTTCATCGAGCCACCGTTCCTGGCCACCCCCAGCGTGGTCTGGGTGCGCCAGGGTGACGCCTTTGCCTACCGGCAATGGGCGGACCTGAAGGGCCGCAAGGGCGGTACGTTGGTGAACAACAGCCATGGCCAGCAGTTCGATGAGTACGCGCAGGCTCATCTCACGCTCGAAGCGGTACCCACTGCTCGCCAGGCGTTCGAAAAACTGGTGCACAAGCGCAGTGCCTACGTGGTTTACGAACAGTACCCAGGCATGGCCCTGGCGCGCACGCTGGGTATTGGCGGTGCCGTGCAGGTACTGCAGCCACCGGTCTCCAGTGAAGGGTTGTACCTGGCCATTTCGCATAATTCACCCTGCAACCAGCCACAGCTGCGCGCAGCACTGGCCCGGGAAATGGCCAGGATCGTGGGCGGAGCCCTGCCGCAGCAGTTGTTGAAGGAGAACATGAGGCAATGGCAATGACAGGCCGTGCGCAGGCCGTTGCTACAGCGCGTGGGCCAGCTGCTCGGCTTCCTTGGCGTTGCTGACGTTGACCGCGCCAGGCAAATGCACATCATTTTTTGCCGCCAGCAGCTCGGCCATCACGCTGACGGCGATTTCCGCCGGGGTCTTGCTGCCGATATAGATGCCTATCGGCCCATGCAAACGCTGTAGCGACGCTTCGCTTTCGCCGAAATGCTCGATCAGCCGCTCACGGCGCAGTTGGCTGTTGCGCCGCGAGCCGATGGCGCCAATGTAGAAGGCCGGGCCGTGCAAGGCTTCGAGCAAGGCCAGGTCGTCCAGCTTGGGATCATGGCTGACGGCAACGATGGCGCTGCGCACATCTGCCTTGAAGGCACGGACCACATCGTCTGGCATGCCTGGCAGCAGGGTAACGCCGGGGATGCTCCAGCCTGCCGTGTATTCCGGGCGCGGGTCGCACAACGAGACACTGAAGCCGTTGAACAGGGCCATGGTTGCGAGGTACTCGGCCAGGGCGCCAGCACCGATCAGCAGCAGGCGGTAACCAGGCCCAAGGGTGCTGCACAGGCGCTGGCCATCAAACCTGAACAGTTGTGGGGTAGCGGTGGCAACCAGGCTGGCAGCACCCGTGTGCAAGTCGAGTTCGCGACACATCAGGTTGCCGCTGTCCAGGCTGGCCAGCAGTTGTTCCAGGTGCGACAACGCGGGCGCGAACTCCAGCACCAGTTCAAGGGTGCCGCCGCAGGGCAGGCCGAAGCGGTGGGCTTCGTCTGCGCTGACGCCGTAGCGCACTACCTGCGGCTGGCCGCTGGGCATGCCGGGGCCACCGTAGGCGCTGGTGTAGCGGTGGATGAGGTCGTCCTCGATACAGCCACCGGATACGCTGCCAACTACCCGGCCATCGCTGCGCAGCGCCATCATCGAGCCGACCGGGCGCGGTGAAGAGCCCCATGTACGGGCGACCGTGGCAAGCAGGGCGCGGTGGCCGCCGGCAAGCCAGTCGCGGGTGGTGCGCAGCACCAGCAGGTCGATGCTTTCCATGGAAACTCCGTTACAACACTGTCGAGAAGGTTGGCTCAGGCATGCCCCCTTCAGCGCATATGCAAGATGATGGGGCTACTGCTGGCCGGGTCGGTGTGCCCGCGCAACTTGCTTACCGCCTGCGCGTCCACCGCGCCGCCCTGGTTGCCCCAGGCCGAGCGCACGAACGTCAGCACTTCGGCGATCTCCTTGTCTCCCAGTTGCTCGCGAAAGGCCGGCATACGGTAAGCATCTGGCACTCCAGCAGACACTACGCGCTGTGAACCGTTCAAGGTGATATTGATCGCCGACGCGTCCTCTTTGGCCAAAGCCGATGTAGCCCCGGCCAGTGGTGGCATCGATGGCGTCTGGCCCTTGCCGTCCAGGCCATGGCACGACGCGCAGCGGGTCACGTAGGTGTGCGCCCCGGGGGCGTCCAGCCGCTCGGCAGCCGACACCGCCTGGTACTGCCAGGGCGCGCCATCGCGCTGAGGGTCACCGGGCAGCGACTTCAGGTAATGGGCGATGGCGGCCAGGTCGTCGTCAGTCATGAACTGGGTGGAGTTGTTGAATGCCTCGGTCATCGAACCGAATACCACGGCATGGCGGTTGCGGCCGGTCTTGAGGAACTGGGCGATTTCCGCTTCGCTCCAGCGCCCCAACCCGGTGTTGTGGTCCGCACGCAGGCTCGGTGCATACCAGCCATCGAGCAATGCCCCGGCCAGGTACGCTGTGCCGCTGTCGTCCAGGGCCTTTTCGTTGAACGCCAGGCCACGCGGCGTGTGGCAACTGCCGCAGTGGCCAGGGCCCTGGACGATGTAGGCACCTCGGTTCCACTGCGCGTCCTGCCCCGCCTGGGCGGTGTACGGCGCCGTCGGGGCGAACAGGCCGTTCCACAGCGCAATGGGCCAGCGCAGGTTCAGCGGCCACGGGATATCGCTGGGCAGGTTGGCTTGCTTGGCCGGCTGCACGCCGTGCATGAAAAACGCATACAGCGCCTTTACATCGTCATCGCTGAGTTTGGCGTACGAGGGGTAGGGCATGGCCGGGTACAGGCGCCGGCCACCAGGCGCCACGCCGTGGCGCACGGCGCGGTCGAAGTCCGCCAGGCTGTAGGCACCGATGCCAGTGTCGCGATCGGGGGTGATATTGGTGGCATGAATGGCCCCCAGCGGGGTGGCCATTTGGAGCCCGCCGGCGAACGGTTGGCCTTCTGGCAGGCTGTGGCAGGCGACGCAGTCGCTGAGCCGGGCCACGTATTCGCCACGGCTGACCAGCGCTGCGGCGGCGGTGTCCGCCTGCGCGTCGGTGAACGGCGAAGCGGGCTCGCGGGTGACATACCAGGCCAGCAGGCCCGCCGCGATCAGGCACGGCAGCGCCAGCCAACCAGCGGTTCTTGCGAAACGATGGGTCATGGGGCAATCCTTGTGCGTCAGCTGAAAGTATGGCGGCTCATTGGCAGGCTGCGTACGCGCTGGCCGGTCAGTTGCGCCACCGCGTTGGCCACTGCCGGCGCGACTGCGGGCAGTGGCGGTTCGCCAATGCCGCCCATCTTCGCCCCGCTTTCGACAATGCGCACATGTACCCGTGCCATGCGCGAAGGCGGCAGGATCGGGTACAGGTCGTAATTGCGCGCGCGCGGCTTGCCATCCACGTACACCGCTTCTTCCACCAGCGTCTGCGACAGGCCCAAGGCCACCGCACCATTGACCTGGTGCTCGATGATGGCCGGGTTGACGATACTGCCGGGGTCGATGGCCTGCCAGATATCGTGCACCTTGACCTGGCCGTTCTCCATCGACACTTCGGCGATGACGGCTGCGTGCGAGCCGAAGGGCGAGGCCATGGCCACGCCACGGGCCCGCTTGCTGCCATCTTCGGCGGTGAACGGCCCGCGCTTCCAGCCCCCGGACAAGTCGGCGACCGCGTTCAGCAGGGTGGTCAGCCGGGGGTTGTCGCGCAGCAGGTGCAGGCGCAGTTCGAACGGGTCCTTGCCACCTTTGTCGGCCAGTTCGTCTAGAAACGACTCATAGAAGAAATCGTTCAGCGAGTTGCCCACCGAGCGCCAGTAGCCGAGCATGGCCGGGCCTTTGACATAGACCTGGGCAATGCGTTTGTTGGCGATGGCATAGGCCTTGCCCGACAGCCCCTCAAGCGCGGTGGGGTCGACCTTGTCGCCCTGCTTGCCCGCCAGGGCCTCGGTCGGGCCTTCGGTGGCGCTGACCGCTTCGATGGCCACCGGCAGGCCGTCGGCATCGAGCCCAGCGCGGAACTTCACCACGGCGACCGGGCGCAGTACATCACGCAGAAACTCTTCTTCGCGGCTCCAGATCAGTTTGACCGGCCGGCCCACCGCCTTGGCCAGGGCAATGGCCTGCGGGTAGGGGTTGGCCGATTCGTACAGGAAGTGGCGGCCGAAGAAGCCGCCCAACAGTGGCGAGTGCAGGTTGATCTGGCCGGTTTGCAGGCCGGTGCGTTGAGCGATGTCGTCGCGGAACATGTCCGGGGCCTGGTTGGGCAGCCAGACATCCAGCGTGCCATCGGCATTGAAGCGGGCCAGGGCCGACGGTGGCTCCAGCTGGGCATGGTTCAGGTACTGGTTGTGGTAGCTGGCCTCGACCCGGGTCTTGGCATTGGCCAAGGCACCCGCTACATCGCCTTCGTTTTCTTCATCGCGCGCCGGGCCATCGACCGTGGCCAGGTGCTCGCGCCAGCCGTCGCTGGAAAAATCAGCCGGCATCGCCCGCAGGGTGCTGTCGGCGGCTGGCTCTTGCCAATCGACTTGAAGGGCTTCGACGGCGCGCTTGGCGTGCCACCAGCGTTCAGCGACCACCGCTACCGCCCCTGGCAACTGATGCACCGAGTGCACGCCGTTCATGGCCTTGACCTGGCCTTCGTTACGCAGGCTGCCAACGGTCATGCCCAGGCGCGGCGCATGCTGCACGGCGGCGTGGAGCATGCCGTCCACCTTGATGTCGATGCAGTATTGGGCTTTGCCGGTGGATTTGTCGTAGGCATCCAGGCGCCGAACCGGCTTGCCGATCCAGCGGAACTGGCCAGGGTCGCGCAGCTTGACGCTGGCCGGGTCGGGTACCGGCAGGTCCATGGCCCGCCCGGCCAGTTCGCCGTAAGGCACCGAGCGGCCGCTCGTGGTATGTACCACGTTACCCGGGGTGCTCGACAGTTCGGCCACCGGCACTCCCAGTTTTTCGGCGCCAGCCTGCAGCAACATGGCCCGGGCGAGGGCGCCCAGGCGGCGCATGGTGGGGTAGCTCATGCGTACCGACATGCTGCCGCCGGTAATCCGCATGCCGTTTTCCATCACCACATAGGCTTCGCCGGGTGGCGCGCTTTCGACCACGAAGTGCGCGGGGTCCACGTCCAGCTCTTCACCGACGATCTGGGCCATGGCGGTGAACGGCCCCTGGCCGCCTTCCATGAACGGGCTGAGCAGGCGCACCGTACCGTCTGGGCGAATTTCCAGAAACGCCGGCACTTGGGTGCCGCGTTCTGCTGTGGCCACGGCGGCGGCTTGCACCCGCGGCACGCCCACCGGCAGGCCGAAGCCCAGCACCAGTGCGCCCACGGCAGTGCCGGCGAGGAAGCGACGGCGTGACAGGTTGACCGTTTCGCCGCGCTGCAGTGCGAGCAGTTCGGCAGGGGTATCGACGGGTGTGTTCATCAGGCCTGCTCCCCTTGGGCCAAGTCGTGCATGGCGGCATGGATGGCGTTGTAGGTGCCGCAGCGACACAGGTTGACCATGGCTGCGTCGATCTGCTCGGCGCTGGGTTTGGGCGTGTGCTTGAGCAGCGCGGTGGCCGCCATCACCTGGCCGGACTGGCAGTAGCCGCACTGAGCCACCTGGTGGTCGACCCACGCCATGACCACCCGTTGGCCGACCGGGTCGGCTTCGATCGCTTCGATGGTGGTGACCTCGCGGCCGACCACGCCGGCCACCGGGGTGACGCAGGCACGGACCACGTTGCCGTCGACCAGTACCGAACACGCGCCGCACTGGGCCAGGCCGCAGCCATACTTGGTGCCGGTCAGCCCCAGGTCATCGCGGATCACCCACAACAGGGGCGTGTCGGCGTCCGCCTCGACCTGGTAGGTCTTCTGGTTGATGCGTAGTTCCATGGTTCACCTGCCAGTCATCGGTTGTTGTCGCGGGGTCATGTCGGGTGGGGAATACATTGTTCCCCGGTGGGGAAACGCTAGCACAGGCCGGCGGCCAACGGTTTGAACCGGGTGGCAGGTTCAGAGAATCAGGCAAGTAATCCGTTGGAATGCGCAACTGGGCAGCCAGGCAGGACGTGCGCGGTAAAAACCCGGATAATGCCGGCCAATTTCGTCTTGCACGCTTAAATCACGGTAATCCCGCATGGAAATCAAGGTTAACTTTCTCGACAATCTGCGCCTCGAAGCGAAGTTCGACGACTTCACGGTGATCGCCGACCAGCCGATCCGCTACAAAGGCGATGGTTCGGCCCCGGGCCCGTTCGATTACTTCCTGGCGTCTTCGGCCTTGTGTGCGGCTTACTTCGTCAAGCTTTACTGCCAGACCCGCGACATACCGACAGAAAACATCCGCCTGTCGCAGAACAACATTGTCGACCCGGAAAACCGCTACAACCAGATCTTCAAGATCCAGGTGGAACTGCCCGAGGACATTTCCGAAAAGGACCGCCAGGGTATCCTGCGTTCCATCGACCGCTGCACGGTGAAGAAAGTGGTGCAGACCGGCCCGGAGTTCGTCATCGAGGTGGTCGACAACCTCGACGCCGATGCGCAGGGCCTGCTGATGCCGGTGTCCGATACCAGCACCTGCATCCCCGGCAAGGACCTGCCGCTGGAGCAGACCATCGCCAACATGTCGGGCATTCTCGCCGGGCTGGGGATGAAGATCGAGATCGCCTCATGGCGCAATATCGTCCCCAATGTGTGGTCGCTGCACGTTCGCGACGCGCAGTCGCCCATGTGCTTCACCAACGGCAAGGGCGCTACCAAGGAGGCCGCACTGGCCTCGGCGCTGGGCGAGTTCATCGAACGCCTGAACTGCAACTTCTTCTACAACGACCAGTTCTGGGGCGAAGACCTGGCCAATGCCGCGTTCGTGCATTACCCCGACGAGCAGTGGTTCAAGCCCGGCCCGCGCGACGCGCTGCCGGCCGAGATTCTCGATGCGCATTGCCTGGAAATCTACAACCCCGATGGCGAGCTGCGCGGCTCTCACCTGTACGACACCAACTCGGGCAACACGGCGCGCGGGATCTGCTCGCTGCCGTTCGTGCGCCAGTCTGACCAGCAAGTGGTGTACTTCCCGTCCAACTTGATCGAAAACCTGTTCCTCAGCAACGGCATGAGCGCTGGCAACACCCTGGCCGAGGCGCAGGTGCAGTGCCTATCGGAAATCTTCGAGCGGGCGGTGAAGCGTGAAATCCTCGAAGGCGAATTGTGCCTGCCGGATGTGCCGCACGAAGTCCTGGCCAAGTACCCGGCCATCCTTGCGGGTATCCAGGGCCTGGAAGCGCAGGGCTTCCCGGTACTGGTCAAGGATGCCTCGCTGGGGGGTGAGTTCCCGGTCATGTGCGTGACCCTGATGAACCCGCGCACCGGTGGCGTTTTCGCCTCGTTCGGTGCCCACCCAAGCCTGGAAGTGGCGCTGGAACGCAGCCTTACCGAACTGCTGCAGGGGCGCAGCTTCGAGGGCCTGAACGACTTGCCGCAACCGACCTTCGAAAGCCATGCGCTGACCGAACCGAACAACTTCGTCGAACACTTCATCGATTCCAGCGGGGTGGTGTCGTGGCGTTTCTTCAGCGCCAAGGCCGACTTCGAGTTCGTCGAGTGGGATTTCTCTTGCCACGGCGCAGACTCCAACCAGCAGGAGGCCGCCACGCTGTTCGGCATTCTGGAAGACATGGGCAAGGAAGTGTACATGGCGGTGTACGACAACCTGGGCGCCACAGCCTGCCGTATCCTGGTGCCGGGTTATTCCGAGATCTACCCGGTCGAAGACCTGATCTGGGACAACACCAACCGCGCCCTGGCGTTCCGTGCCGACATCCTCAACCTGCACAGCCTCGACAGCCGTTCGCTGAAACTGCTGCTCAAGCGCCTGGACAACTGCGATGTCGATGACTACACCACCATCACCACGCTGATCGGCGTGGAGTTCGACGAGAACACTGCCTGGGGCCAGCTGACCATTCTTGAACTCAAGCTGCTGATCTGCCTGGCCGTGCAACGTTTCGAGGAGGCCAAGGAACTGGTCGAGGCGTTCTTGCAGTTCAACGACAACACCGTCGAACGTGGCCTGTTCTACCAGGCGCTGAATGTGGTGCTGGAGGTGCAACTGGATGACGAACTGGAGCTGGGCGACTACGAGGCTAACTTCCGCCGCATGTTCGGCAATGCGCGCATGGACGCGGTGCTGGGCTCGGTTGACGGCAGCGTCCGCTTCCATGGCCTGACCCCGACCAGCATGAAGCTCGAAGGCCTCGACCGGCACCTGCGGTTGATCGAGAGCTACAAGAAGCTGCATGCGGCGCGGGCCCGCTTCGCCTGATAGCGGCTTTACACAGCGTTGAATGGCACCGGCCACCCGGTGCCATTCAACGTGCCGTCTGTGCCCCCCCCCGGACCAACTCGAACCAGGCGCGCATGGCCTTGGCCAGTATCTGTCGCTTACGCCGCGCTCAAATGAAACGAGTATGTATTTCTGCCACCCTATCCATGTCGGCCATTTAGTCTTGGCCTGTAGGATATTTCTGTAGTTATCCTGCTTTTCATAAAGCCTTTGTTCTTCTTTTTGGGTGGGCTCCTGAAGTTAGAGCGGTGCCGCCTGTGCCCAAAAGCTACTTGCTGCTTAAGTTGTAGGAAACTTCCTAATTTCTCGTTTGGGCTAGCGGGCTATTGAAAAAAGAGTCATGGTTAGACGGGTGATCCAGTCGGATTCTACCTCGCGTTCATGTTCGTCGAAGGGCCTGCAGTATCCTGCTTAAACTGTTCTGGCTTTCAGTCGATGAATTCAGTTCTCGAGGTCACCTGCGCTCAGGAGGAACCATGGCTTCAAACAGTTTTCAGAATGAGGTGCCCAAGGCACGCGTCAATATCAAGCTTGACTTACATACTGGCGGCGCTCAGCGCAAAGTAGAGCTGCCGCTAAAACTCATGCTCATGGGCGATTACAGCAACGGCAAAGAGCAACGTCCGCTGTCTGAGCGGGTAAAAGTCAATATCAACAAGAATAACTTTGACAATGTGCTTTCTGAGTTTTCGCCAAGCCTGCAATTGTTTGTCAAGGACACGCTCGCCAACGATGGGGCTGAAACGCCTGTCGAGTTGAGCTTTCAGCGCATGAAGGATTTCGAGCCCGAACAGGTCGCGCGGCAGATACCGCAGTTACGTGCGCTGCTGGCAATGCGAAACCTGCTGCGTGAGTTGAAAGCCAATCTCCTCGATAACGCCACGTTCCGTATTGAGCTGGAACGCATACTCAAAGATGAAGCATTGAGTGACGCGTTGCGTAAGGAGTTGGCTGCGCTTGCCCCTCAAGGCGAACGCTAGGCAACCATCATTTCGACCGACCGGAAGCGAACCCATGTCCGAAGAGCAATCCCCTGCGCAATCGCGCGGTGCCGCTGTGCGAGTGAAAGACAGCCAGAATGTTTATCACGCCCTGTTTGAAAAAATAAATCTCGAACCCCTTGATCACATGGGCGGTATCGACGCCTACCAGAGTGTGGAAGTGCTGTCCGATGCAACGCCCAATGAGCGTGTCACTGCGTCGGTCAGTGTCTTTCTTGAACGGCTCAAGCACGTCTCCCCCAAGCTGGAGCGCCTGGACAGGGCACTGCTGGATGAGCATATTGCCTCGATCGATGCCCAGATCAGCAGCCAGCTGGACGAGGTGATGCATCACCCGGACTTCCAGCGGGTCGAGTCGATCTGGCGAGGGGCGAAGTCGTTGATCGACCAGACGGATTTCCGTCAGAACGTGCGCATCGAGTTGCTGGATGTCAGCAAAGAGCACTTGGCCCAAGACTTTGAAGATGCGCCCGAGATTGCGCAAAGCGGTATGTACCTGCATACCTATACTCAAGAATATGATACGCCGGGTGGGGAGCCTATCGCGGCAGCAGTCTCGAACTACGCGTTTGGCCGTGGCGCGCAAGACATTGCACTGTTGCGCAATATCTCTAAAGTCGCGGCCTCTGCCCATATGCCATTCCTGTGCTCAATGGGTCCCGCATTCTTTGGCAAGGAAACCATGGAGGAAGTGGCCGCGATCAAGGATATCGGCAACTACATGGACCGCGCCGAGTACATCAAGTGGCACGCCTTTGCCGAAAGCGATGATGCCCGTTATGTAGGCAGCACGTTGCCTTGCACTTTGGGCCGCCTGCCTTATGGGCCGGATACAAACCCGGTTCGGCTGTTCAACTATGAAGAGCGCGTGAAGGGGCCGGATCACAGCAAATATCTTTGGGTCAGTTCGACGTTCGCGTTTGCAGCCAATATGGTCAAAAGCTTCATTGCCAATGGGTGGTGCGTACAAATTCGAGGGCCGCAATCAGGGGGTGCTGTGACCAACCTGCCCATCCACCTGTATGACATGGGTACGGGCAGCCAAGTCAAAATTCCTTCGGAAGTGATGATTCCAGAAACACGGGAGTTCGAGTTTGCCAATCTTGGCCTGATTCCCTTGTCGTATTACAAGAATCGCGACTATGCGTGCTTTTTTTCGGCGAACTCAGCGCACAAACCCGCGATGTATGACACGCCTGAGGCCACGGCCAACAGCCGCATCAATGCTCGGCTGCCTTATGTATTCCTGCTTTCTCGTATCGCGCACTATTTGAAGGTGATCCAGCGGGAAAGCATCGGTACGACCAAGGACAGGCGCTTGTTGGAGCTGGAACTGAACAGGTGGCTAAGTGGGCTGGTCACTGAAATGACCGATCCCGGCGATGATTTGCAAGCTTCTCATCCGCTAAGGGAGGGGAAAGTAATCGTCGAAGACATTGATGACAACCCGGGGTTCTTCAGGGTCAAGCTGTTTGCCGTGCCGCATTTCCAGGTTGAAGGCATGGACATCAACCTGTCATTGGTTTCGCAGATGCCCAAAGCCAAATCCTGACAGCGTACCGGGGAGTAATAACCGTGAAGATCGATCGGCCCCTGTGGGCGTCCGGTGTGGTGTTGTCTGCGCAGCAGTTTCAGCAGCAGGCCCGCTTTGAATCGTGGACCAATCAGGCAGTTGCTGCGCTGGCATGGGTCCATCCGTGGGGCATTCACGCAGTTGCGTTCGATGCAGACGCACTGCAGCTGGGTAAACTTCTGGCTACGCGGCTACAGGTGTGCATGCCGGACGGAACGTTGATTGACACGGATCGACTGGATCGGCTGCCCGGTGCCCTGGAGCTGGCCAGGGCCTTGCCTGACGACAATCAGGCTGCAACGGTGGTGCTCGCCTTGCCGCTTGAACAGGCCAACGGCAGCAACTGTGTGTTCGAAGGCGGCAGCGTTGAGCGCCCTGTCAGATACCGCCAGGTGTGGCGGGACGTTCAGGATCTCTACACCGATGAAGTGCAGCCCATCAGCGTGCTCGAACACGCGTTGAGCTTGCGCCTGCAGGGTGATGACAATGCTGATTACCTCACCTGCCCGGTAGCGCGCTTGCTACGGGATGGGCGCGGTGGTTGGGAGATTGATCAGGCCTATGTTCCCCCGCTGCTGAAGTTTGATGCTCATGCGGGGCTGTTGCTTCAGCTGGACAATTTGCTGACTCAGTTGTCCGCCAAGCGTGAGCGGTTGATGGGCATGCGCCGGGAGAGCAACCAGCGCATGGCGGATTTCGCGGTCGCAGATGTGACGTTGTTCTGGTTGCTCAACGCACTGAATACCTACCAGCCGGTGCTGGCTGACCTCAAGGCACACCCTGGCCGGCACCCGGAGCAGGTGTACCAGCAGTTGGTGAAGTGTGCAGGGGCGCTGCTGACGTTTTCGCTGGACCAGAGCGTCGAGGATATCCCGGCTTATCAGCATGCAGACCTGGAGGCTGTGTTTCCACCGCTGATGCGTACGCTCTCCACCCTGCTGGAGGCAAGCCTGCCCTCGCGTGTGATAGCACTGGTGCTGGAGGCGCGTAGTGCCAACCGTTGGCAGGTGACCCTCGGCGATCCTCGGTTGCTGGAGCCGGAAGGCGCTGACTTCTACCTGTCGGTGCGCTGCCGATTGCCGGCTGTGCAAGTGCAAAGCCAGTTCCCCCGGCTGTGCAAGATAGGCTGCCCAGATGATGTGGATCATCTGGTCAATGCCGCACTCGATGGCGTTCCCTTGAAACCCCTGAGCCATGTACCAGCGGCAATACCGCTGCGTTTGGAGAACCAGTATTTCGCGCTGGACCTCAGTCATGAAAAAGGCCGTGCCATGTTGGCCGATGGCGTTTGCGCGCTCTACGTACCGAGCGTTTTTCAGGACGCCAAACTTGAACTGTTTGCGGTGCTGCGCTCATGACGTTCGCCCAGCATAACCACGGTGCGGCCAAGCTGGATATCGACGCTTTGCTGCAGGACACCTACTTGTTGGTGGTCGAGTTGCGGCACGGTACAGGGGCGCACAGTAGCCCGGAACTCTGGTCGCGTTGCGTAGCCGATGTCGAGCATGTTCGTACCTCGCTTCAGGAAGAGGGCCTGGACCGTCGCAGCATCGAGCTTATCAGTCACGCGCAATGTGCCTTGCTGGATGAGACGGTACTCGCTTGTGCCGAAGGCCAGGCCCATGAGGATTGGGCAATGGAAACCTTGCAGGCCAGGTTTTTCAGTAGCCACCAGGCGGGTGAATCGCTTTATGAGGACATGCGCACGGTGCTGCGTGAAGCCTCTGCCCACCCTTATGTCTTCACGGTTTTTCAGCGGGTGCTGATGCTGGGTTTTCTGGGGCGTTACCGTGATGTCAATCACCCGGAAAGGCAGCAGTTGCTGGCTGCAATCAATGCGCAGGTTCCCCCTCTTGATACAAGCCAGTCCCTGGTCACCCAGGCAGGGGGCACTTCGCACGTGCCGGTCTGGGGTTGGCTGCAGTCCCCTCTGGTTCATGTGCTGGCCGCATCTGGCCTGCTGATAGGCCTGTGGTGGGGGCTCGACCATACGCTGGGTCAGGCTGTGGCCTCGCTCCTGCCGGTGCAGGGGTGAGCGGGATGTTGCTCAAAGCGAAGCAAGGGCTGTGGTTGTGGGCCGGTGCGCTGTCCTTGTTGCTTGTTGCCATGCTCCCGCTGGCTACCGAATGGCAGGTCACGTTTGCCGTGGTCGTTACGGGCGCAGTATGGGCGGTGTGGCGGCGATGCAAGTGTGTTGCCCGCGAGGCGTATGAACTGCAATGGGCCAAGGGCGCCAACTTACCTGCAGGGTCCTACCGCCATCCGATTGTTCTGGTCGTTGGTGATTGCCTGGCTGAGCTGTTTGGTCCGGTGCCCGAAGCGCAATGGGCGCTGCGGGTAACGGGGGAGGGGTGCTACGTGCGAGTGCCCGAGGTGCAGACGCTACCCGCGACGGTTGCCAGCCTGCGGCTGCACAGGCCTGAGTGGAACGACCAGCTGAGTGTCATGTGGGTCGTGGACCCTGCCGTCCATACAGATGCCGCGGTGCTGGCGAATGAGCTGCGCAGCGTGCACCGCCAGGTTGTGAGGTTGCGCGAGCGTGGTAGCCCGCTGTCGCTGCTGGTGGTGGGCTATTTTCAGCGTGGTTCCCACACCACGGCCTGGTTCAGCTGGGCCGCCGCCAGGTCGGGCGTGCACGTGCATGAGGCAGGTGTGTGCATGAGCCTGGCTCAATGGCAGGTATCCGCCACGGAACCACATTCCTGCGCTGCCCGGCTGCGAGATGCGGTGCATTTGAACGCTGCTGCTGGCTGGTTGAGCAATGTCTGTATGCCTGAAATGCAGCTGCGGGCTTCTGCCAAGGCGATCGCAGCCGCCACCGTCGTTGCCGTTGCATGGGTTCCGACTTCTGGCAGGCACCCTGAAAACAACCTATGGCACCGCTGGCTGCAAAAGCGAACCGGCCTCTGCTTTGAACAGGGTGGAGCTGATGACGCCTATGGGTCGTTCCCGTTCCCTGACGCTCTGCTCCACTTGCTGCCGCGCAGTGCTCGTAACAGGAGGCCACCCAGAGCTCTGTTGCTAGGGGGCTGGCTGTTTGTGCTGGCAGCCTCCATCGCGCTGGTCAGCGCTGCATGGCAGAACACACTGCTTGTACGCCAGGTTACCGATGACTTGCGGCGCTATGGCACTGCTTCGATGAGTGTCGAGCCGAACAAGATGCTCCAACGCGAGACCGCGCTGGCTGTACTTCACCAGGATGCCCAGCGCCTGGACCACTACTACCGGCAAGGTACGCCCTGGTCGCTGGGCCTTGGTTTGTACCAGGGTGAAAAGTTACGCCCGTCATTGCTGGCTGCCATCAACGGCGACCGTATCCCGACGATGCCTCAGGCTTCGCCCGAGAGGCCCCAGATGGTACGCCTGAACAGCCTTTCGCTTTTCAGCAGTGGCAGTGCGCAGCTGGAACCGCAGTCAACCAAGGTTCTGGTTACAGCGTTGGCGGGCATCAAGGCTCAGCCAGGCTGGCTGATCGTGATCACAGGGCACACGGATGCTACCGGCAAAGATGAAAACAACCTGCGTTTGTCCCGTGCCCGTGCGTCTGCGGTTCACGACTGGATCCAACACATGGGCGATATCCCCAGCAACTGCTTAGCGGTGCAAGGCCTGGGGGCCAGCCAGCCCATTGAAAGCAATGACACTGAACAAGGACGTTCGGCCAATCGCCGAGTTGAGATTCGCCTGGTGCCGGAGGCGGGGGCTTGTCAGTCCTCGACTGCGGGCTCAGGCCTGCAACCCCTGTCGCATTCCGCGACCTCCAACTCCTGAAAGAGGATTTTCAAAATGGCTATTCCTGTTTACCTGTGGCTGCAAGACGATGGCGGCGCCGATATCAAAGGCTCGGTGGATGTTCAAGATAGAAACGGCAGTATTGAAGTCGTCGCGCAAGATCATAATCTGTACATTCCAACTGATAATAACACTGGCAAATTGACCGGCACGCGTATCCATACCCCATTTCTTTTCACGAAAGAAATTGATGCGTCTTCCCCGTATCTCTACAAGGCTGTAACAACCGGCCAAACGCTGAAGGCGGCGGAGTTCAAGTGGTACAAGATCAATGACGCAGGCCAGGAGGTTGAGTACTTCAACACCAAACTGGAAAACGTGAAAGTCGTCAAAGTTGCACCGAAGATGCACGACATCAAAGATCCAAAGAAGGAAAAACACAATCACCTGGAAGCGGTTGAATTGCGTTACGAAAAGATAACTTGGACATTCAAGGATGGAAATATCATCCATTCGGACTCGTGGAATGAGCGTACCACCGCCTGATGAATTCTGGCCGTTCACCTATAAAGGCTGACGGCTCCAGTGTATTGGGTTGAGCGTCCGCGCGCGGGCGCTCAGCCAAGTACACCTCGGTTACAGATACGTCTCCTCATGACATTACGTTGACCATCGACGACAAGGATGCCCGCTATGGCACATGATCCTACCCGTTTGCTTCGCCGTCTCAACGCCTACTGCACCCAGGCACTTACGGCGGCAGCGTTACTGTGTCAGGCACGTGGGCACAGTCATATCAGTATCGAGCACTGGTTGTTGAAGTTGTTCGAGCAAGGAGAAGGTGATCTGGTCGTCATTGCCCGCCGGCATGGCTGGGATATGGAAGCCATGTGGCAAGGATTGCTTCAGTACTTCGATACCTTGCCGCGCAGCGTGCTCAGCAAGCCCCAACTTAGCACCCAAGTACAGCAACTGATCAGTAGTGCCTGGCTTCTGGCGTCGATGGATCGCGACTGTGACCAATTGCGCTCGGTGCATTTACTGGCCGCCCTGGTTGAAACACCGGACCTGCTCAAGTGCTCGGCGGCTTGGCCTCTATTGAGTCTAGGTGCAACGCAACTGCAACAGGTTGGAGCCTTGCTTGAGCGGGACTCGGAAGAAAGTCAGCCGGTGCAGAGTGTAGTGTTCAACCCGGCAGTGGGGCGGACGATCAAGCCCACAACCCACTCGGATGACGATGTGGCGCAGCCCGCGATCCTCGATCAGTACAGCCATGACGTAACCGCCAAGGCCGCGGCAGGGCAGATCGATCCCGTTTTCGGCCGAGACAATGAGATCCGGCAGGTGATCGATGTGCTGAGCCGTCGGCGCAAGAACAATCCTATTCTGGTCGGTGAGCCCGGTGTCGGGAAAACCGCCCTGGTCGAAGGGCTTGCCTTGCGCATCGTCAGCGGGGATGTCCCCGACAGCATGAAGCCGGTGAGCATCCGCACGCTGGACCTTGGGCTGCTGCAGGCAGGGGCTGGCGTCAAGGGCGAGTTCGAGCAGCGGCTCAAGCGCGTGATCGAGGCCGTGCAGCAATCGGAAACACCAATCCTGCTCTTCATTGATGAGGCGCACACCTTGATCGGGGCCGGCAACCAGGCGGGGGGCGCCGACGCCGCTAACCTGTTGAAGCCGGCCTTGGCCCGGGGCGAGTTGCGCACCATCGCGGCCACCACCTGGAGCGAATACAAACAGTATTTCGAACGGGATGCTGCGCTGGAGCGGCGCTTCCAGATGATCAAGGTGGACGAGCCGGACGATGCCAACGCCTGCTTGATGTTGCGGGGGCTCAAAGCGCGTTATGCCACCCATCACGGCGTGCATGTGCAGGACGCCGCCGTACAGGCGGCGGTCAGCTTGTCCCGACGTTTTCTGACGGGGCGCCGCCTGCCTGACAAAGCAGTGGACCTGATAGATACCGCCTGCGCCCGCGTTCGCATGAGCCTCGATTGTGAGCCGCCGGCGCTGGTTCAGTTGAAGTCGCAGCAAACAGCCCTGGCTGCGGAGCGAACTGCGTTGGAACAGGATGCACAGCTTACGGGCAAGGGGGTTGAGCCCCGGCTGGCGAAGATCGATGCCCAGTTGTTCGAACTGGAGAGCCAGCAAGCCGCTCTGGTGTTGCAGTACCAACAGGAGCTTGAACTCACGCGCCAGTTGCTCGATGCCCGCCAGGCCGAACAGGTCGACACAACGGCCTGCGCGCAGTTGCAACAAGCGCTGAGCTACGTACAGGGGAGCCGGCCGCTTCTGTCGCTCGACGTGTGTGGCCGCAGCGTGGCCGAGGTAATTGCCGACTGGACAGGCGTTCCCCTTGGCAGCTTGCTCAAGGACGAACACGCCAGCTTGTTGAATTTGGAAGCACAGCTCGCCGAACGCGTGGTCGGCCAAGACCCGGCTCTGCTTGCACTGGCTCAGCGGCTGCGCGCCGCCCGAACCGGGTTGACGAACGACAATGCGCCGATGGGCGTGTTCCTGCTCGTCGGCACCAGTGGGATCGGCAAAACGGAAACTGCGCATGCCTTGGCTAGCAGCCTGTTCGGCGGAGAAAAGTCGCTCATCACCCTGAACATGTCCGAATACCAGGAGGCGCACACCGTCAGCCAACTGAAAGGGTCACCGCCTGGTTATGTGGGTTACGGCCAGGGCGGCGTACTCACCGAAGCTGTTCGCCAGCGCCCCTACAGCGTGGTCTTGCTGGACGAGGTCGAGAAAGCCCACCGTGATGTACTCAACCTGTTTTACCAAGTGTTCGATCGCGGCTTCATGCGCGATGGCGAAGGCCGGGAGATCGATTTCCGCAACACGGTCATTCTGATGACCTCCAACCTCGGCAGCGACCTGCTGCACAGTTGCATCGAGCAGCACCCAGCCACTGAAGATGCAGCCCTGCATGAGCTGTTGCGCCCAGTGCTACGTGAGCACTTCCAGCCGGCTCTGCTGGCACGCTTCCAGACATTGATCTTCCGCCCACTGGGGCCCGATGCACTCAAACGCATTGTCGCGATCAAGCTGGGCCAGGTTGCCAGGCGTTTGCAGCGTCATTACGGCCTGCAGTGTCAAGTGGAGGACACGCTTTACCAAGCCCTGGTCGCCGCCTGCCTGCTGCCTGATACCGGTGCCCGCAATATCGAGAGCTTGCTGAACCAACAGATTCTGCCGGTACTCAGCCAACAGCTACTGCAGCGCCAGGCCCTTGGCCAGCCAACTCAAACAGTGACGCTTGGGTACTGCGAGCACAGCGGCATCAATTTGAGCTTTACCGATGAACGCGAAGCAGCGCTGCTGGCTGGCAAGAGGGGTTGATCATGGCGAAGTCATTACGAGGTTCCGCCCATAACCACTACACCCTTGCAGTCGATGAACTGGATGCGGTCGAGCTCGATGTACTGTCGTTCAAAGGGGAGGAGTGGCTGAGCCAACCGTTCAAGTACACGGTGGCGTTTACCTCTTCCACGCAGGACATTGATGCCGCCAAGGTTCTCGGGAAGGACGCCAGTTTTCAGATGGGGTCGTCGTCCGTCGGGGCCGCGTCCCGCACGTTGCATGGTGTGATCACGGGGTTCAAGCACCTCTCCAGCTCAAGGGATGAAGCCCGTTATGAGGTAACCCTGCAGGCTCGCCTGGCGCTGCTTAGCCGTGGCAAGCAATACCGGATCTATCAGCATCAGTCAGTGCCGGAAATCGTCGAAAACATCCTGCG
Source organism: Pseudomonas juntendi (assembly GCF_009932375.1). Classification (GTDB taxonomy): domain Bacteria; phylum Pseudomonadota; class Gammaproteobacteria; order Pseudomonadales; family Pseudomonadaceae; genus Aquipseudomonas; species Aquipseudomonas juntendi. The sequence goes on from NZ_BLJG01000106.1 coordinate 30,000, forward strand.
CAGCCGCCACCAGTTCGAGGGGCAGCACTTTCTGTTCGACCTGGTACGCGAATACCCCAAGCGCGAACAGGTCATGCAATACGGTGAAAGTGACCTTGCCTTCATCAGTCGCCTGTTGGCAGAGGTCGGCATCTGGTACCGCTTCACCCACAACGACAAGCTGTTTATCGACGTTGTCGAGTTTCACGATCACCAGCAGCATTACCAGTTCGACGTTAGCCTGCCGCTGCGTCCACTGTCTGGCCTGGCCAGCAACGGACAGGATGGCGCCTGGGCGCTGCAGGTCAGCCATGAGGTGGTGGAGCAGCACATCAACGTGCGCGCCTATTACCACCGCGACGCTGCGGCCTTTCTGGAGGGGGACGTGGATCACAGTCGGGGGGCGACGACGACCTATGGCGAGGGCTACCACTACGGCGAACCCTACACCGCGCTGGGTGACGCAATCGCCCAGGATGAGGACCTGGAAAGCGAAAGTGGCTACTTCTACGCGCGCCTGAATCATGAACGCTTCCTCAATGGGCAAACCCGCTGCAACGGCGTAAGCAGCAGCGTGACACTCGCCCCAGGGCAAGTGGTCACCATCACTGATGGAGCACCACAGGTCTTCGAGCCTGGGGTCGTCATGACGCATTTGACCGTCGAGGCCGCTCGGGACCGTAGTCTGGAAGTCACCTTCGAAGCGATACCTTACTCGGAGTCGATCTGCTTTCGGCCACCACTGCCGAGCAAGCCGCAGATTGCGGGCACAGTACCGGCGCGGGTTACCAGCACCCAGCAGAACGACCCCTATGGCCATATCGACCTGGAGGGCCGCTACCGGGTGAACTTCCTGTTCGACCGGGACAGTTGGAAAGCCGGAAAGGAGAGTGTCTGGCTCCGATTGGCTCGACCTTACGCCGGCGATACCCACGGCCTGCACCTGCCGTTGATCTGCGGTACGGAAGTGGCTGTGGCGTTTGAGCAAGGCGACCCGGACCGGCCCTATATCGCGCATGCCCTGCACGATAGCCAGCACCCTGACCATGTCACGCTGCGCAACTACAAGCGCAACGTGCTGCGTACACCTGCGAACAACAAGTTGCGCATGGACGATACGCGTGGCCAGGAGCACATCAAGCTCAGTACTGAACACAGTGGGAAGAGCCAGCTGAATCTCGGGCATCTGGTCGATGCCGATCGCCGGCCTCGCGGGGAGGGCGCGGAACTGCGCTCCGATGGGCATGCAGCTATCCGTGGCGGCAGTGGCATCTTCATCAGTGCTGATGCTCAGCCTCAAGCCCAAGGGACAATGCTGGAGATGGGAGCAGCGTTGGCTCAGCTCAATAACGCCCTGGCATTGGTGAACGCACTGGCGCAAAGCGCAGCTGTGTCGGGAGCATTACCAGCTGATAATCAGGCCCAACAGAGCCTGCGGGAGGCATTGGCGCGGCTCAAAGATGCGGGACTCCTTGCCTCGGCACCTGCCGGGATAGCTATGGTTACACCTGCAAACATCCAACTATCGGCAGAAAACTCTATTACAGCTACGGCTGGTGATAGTGCTGACTTCAGCCTATTCAAACGTTTCAGCGTGGCCGCAGGTGAGGCAATCAGTCTGTTCGCCCAAAAGTTAGGGCTCAGATTAATTGCGGCTCGCGGCCCTGTGGATATTCAGGCACAAAGCGATGCGATGACGTTACAAGCAGACAAGGAACTTGCTTTAAATAGCATTAATGGCGAGATCGTTCTCAATGCCCAACACGGCATCACCCTAGTTAGCAGAGGTGCCTATATCAAGATAAAAGACGGATCTGTTGAGATCGGTGCCCCGGGTGAACTGCATATCAAGAATGACAATATCGCTTGGGGAGGCACTGCCTCATTGGAGAAGGCCCTGGCACCGATGATTCTGGAAGACCCTGTTTACAGCAATCCCATGCAAGGTGGCTTTCAAGTTAGAGATAAAGTCAGTGATAAGCCAAAACCTTACGTACGGTATCGAATTGAAGCTGCCGATGGCAGCGTGCTGAGAGGCATGACAGATGGGAATGGTTATACACAATCCCACTATGGAGTTGATCTTCAAAGCATAAAGTTATTCTTTGAGTAACTTCGGAGTGATAGGAAATGAGCGGTGCGGATATCTCAGTAGCAGAAAACAGGATTGGCAAAAGTAAAACCGTTGTAGTGGCCCATCATCAATCGGTACAGTGTTATTTTTGCCCGGAAACCGAAGAGTTGGTTTTTATTGCTGACAGTGAGGCTGCAGAGTTTGAGGCGCATTGGAAGGAAATGCAGCAGTGCGTAAATGATTTTCATCAGGAAAAAATTAAGTACTCCGTTGCAATTGAAAAATATGGAATTGCTGCAGAAACCACAGCAGCGCCTGAGGCATCATTTCATGACGCTGTAGTGCGAGCTGAGAAAAATTTGGAGTTGAGGCGAGAAAAGTTAAAAGAAAAAATTGGTGAGTTTTCTACCCAAGACATGAAATATGATGATGTTGTGGAGCTTGTTCCTGTTAGTGGTCAGTCTGCTAAAAGAAAAGCTGGTGAGAAACGAGCGCCTGTAGTTTATGTAAAAAAAGGTTACTACAGTAAAGGCAAGGATGGCAGAAAACTCCATACTGTGTCGTTGAAAAGTAGTGACAAAAAAGGCGGCGCTGAAAGTATCTTTGAGCGGCGCAGTGATGGAAAAATTCGACGCATAGACGACAAGAAGCTTAAGAGGCAACTTGCCGGATTGAATTGGCCAAAAATAAAAACTGATCTGAAGGATGTTGTTAAATGGGCAGGCCTTGGTTTTGATCCTGAGGCGCTGAGTATGGATTGTACACTTTTTGACTGGGCGGATAGCTGGAATGCTGCCGCACAAGGTGAGGCAACGTGGGGGGATCATATTGATTTTGAGGGCGGAGCACAGTTTATGCGCTTTGTTTCCAATTTCGGCGCAAATGTTGAAATTGATCCACGTAAGCAACAATTCTCCATCAAAGGAGAGGCTGGCGGCAGCTTAACTGCGGCTGCCGGCATAGCCTCCTTTTCAATTTACGCCCCGGATCGCATCGGATGGGCGCTCACAGTTAATCCCCCTGATGAGAACGAGGTCCCGTTTGATTTAGGGATGATGCGCGTATGTTTGAACGTTCGCTTGGCCGCATTTATTGGAGCGACGCTTCAGGTGGAGGCTCTATTCCAGGTGGTCAGGAGTGGTGACCAGCAAACCGTCATGGGCCAACCTGGTCGTTTGAGACCTTTCAGTGAAAGGAAAAGCAAAGCTTACGATTTTCATAAGCAGATGAGCAGTGAAGAAGAAGGGGTAAAACTTTCGGCAGAAGCTTTTGCGGGTGCGAGGGCGGAAGGAACACTGACGGGATCACTGCAATGGTTAAAGCCGACAGCGGCAGGGGAAAAAAATGGCGGCATACTGGAGACTACTGGAGAGTACGTCGATTTTTGTAAAATAGGACCCAGTATTGCAGGGTTGGCGGGGGTGGGTGCCGGCTTAAGTTTTCATTGTACTTTTATTAATGGGAAGTTTTGTTTTCATTTTGCAGCCTCTCTATGCAAAGGGCTGGGTGCTAAAGGTGGCTTTGTTTGTGAAGTGAATGGCAATACCTTTCTAGAGTTTGGTGCTTGGTTGATTTATCAACTGAATCAAAGGAATTATGGTTTTTTTAGAGTCATGGATGTTGATGCATTTAGTGTGTATACGAAGTATTGTGTTATGCAAATGGAGCTCGTTGAAGCTGATGTGTATGAGCATTACTCATTCGCAAAAAAATCGATTGAAAAAATTGTAAATGATTTCAAAAAACAGGTTGATGAATTGACTGATGAGACGAAGAGGAGTGTTGATGCTTCGAGACGACGGAATCAGTTAGCTAAAAATGTTATCACCCGACAGTTGGATCTGTTGCGCCACACACCTGAGGCTAAGGGTATATTGCTTTACCTTCTGACGCGTCATGGTAAGTGGGATAATATAGATCCAGGAAATATAGAGTTTCTGGATCGCTACGGCGAACGAAAAGAGGCGGTGCTCTGTGTACTTAGAAGTATTCAAAGCAAGCCGGAGTGGCGTAAAGTATTGTCTCGTGTCAATGCGGAAGGGAATGGCCCATCAGAAGGAGATGTTGAGCTGGACGCCGTCGAGCGGCATGAACGAAGCTTGATAGACTTTCTTAAGTTAGGGAAGGATCGAGATAGAGAATTCTATGAAATAAAATATGAGCGAAGCGAATTGGCCAAAATTTATGATCGGTTGAAGGAGTTTAGTTCTTCTGGTTATGCGCTCGCTATGAATGATACGGTCTATTATAAGCTAAACGTTGGTCGTAATCCGAATTACCCGCGACGCTGCAAGTTTGGTCCTTGTGGTGCGGATATTGTCTGAGTAAGTCCGATTGGAGTGGTCGTGATGATTTTTAAGGTGTCTGTGTTTTTATTCGTTTTTTTGAGTTTGTCAGGCTGTGACCAGTTGGCGAGTGAAGTAGATAATAAGGAGCTCGGGATAACGCCGATAGAGATGAAACATTTTATCGAAGAAGTAAAAAGGGGCTTGGTATTTGTTGAGGGTGGTGAATATTTGATGGGGGATTATGGCTTAGAGTACGGGCCGGAGCTAATGTCTTATGATAGTGATGGAGACAGTCGGCCGGTACATAAGGTCAAGTTGAGCACCTTTTCTATTGCAAAATTTAAGATCTCAAATAAAGAGTTTGAGATGTATCTTAAAAGCAATGGTCTTAAGTTGCGTTCTTTTGAGGTGGGGGGGATACAGAAAAAGTGGAAGAACGTTCATTCTTTACCTAATTTGCCAGCGCATATGGACTGGTATGAAGCCGACCGCTATTGCAATTGGCTGGCTAAAGTGTCCAATCTTCCTTTCTCATTACCCACGGAGGCCCAGTGGGAGTACGCGGCACGCAGCCGCGGGCAGTTTTTGATGGTAGCCACTGATGACGGTACTTATAAGCAGACCAATGATGGTTTTACTGAATATGGGGGAGGACCAAAAGGAATTAACATTTCTACTTATCGAGATCGTGAGGATTTTGCTAGACAAATGGGGTGGAGCACGGAGGGGCTTACGCCCTTGCCGGTGGACAGGTTTCCCCCCAATCCGTTGGGCCTTTATGCCATGTCGGATAATGGGCTGGAGTGGGTTAAGGATTGGTATGACGAAAATTATTATCAGTACTCCCCTGAAATTGACCCCCAGGGGCCGGAAACACCAGTGACCAAGGACTACTATGGCCGGGATACAAAAGTTACACGTGGTCAGGCATATGCCAATCCAAGCTGGGGAGGAGGAGTGAATGTGCACAGAACCCCTGAGAATCCGCATGGTTATGCATCCGAAGATAAAATGATTGTGTTGGGCGATAAAACGGCTCGGTGTGTTGTTAATAGTCACAATCGGATTGAGTAGCGGCGAGCTTTCTATTTCAGGGGGAGCATTTAAATATAGGCTGCCTGAAAGGCGGTAATGATTTTATTATTAGGTGCTTAATGATATGCGCGGAGTTATTCGTGTTGGCGACAAACTGTCTTCGGGAGGCAAGGTGCTTGCCGGTACCCGTGGATTGAAATTCATGCAGCTTGATGTCGCTTGCGTAGGTGATGCTGTTTTTTGTCCAATACCTGGGCACGGCGTGAATGAAATAGCAGAGGGGGATACAGGTTCGAAAGTTGAAGGTCGGCCCATTGCTTTAGACGGTCATTGCTGTTCCTGTGGTTGTGATTTAATCACGTCGCTTCCTCAAGCAGGTAGGCTGTGAGATGGCAGTTGACCTGAGCTCATTACCTGAGAGGCGATTGCTACCCCGGCAACCTCGGCACTGGCGATGGGGTGTGGTCATCTTGCTTTGTTCGCTCGTCGTTGGCGGGTTGATGGTCCTGCGTTGGCGGGTGGACAGTTGGCATCCATCATTGTGGTTTTGGATCTGCGCATTTTTAGGGGTTTTGATTACCGGGTTATTGTTCTACGCACTGCGTTTTTTGGCGTACGAGAAGCATCGAGATTATATAGAGGGTTGGAATGAGAGTCGCGATGAGTTGGAGCGATCACTCATTCTGCGCGGCCAGCCTACGGTTGCCGTATTGGCCGTATCCTATTGTTCCGGGGCGGGCAATAATAAACTTGCTCAGGCCCTGCGTTTGGGCAGTAAGCCTCTCCAGTCTATTTATCTGGAAGGGCAAGCCTTGACAATGCGGTTGAGCCAATTAAAACCGTCGGTACAAAATCACTCAAAATCCGAATACGCTAAGCGTTTACGTGGGTTTTTACAGCAAGTTGTACGTGGGTTGGAGTCTGATTTAGAGATCGGGGCGCGCAGTCTTGCTGTGGATGTTCGTATCAGGCATAACCAAGTACTTTGCAATGAAGAGCTGCTGTCTATTTGGTCTGCAGTTACCACCAACCCCCGTTTAACTCATAACGTGGTCTTTGCGATGGACGATGATGGCGTCATGTGGCTGGACACCTGGTTGGATGCGCCGGAACGACATCAACTGTTAGTGTCCGTCGAAATTAATCTTTTTCTAGACCCCATTGCTGAACAGGCCGAGGCCGTGACAGCTGTGTTGTTGGGCTCTTCGCAGTGGTGTAACACGCAAAAAATTGATTCGATCGCCCTGGTTCATCGCCCTGTCCAACTTGAGTGCGCTGGTCGCTCTATCAAGGACGCAGTTACAGAAGCATTTCTTTGGGGGCAACTGCGTGCCGGAGAAGAAAGGTACTTCAGTTGGCAAGCTCAGGTGCCTGGCGACGTTTTACGTGAGACATGTATCGCTGTGAATGCAGCACGCTTCCCTTTTAACGTGGCCAGGTGTCATCGATTGGATGATTCGTTTGGTTTGCCTGGATGTGCAGTAGGTAATGTCGCATTAATCGTTGCTAGTGAGTGTGCCAAGGCGGAGGACGGTCCGCAGGTGGTCCTGCTACACGATGCCTCTACTCAAATGTTTATTGTCCGGCCTGCATGAGATCTTGAAATAGGGATTGATCGTGAAAAAGAAGAGAATCAGCGTCTGGATAGTGATCCTGTGTTTGCTCGTTGCGGGTGGGGTATTGATCTGGGTCGATAATCCCGTAGTGCAGGTGAGGAGTGAGACTGCACGCTTGCAATGGTCAGCAGTGTTGTTGATCGGCTGTTTGATATTTCTCTTTCTCGATGGCGTCGGCGAATTGGCTATCCGAATGTTGGGCGCGAGAGATTTTATTGCTCTGATGGGACAAAAGCTCGGAGCCAACTGGACTTTTTCGAATGGCAGTAACGTAGTTTCTAATGCTGAGGATCCATTTGGCGTACCCGAGTTGAGGGCGCATTTGAAGGGACGCTACGGCTTCTTCTGGCGGCGCAAAATTCGACTGTTGTTGGTGGTCGGTGAGTCTGAGCAGATCGAGGCGATTGCCCCTGGGTTGAGCGAGCAGCGTTGGCTGGAAGGGCAAAACACCGTGCTGCTGTGGGCCGGCAGCATCCAAGGTGAAGCGCAAGACGCGTTGCTTTTGCAGTGGCGCGGCCTATGCCGCAACTGTGCGCTCAATGGGGTGGTCTGGGTGTTGAACAAAGAGCAAAGCAATAACGTGAGCGCGATGAACGACAGCGTTCGTCGTTTGCAGAGTCTGGCCAAAACCCTTCGCTGCCAATTGCTGCTGCATGTGTGGCAGGTCTGCGACAGTATGTGGCCGCAGCACGCGTGCGAAATCGGAGCGATAGGCTGCATGCTCCCGGTACCCTTATCGCCAGTGCGGCTCGCCGACCACTTGGGCATGCTCGCACAACCCTTACGTGAGCAGGGTCTATCGCAGCTTCAAAAAGACTCTGATCATGATTTCTTGCTTCGATTGTCACGCGATGTTGCGACCGATGGTGTCTCCGGATGGTGCGCTGCATTGTCCGCGCTGTTCCGGCGACGCGACGTTTGGTTGCGTGGCGTGTGGTTCAGCTTACCGCTGCGACTCCAGAACAACCTTCGCGTGGATCATCACTGGCCTGAAGACCCAGCATGGTCAGGGATCCTCAACGATCGATCCGCCCGAACCCAGCGACTGGGTTGGCACCCAGCCAGAGTCGCCTACGTTTCTGCGCTCGGCCTCGCTTTCATTTGGGGCATCGGTTTGCTGTTGTCGTTTGCGAGCAACCGTGCCGAGGTCGGTCAGATAGCGGCAGCGTACAGCGCTTTGCAACAGCCTGTAGCAGGTACAGACACTAAACAGGCACTGGGTGAGCTGGTACGCGAACTCTCCCGCCTGGACTACCGATCAGAACACGGCGCACCGTGGTACCAGCGCTTTGGCCTGAACCGGTCGCATGACCTGCGTGAAGCGGTGTGGCCGCTCTACATGCAAGCCAATAACCAACTGCTCCGCGACCCTGCCGTCTCTGAGCTGGAGAAACGGCTCAAAGCGTTGGTCAACTTGCCTCTGGCAAGCCCCCTGCGCGCCACGCGGGCACAGCAGGCTTACAACTACCTCAAAGCCTATCTGATGCTGGCGCGCCCAGAAAAAGCCGATGCTGTTTTCTTGGCCGAGACTTTGGGCGCTGCTGAACCGGCATTGTGGACATTCTACGGCCAGCATCTGCCCGAGCACCCTGACTGGGCGATTAAGGCCGACCTCAGGTTGATCGCCCAAACACGCCAAGTGCTGCTGCGCGAACTGGGGCAACGAAACGCTGAAAGCAGCCTGTACCAGCACGTCCTCGATACCGCCGCTAACCACTATGCCCCAATGGCCTTGCAGCAGATGGTTGGCGACACCGACGCGACCGCGCTGTTCACCAGCACCGGTCACGTCCCCGGCGCGTTCACCCGCGAAGCCTGGGAGGGCCAGGTCCGCATGGCTATTGACGACGCGGCCAATGCACGGCGTGAAGAAATCGACTGGGTATTGAGCGACAACGTGGGTGATGTCGCGGATGAACTGAGCCCTGAGCAACTGAAAGCGCGGCTGACCGCACGCTATTTCCGGGACTACAGCAGTGCCTGGCTGGCCTTTCTCAACAGCCTGCGTTGGCAGCAGAGCACAAGCCTGCATGATGTGACCGCCCAATTGACGCTGATGAGCGATGCCCGCCAGTCGCCCCTGATCGCCCTGATGAACACTCTGAGTTACCAAGGCCAGGCGGGTGTCCGTGGCCAGGCCCTGGCCGACTCGCTGATCGAATCGGCGCAGAAGCTGGTCGGGCAGAAAGCACCGCCGATGGTCGACCAGCTGGCTCAAGCGCCCAGCGGTCCACTCGACAGTACCTTCGGTCCGCTGATGGCGTTACTGGGCAAAGCCCCCGAAGGCCGAGCCAGCAGTGACCACTTGAGCCTGCAAGCCTTCCTCACCCGCGTCACCAGCGTGCGACTGAAGCTTCAGCAGATCACCAACGCCCCAGACCCGCAGGCCATGACGCAAGTGCTGGCGCAAACCGTATTTCAAGGCAAGGGCGTCGACCTGACCGATGCGCAGGCCTACGGAAGCCTGATTGCCGCGAGCTTGGGCGCCGAGTGGGGCCCTGTAGCCCATGCGCTATTTGTGCAGCCGTTGACGCAGGCCTGGCAGCAGATCCTGCAGCCGTCTTCTGCTGGCCTGAACCGGGATTGGCAGCGCGCCATCGTCGATGAGTGGCATGGCGCCTTTGACAACCGTTACCCCTTTGCCGCCTCCAGCAGTGATGCATCCCTGCCCATGCTCGGGCAGATGATTCGGGCCGACTCCGGGCGCATCGAGCAATTCCTGCACCAGCAACTCAATGGCCTGGTGCGCAAAGAGGGGAGCCGCTGGGTGATCGATCCTCGCCAAAGCCAGGGCCTGCGTTTCAACCCTGCCTTTCTGGAAGCAATCAACCACCTCAGCCAACTGGCGGACGTGCTCTATACCGACGGTGGCATGGGCATGAGCTTCGAGCTGCGCGGCAAACCCGTGCAGGACGTGGTGCAAACCCGCTTCGTGCTCAACGGCGAGCAGCATCATTACTTCAATCAGCGTGAGCGCTGGCAGCGCTTTAGCTGGCCAGGGCAGGGTGACCACCCCGGCATCAGCCTGACCTGGACCGGTATCCATGGCGGCGAACGGTTGTATGCGGACTACCAGGGCACCTGGGGTTTGATACGCCTGCTGGAAGAGGCCACCGTCACCCCGCTGGATGACGGCGACAGCCGCTTTCGGGTGGTACTGAGCGCGCCGGACGGCCTGGGCCTGACCTGGCACCTACGCACCGAGCTGGCTGACGGCCCGCTGACCTTGCTTAAGTTGCGCGGCTTCCGTCTGCCCAGGGACATCTTCCTCGTGGGTGATGCGCGCTTCGCGCATAACGGAGGCCCGCAATGAGCCTAAGCAGCCTGGTCGCGAGTTGCCTCCCGGATCGCGATGCACTCGCCTTGGCCCGTGAACACAGCCAATGCTGGGAAGCCTGGCTGTCCCCCATCAGCGTTGATACGCCCGTGGGTGAAGACCCCGGTTATGACGACGATTTCCAACGCATGCGCGAAGAGGTCAACCGGCTGTCCGGCGCAGATGTAGAGTTGGTCGCACAGCTTGGGCAACGGTTGCTGCAACATGCCTGCAAAGACTTGCGCGTAGCGACGTATTACCTGTGGGCCCGCCTGCACACCGATGGGGAGCCCGGGCTGGCAGACGGCTTGAGCCTGCTGGCTGCGTTGCTGGAGCGGTATTCTGCGGACATCCTGCCGGCGCGCCCCAACAGCCGAAAAATGGCCTTGGAGTGGCTGGCCGGCAACCGGGTGCTGGCCAGTCTGTCGTTGTACCCCCAGGTGGTCAAGGCCGAGGTCCAGCGCACCGTGGCGGCGCTAGTGTGGCTGGAGCAGGGCTTCAGCGCTTGGCCAGAAGACCAACGACCATGCCTGGACGGACTGTACACCGCGCTGTCCGCTCGCCTGGCAGTGGCGGGTGGTGTGGATGCGATCGTTCCGCAAACCAGTAGTGAATCTGCGCCAACTCATTCGGCCACCCGCCCGAGTTCGTCGTCGATCAAGTCCGGGCGAGACTTGCTGGACAGCGGGCGGCAGTTAGCGACCTACCTGCGCGAGCAACCCGAAGGCTGGCTGGCGGCCCACCGGCTGATGAAGAGCTTGCGCTGGGACACCGTGCACCAAGTCCCGCCGCAAGACGCACAGGGCATAACCCGCCTGGCGCCCCCACGTGGTGAATACCGTGTCCAGCTCAAGCGCTTGCACGTGCAGCAACGCTGGAGCGAATTGATCGACCAGGCCGAGCGCATGTACGCCGAGGGCGTCAACCACTTCTGGCTGGACCTGCAATGGTATCTGCACCAGGCCTTGAACAAATCTCCGCACCCGCACAGTAGCTGGGCAGCCGTCATCAAACATGACCTGAACACGCTGCTGCAGCGCTTGCCCGGGCTAGAAACGCTGTATTGGCGCGATGGCTCGGCCTTCGCAGATGAAACCACACGCGAATGGATCAACCAGCACGTCAGCGACAGCCGCGGCGCGCAATGGCTGCCTGCTGCAGCCTCGGCAACCCCCATGGCCAGTTGCGACATCCTTGCACTGGAACCCGATGCGCTGGCGCAAGCCGATGCTGAGGGTGTCGAGCAGGCGCTGGCCTGGCTGGCAAACCGGCCGGATACGCAGGCCGGGCGCCAGCGCTGGTTGCTGCGCCTGCTGATGGCGCGGGTGGCCGAGCAATACGGCAAGGCCGAACTGGCGATTCATTTGTTCACGGAGCTGGATACCACCGCGCACCACCACGCATTGACCGACTGGGAGCCCGAGCTGATCTTCGAGGTAAAGGCGCGTTTGCTCAAACTGCTGCGTTTGAAGGCCCAGCGCAACGATGCCGACCGGCCGGCCCTGGCACGGCAGATGGAGCGGCAGCTGGCGGCGTTGGTCGCCATTGACCCTGTACGTGCTGCGGTGCTGTGCAGCTAACTCACATTGATCAGGACCCTGTTTTGAATAAGGACAACCCAACCCTGCGCTACTTCGATGCCGAGATGCGCTACTTGCGCGAAGCGGGTAAAGAGTTCGCCCAGGCGTTCCCGGACCGTGCCGCGCAGCTGAACCTGGACAAACCCGGCGCGCAAGACCCCTATGTGGAGCGCCTGTTCGAGGGCTTCGCGTTTCTCATGGGGCGCCTGCGGGAAAAACTGGACGACGATTTGCCCGAACTGACCGAGGGGCTGGTCAGCCTGCTGTGGCCACACTACCTGCGCACCATACCCTCGCTGGCCATCGTTGAACTGATGCCAGATGTGAGCCAGATGAAAAGCAGCGAAACCCTTGCCAGGGGCTTTGAGGTGCTGTCTCAGCCAGTGGGGCCACAACGTACCCGCTGCCGCTATTCCACAACACAGGCTCTGACACTACAACCGCTCCAGCTGGGCGCCGTACGTCTAGATAATGAACCCGACGGGCGCGCAGTGCTGCGCCTGCGTTTTGTCCGTGGGGACCTGGCCGACTGGAATCGGCTGGATCTGTCCCGACTACCGTTGTACTTGAATGCTGATGCAGCGTTGGCCAGCGCACTGCATCAAGCACTGACCTTGAAGGTAAAGGCACTGTACGTGCGAATACCGGGCGAGGCAGAGCGCCAGCTAATGGAAGGTCATTTCAAGCCCAAGGGCTTCGCCGACGATGACTGTCTTTGGCCCAAAGGCGACAGTGCCTTCAGCGGCTATCAACTGTTGCTTGAGTACTTTACCTTCCGTGAGAAGTTCATGTTCGTCACACTGTGCGGGCTCGAGTCGCTAGCGATACCCGCGCAGGCCCCGTGGTTCGAACTGGAAGTGGTGCTTGATGAAGCGTGGTCGCATGCCTTCATCCCCAATCAGGATCACATTCGCTTGCACGCGGTGCCAGTGATCAACCTGTTTCCACTGGAAGCCGACCCACTCAACCTGGACCCGCTGCAAAACGAGTACTTGCTTCGCCCGATGCGGCTGCAGGACGGGCACACGGAAATCTATTCCGTGGACAGGGTGTCCGGTTCGAAGAACAGTGTCCGGCACGACTATGTGCCTTTCAGCAGCTTTCGCCACAAGGGTGGCATGCTCCGCGATGAAGCGCCGGAGCGGTATTTTCATACCCGGCTCAGGCAGGGCGCCAATGGCCTGCATGACACCTGGCTGATCCTGGGCGGGGAAGGCTTTGACAAGGACGTGCTGCTCCAGCGCAACAGCCTGTCACTGCGCCTTACCGGGACCAATGGCCAACTGCCGCGCAAGGCGCTGCGCAGTACGTTGCTCGACGCTACCGCACAGTCCACCCAGGCCGGGCTGCAGGTGCGCAACCTGACCTCACCCACGCTGCCGAGCTACCCGCCCAATCGTGACCGTTTCCACTGGCGAGTGCTGAGCCATCTGGGCTCGAACTTCCTGCCCATGCTCAACAGTGCCGAAGTGCTGCGCGGCACGCTGGCCTTGTATGAGTGGACGGGTAGCGAAACCAATCGCCGTCGCCTGGAGGCCATCGTTGAGGTCAGGCATCACCTTATCCAGCGGTTCGAAAAAGGCTTTCTGCTGCGCGGCGTGGATATCGAAGTGACGCTCGACAGCAATGGCTTTTCCGGGGAGGGGGACATTTGCCTGTTCGGTGAAATGCTCAGCCGCTTCTTCGCCCTGTATGCCGATATTCACTTGTGCACGCAATTGACCTTGATCCTGCAACCTACGGGGAGGTGCCTGCGATGGAGCGAACATCACAGTCAGCGTATTCCCGGCTGAAAGCAGCAGGGCTTTTGCAGGTGCTGCAGGGGCAGGTTGCCTCGGCCAATGTGTATCGCGTGTGCCAGCTACTGGAGCAGGTACTGGCTGATCACCCGCCGTTAGGCAGCACCGCCCATCCAGGTGATGACGGGGTACGCTTTCGGCCTGATCCGGGGATGGGGTTTCCCGCAGGTGAGCTGAAGGCCATTGAGTCTGACGCCACCTGCCCCGAACGACCTATCACGATACGAACGCGGCTGCTGGGTTTGTACGGTGTCGATTCGCCGCTGCCAACAGCCTACCTGGACGACATCGCCCAGCGCCGTGAAGGCCACGAAGCCGTTGAGGCGTTTCTCGACATCTTCAACCATCGGGTATTCACCCAGTTCTACCGGATCTGGCGTAAATACTCGTACCCCGCCACATTTCAGGCGGGCGGGGGCGATACCACCTCGCAATGCCTGTTGGGTTTGATCGGGCTCGGCATACCGGGTACGGCCGAGCGTATTGCCACGCCCATGTCACGCTTCCTGGCGCTGCTCAGCGTTATGCGCTTGCCCACCCGCAACGCCGAGGGCATTTCAGCGCTGGTCAAGCTGCTGGCTCCAGGTACCCAGGCACATGTCACCGGCCATTGGCCGCAACGTGTGGTAGTTGGGCGGCCAGCCAGCCTGGCAAAGGATAGCCCGGTCAGTCTCTCCCAAGGCTTGCCGCTAGGCACTGTCGGGCTTGATGCGAACAGCCAGTTGCGCCTCTTGCTGCACACCAATGACCCGGATGAGGCGCGCGAGTGGCTGCCTGGTGGCCAGCTGCTGCTGGACATGCAAGTACTGCTGGAGGTGTACCTCGGGTGGCGCTGCACGGCCAGGCTACAGCTTTCCATTGCGCTGCGTCTGTTACCCGTACCGGTGCTTGGCCATACGCAAGTGAGGCTGGGAATGACTGCAGTGCTGGGTTTGCCGGCAGGCGAAGAAGCTACGGCCCACACCATCACCATCAATCTGGGTCGTTATCAAGGCCTGAAACTGCACCCTTGCAACAGGGAGGTAGCGCATGTGGCGTACCACTTCTAAACGCTTCACGGCCGTGGCGTTGGCGATACTGCTGGGCGGCTGCGGCCTCACCCAGAAGGTCGTTGACGGCACAGCCTCCACCGCCCATGCGATCTTCTACAAGCAAGTCAAAACACTGCATCTGGATTTCACGGGGCGGGCAGCAATGAATACTGACAGCACCGAGATGAGCGGGTTGTCCGTTCCGGTGCTGATACGGGTCTACCAACTGCGTGATCACAAGGCACTGGACCGGGCCGCCTACGACGATCTTGTCAGCCACGGCGGGCGTGTGCTGGGTAGTGACTTGTTGAACGAAAAGGCTGTAGTGGTCAAACCTGGTGAAGCGGCTCAGCTCAGCACGCCTTTGCACAGTGAGTCTCGGTACATTGCCGTTGTTGCCTTGTTCCGAAACCCGGACCTGGAGCAAGACGCGTGGCGCCTGACCTTGCAGCGTGATGACCTCGCCCCGGACCAGCCCAGGGTCATTGAACTGGGCGACAACCGCTTGAAGTTGCGCCCGCGCGCCGAGGGCTGAGCACATGACCGAGCCAGGCCCTTCGCTTTACGAAACGCTGCTGCAACATTACAGCGGCGAGCTGGAACTGCAGCGGGTCAGTGAGGATGACCAACTGACGCTCTCGGTTCTGGACAATCTCCAGCGCATTCTGAACAGCCGCGCCGGAACCCTCGCCCATCTGCCGGAATATGGCTTACCGGATATGGGCACGGTTTTACAAGGGTTGCCTGCCTCGGCCCATGGCTTGATGAATGACATCGTGAGCACCTTGCGCAGATATGAGCCGCGGCTTGCAGAAGTCCGCATCCAGCTGCTAGCGCAGCGACGGCCGGGCCACCTGGAATACGCACTCGAAGTTCGCATCAACGGCGGTGGCCGGGTTGCCTTCGGGGCCACGCTTGCGCCAGATGGAAGGGTGGTCGTGCGTCACCTGAAGCGGGAAGGCTATCTCACCAAGCCATAGACCTACAGACAAGGGGGCCAGATGACGGCGCTTTTTGAAATGCGGATTCGCCTGGGAGACGACCCAGGCAGTTTTGATGAGTTCAAGGTGTTGCGCGGCGAGCTGGCCAAGCTTGATCACCCCGCGTGCCCTGATGTCGACTGGGCAAAAGTCGAAGCATTGTGCTTGAGGCTCTTCGAGCGGAACGGGGTGGAGTTGCAGACGGCAGTGTCCTTCATCCTGGCGCGTAGTTACCGTGCAGGGCTCGCGGGTTTGACCGAGGGCGTGGCACTGCTCTGTACACTTACGGACGCGTGGCCGCGCTTGTGGCCGTTGCAAGCTTCATCCCGTATCGATCTCATCGCCTGGTTGTTTGCCCGTTTGCATCCTTTGGTCCGAATGCTGGAGTGGGGCGGAGCGAGCCTGGTGACGCTGGGGGAACTGATTACTGAACTGGGGCGGCTGGAGCGTCGCCTGGAGCAGCTTGGCCACGCCCCCTTGGCCTCGCTGAAGGTGTTCCGACAGCAGGTCAGCAGCGTGATGCAGCGCATGTCGGGAGGCCGCGACGTGCCGATGCCGCTTGCGTTGCAACCATGGGGGTCACCCGCTACGCCAGCGCTTAGCCCACAGATCGCCGCAGTGGTCTCAGCACCACCGGCCTACAGTTTTGTGGTCGAGCCTGTGGTGCAGAAGCGCGCGGTATTGCCGTGGCTGCTGGTACTGTCGGTCTCCTGCGTTTTTGCGGGATGGTTAGGCTGGCAAGAATGGGCATCCAGGCAAATCAAAAACGCCCCCATGCCTGAGCCGATCCAACTCGATAGCCTGAACCTGTTCGAGCCGGGCAGTGCCGAACTGAAACCAGGTTCTACCAAAGCGCTGATCAATGCACTGGTGGGTATCAAGGCTCAACCGGGTTGGCTGATCGTGATCTCCGGGCACGCGGACGCACGGGGTGATGCGGCCAGAAACCTCGACCTGTCCAGAGCCCGTGCCTTGGCCGTGCGCGACTGGATGCAGCGCATGGGAAACATCCCGGACAGTTGCTTCGCTGTGCAAGGTGTTGCCGCCAGCCAGCCAGTCAGTAGCAATGCTACCCGGCTTGGGCGCGCTGAGAATCGGCGCGTGGATATCCGAATGCTGCCACAGAGCAGCGCGTGCAACGATCTCGCCGACCTTTGACACACAAGGTAGTGCGTAACTGAACATCCAGGCCGTGTGCCAAAAGAAAGCGTAGTTTCGATAGCGGACACTAGGAACTGCTCAACGCCATGCCAGCGATATAGCCAAAGGTCATGCCCGGCCCCAGGGTAATACCGCCGCTCGGGTAGTGCCCGCCCATCACGCTGTGCATATCGTTGCCCACCGCATACAGCCCGGGAATAGGCTGCGCCTGCTCGTTCAGCACCCGGGCCGCCGCGTCTGTCGCCAGACCGGCAAAAGTGCCAAGGCTGCCGGGCGACAGCCTGACCGCGTAGAACGGCCCGTTCAGCAGGGGCCGTAGCGAGGGGTTGGGCCCGTGCAACGGTTCCCCTTGGGCGCGGTTATAGGCTGACGCGCCGCGGCCGTAAACGGGGTCCAGGCCCTGGGCCGCATGCTGGTTAAACGCCGCCACCGTGCACTGCAACTGCGCCGCATCGATGCCACAGCGCTGCGCCAGTTGGGCCAGGCTGTCGCCCTTGTGCAAGTAGCCACAGCGTTGGTAGATGCGGGTGGGGAACGGAAAGGGTTTGGCCCAGCCAATGCCATAGCGCCGTTGCGCGGCATGGTCGCAGATCAGCCAGGCCTGCGCCGGCTCGCCCTGCGGCGTGGCGGCGAACAATGCATTCATGAAGTCGTGGTAGCAATCGGCCTCGTTGGCGAAGCGCCGGCCATCGCTGCGTACCGCAATGAAACCGGGTTTGGCGCGGTCGACCAGGTGTGGAAAGTGGCCATGACTGCCATCGCGGCGTGGCACCTGCGACACGGGTGCCCAAGCCCCGGCATGGGCACCGCAGCTATGTACCTGGCCACCGGCCTGTTCGCCCAGGCGCAGGCCGTCCCCGGTGTTTTCCCGGGGCGCGGCAGAATAATGCTGGTGACCTTGCGGCGCATGCGGCACCAGTTGCGCAATACGCTGACGATCATGCGGGAAGCCCCCGCAAGCCAGCACCACGCCACGGCGCGCATGAATCACCTGGCCGTCGGCAAACTGTGCGCCGCCGACCCGGCCTGAGCCCAGCAGGCGCGTGGCCGCCTTGCCGGTCAGCACGGTCACGCCCAGATCGAGCGCACTGCGCAGCAGGCGTGCCACCAGCGCGTTGCCATTGACCAGCTGCTGGCCGCGACGGTGCAGCAGCAGATCGCGGCCATGGCGCAGCAGCCGCCTGCCGACATGCATGGCCGCCTTGGGCGAGCGGGTGGCGTTGAAGAAGGCGGCCATGTCGGCGCCCCCGGCAATGCCCATGCCGGCCAGGCTGACAATGTCCAGCGGCGGGCGCAGCTTGCGCAGCCAAGGCCCCAGCCGGCGCCCGTCGTAGGGCAGTGCGCACAGCGAGCGGCCGCCGCGCGCACTGCCGTCACCTGCGTGCATGTCGGGCATGCGGCTGCCGCTTTGAAACTGCACGGCAGTGTGCCGCTGGAAAAACGCCACCATTTCCGGGCCGTGGTGCAGAAACGCCCGTTGGCGTGCATCCAGTTCACTGACATGGGTTTGCGCGCGCAGGTAGCGCTCCGGGGCGTCGCCCGTCTCGACGATGCCCTCGGCAACGGCCAGCGGGTTGCGGGGTATCCACAGCCAGCCGCCCGACCAGGCGCTGGTGCCACCCAGGTGGGTGGCCTTTTCGGCGATGATTACCTGCTGGCCATGGTGGGCCGCAGTCACGGCGGCCGCCAGGCCCGCGGCACCAGCGCCGATGACCAGTACGTCGCATTGCAGAGGTTGCATGGCGTGGTTCCGTAAGGGCGGTGAGAAGGGGTGTGCAGGGTTTACTGCAAGGGCGAAAAACCGGTGGGCCGCATCAGCCGTGAGTGCAGGCGCACGACTGCCCCCAGCTCCCGGTTGCGCCGCGAGAATTCCGTCCAGCGTGGGTCCGCCGCCATGGCCGCCCGGCGCGCCATGCGCTCGTCCAGGCTGCTATAGCCCCAGATATGCACCACCTGGTTGACGTCGCCGAACTCGCTGGTGAAAAAGCCCACCAGGTTGCCCAAATGTTCGCTTTGCACCTCCAGCGCGTGGCTCTGGTACAGCGCGAGCCAGTCGGCCATTTTCAGGGGGTCGAGGGTGTAGGTTCTCAGTTCGTAGTACATGCTGGGGTCTCCGTGGGGGTGGTGGGCGCCTGAAGGCGCGCAGCGATGTGGTTGGCAGCGAGCCAGCCGAACGTCAGGGCAGGGCCCAGGGTGATGCCGGGCCCGGGGTAGGTGCCTTTCATCAGTGAGTTCATGTCGTTGCCAACCGCGTACAACCCGGCGATGGGCTGACCGTTGCGGTTCAGTACATTGGCATCGGTGTTGGTGACCAGGCCGCAGGCCGAACCGAGGTCGCCGGTGTGGAGGCGGATGGCATAGAACGGCGCGCGGGTGAGCGGCGCCAGGCAGGGGTTGGGTTGGTGCTGCGGGTCGCCCATGTAGCGGTTGTAGCTGTTGCCGCCTTTGCCGAATGCACGGTCGGTGCCCGTGGCGGCATCACGGTTGAACTGTTCGAGGGTGCGGGCAAGCCCCTCCGGGTCCACGCCGATGGCCTGGGCCAGGGCTTGCGCTGTGGTCGCCCGGTACAGGTAGCCGGCATCGACCAGCGCCTGGTTGTTCACGGGGCTGGGCCGCGCCAGGCCCAGGCCATAGCGGTGCATCGCCTGGCCATCACAGACCAGCCAGCAACTGTTGATGCCTTTGGCGAACATCGTCTGCACGAAATGGTGATACGAGTCGGATTCGTTGACGAAGCGCCGGCCGCTGGCGTCTACCGCAATCACGCCGGGTTTGGCGCGGTCGGTCACCAGGTGCGGGAAACGTTCGTGGCGACCGTCGGCATGGCGCAGTTCGGAAACCGGTGCCCAGAAGAAGTTCGCCGCCAGGCCGTCGCCAACCGCGGCGGCCACTGCCTGGCCAAGGCGCAGTGCGGCACCGTCGTTGCTCGGCGGTGACATGCTCAGGTGCGCGCCCGCTTGCGCTGGGCGGTAGCTGGCGGCCAGCGCGCCAGCGGCGAACCCACCCATGGCGCACACCACGCCGCCACGGGCCATTACCCGTTCGCGGCGCCCGTCACGCTGTATCACCACGCCGGTGACCCTGCCGCACTCGGTGATCAGCTCCACGGCGGCGCTCTTCAACCACAGTTGCGTGCCATGGGCGAAGGCGCTGGTGGCGAGCCGGGCGACCAGTGCGTTGCCGGTCGTCAGCCGCGTGCCGCGCGGGTGCTGCAGCCTGTCCCGCCCATAGCGGGCCAACAGCTTCAGGCAGTGCCACAGTGACCGGGGCGAGCGGCGCATGCTGAGAAAGTGCTGGATGTCCACGCGGTTGACCATCATGCCGCCGAACAGCAGCATGCCCGGCGGTGGCATCTGCAGCGCTTTGAAATGTGCACCGAGTCGCCTGCCGTCGTATTCGACCATTTCCAGCGCGCGGCCAAACTCGGTGGCGCCGGGGGCGTGCGGGTAGTAATCCGGCGAGTGCGGGCGCAGGGAATAGCGCAATTCGGTGTGTTGCTCCAGCCAGCGCAGCGCCTGGTGACCTTGCTCGATGAAGGCGTCGGCCAGGGCTGCGTCGTAGCCGTCACCAATCACGTGTTTGAGATAGGTGCGCATGGCCTCGGGGGAGTCTTCGGCCCCCGCCGCGCGCGCCTGGTCGGTGCCGTACAGCCACACGGCACCGCCAGAAATGGCCGAAGTGCCACCGAAGTGCCCGGCCTTCTCCACCACCAGCACTTTCAGCCCGCGGTAGGCGGCCGTAGCGGCGGTGGCAAAGCCGCCGGCGCCACTGCCCAGCACAACCAGGTCGTAGCTATGTGAAGCTGCTTCATGAGTCGCCATGGCTTCAGATCTCCAGCGGCGTCACGCCCATGAAGGCGCCCAGATGGCCGAGTTGGGCAAAGGCCATTTCCGGCCCTGTCTGGATGTTGCAGCCGACCTGGCGGGCGCGGTTGAGCAGCGGGGTGATCTCGGGCGCAGTGACCACGTCGGCTACCAGGGTTTCGGGCAGCAAGGTGGCCAGCAAGGCGGCGGACAATGGCAACTCGGCACGGCTGCCCATTCCAACCGGAGAGGCATTGGCCAGCAGGTCGAAGCCTTCGAGCCCATTGAACGCTGTGTGGACCGTGAGCCCGCGGAAGGCAGTGCCAAGCAGGTCGCACAGTGCGCCCAGGCGCTCGCTGCTGGGGTCGCTGAGGGTAATACTGCCGATGCCGGCCTCGGCCAAGGCATAGGCGATGGCGCTGCCGACGCCACCACAGCCGATCACCAGTGCACGCTTGCCCGTTGGCACGAAGCCATGCTTGCGCGCAGCACCGAGGAAGCCGGCGCCGTCAACGTTGTCACCCAGCAAACGGCCGTCGCGCTCGCGGCGCACCACATTGACCGAGCCCAAGGCCGCAGCGCGTTCGCTCAGGGCATCCAGGCGCTTGGCCAGGGCCTGCTTGTACGGCACGGTGACCACGCAACCGCGCAGGTTTTGCCAACCGCGCAGGGCACCGACAAAGCTGTCCAGCGCTGCCTCGTGCAAATCGATGGGCAGCATGGCGACATCGCGGTGGTGGTTGGCGAACCAGGTGTTGAAGTTTTCCGGGGACTTCACCTGGGCGATGGGGGCACCGACGATGGCGACCAGTTCAGTGGAACCACGAATCATGCTGACCTCATTATTGGCGTTGTTGTGGCACCAAGGTTGAGGCAGTACAACGCAGACAACAATGCGCTTGGCGGTGACTTGATGCGATAATCGCAACCATGCTCCGTTTATCGCATTGATCGGCCCGATTAGCTTCCAGCCCTGAGGTAAGGCATGCCCACCCCCGTCATTCATCCCCGCGACCTTATCGCCGGCCTGCAAAAGGGCCTGGCCCTGATGCAAGTGTTCAGTGCCGAGCAGCCGCGCCTCAGTGTGCCGCAAGCCGCCCGCCTGTCAGGCCTCACCCCCAGCGCTGCGCGGCGTTTTTTGTTGACCTTGGTGCATGAGGGCTTCGCCCAGACCGACAGCCGTGAGTACTGGCTTACGCCCAAGGCCTTGCGCCTTGGGCAGGCCTATGTGGACTCGGCGCAATTGCCGCGCATGCTGCGGCCAATCATCGAGCAGGTGGCGCGGCAGACCCAGGAGCATGTGTCGGTTGGCACCCGCGATGGGGACGAAATCATCCATCTGGTGCGCAGCCGCTACAGCCATGTGGCGTCGTTATCGATCCGGCCAGGTTCGCGGGTGCCGATGTATTGCACGGCCGGGGGACGGGTGTGGCTGGCCTGGCTGGGGGAGGGCGCGCAGGCTGAATACTTTGCGCGCAACGCGTTGCAGGCGTTGACGCCGTATACGCAGACTGACCCTGTGCTGCTGCAGGCCGAGCTGCAGCGGGTGAAGGCACAAGGGTTCTGCATTGTCGACCAGGAATATGAAATCGGCATGCGCGTGCTGGGTGTGCCGTTGCTGGATCGCGCCGGCCAGTTGCAGGCGACGCTGACCATTACCACCCATGCCTCACGCTTGAGCATGGATGAAATCCGCTTGCGCTATCTACCGGCATTGTACGAGGCCCAAGCATTGTTGCGGCCGGTGCTGGGTTGAGCCCAGCACCGCAGGCCGCCGGTTCTACAGGGCGTCGGCCATAGCTTGGTCTTCGCCCAGGAAGCCGCCACTCTGGTGCTGCCACAGCCGCGCGTAAGTCCCTTGTTTGGCCAGCAGTTCGGCGTGAGTGCCTTGCTCGATGATGCGCCCCTCGTCCATCACGATCAGCCGGTCCATGGCCGCGATCGTCGACAAGCGGTGGGCAATGGCGATGACCGTCTTGCCCTGCATCATTTCATCCAGGCTCTCCTGAATCGCCACTTCCACTTCCGAGTCCAGCGCACTGGTGGCTTCGTCCAGCAGCAGGATGGGGGCGTTCTTCAACATCACCCGGGCAATGGCAATGCGCTGGCGTTGCCCCCCAGACAGCTTGATACCGCGCTCGCCCACCAACGTGTCGTAACCACTGTTGCCCTGGCGGTCGCTGAGCTGGTCGATGAACCCGTCGGCCTGGGCATTGGCTGCGGCGGCGCGGATCTGCGCGTCGGTCGCATCCGGGCGGCCATAGACAATGTTGTCGCGAATCGAGCGGTGCAGCAGTGAGGTGTCCTGGGTGACCATGCCGATCGCACTGCGCAGGCTGTCCTGGGTGACCTTGGCAATGTTCTGCCCGTCGATGCGGATTTCACCTTGGTCCACGTCATAGAAGCGCAGCAACAGGTTGATCAAGGTGGACTTACCGGCACCCGAGCGCCCCACCAGGCCGACTTTCTCGCCGGGGCGTATGTGCAGGGTCAAGTCGTTGAGCACCTGGCGCTCGCCGTTGTAGTTGAAACTGACCTGGTCAAAACTGACTGCGCCACCTTTGCTCACCAGCGTGGTCGCATCCGCTGCATCCTGCACCTTGGGGCCGCGGGTCAGGGTCCCCATGCCGTCCTGTACGGTACCGATGTTCTCGAACAGCGAAGTGATCTCCCACATGATCCAGTGCGACATGCCGTTGATCCGCAGGGCCATGGCGGTGATCGCGGCTACCGCACCGGCGCCGACCTGGCCCTGGTGCCACAGCCACAGTGCATAACCGCCGGCGCCCATGATCAAGGCCACGACCAGCGCCTGGTTGACGATTTCGAACAGGCTGACCAGGCGCATCTGGCGAAAGCCGGTCTGCTTGAAATCCTCCATCGCGGCACGCGCGAAATGCGCTTCACGGTTTGAGTGGGAGAACAGTTTCACCGTGGTGATGTTGGTGTAGGCGTCGGAAACCCGCCCGGTCATCGACGAGCGGGCATTGGCCTGTTCCTGCCCGACCTTGCCCAGGCGGGGGACGAAATACAGCATGGCCAGGCCGAACAACAGCACCCAGGCAATGAAGGGCAGCATCAGTTTCAGGGCAAAACCACCGGCCAGGGCGATGATCGCGATGAAGTACACGCCGATTCCGGGCAGGATCTCGATAAGGGTGAACAACACGTCGCGTACTGCCAGTGCTGTCTGCATCACCTTGGTGGTGACCCGGCCAGAAAATTCGTCGGAGAAGAACGACAAGCTCTGGCGCAGCATCAGCCGATGGAAGTCCCAGCGCAACCGTAGCGGCAAATTGATTGCCAGCACCTGGTGCTGAACCATGGTGCGCAAGGCCACCAGCCCGACGCTGACCACCAGCACGATACCGATGCCCCACAGCACGCGGCTTTCCTCGGGGCTGACCGTGCTGCCCGCCTGCCAGGCGGCCAGCAGGTCCACTACCTGGCCTAGGAAGGCGAAAAGCCAGGCCTCATAGACCGATACCCCGGCACTGAGCAATGCCAGCACCAGGATGTAACCACGGGCGCCGCGCGTACAGGCCCACATGAAGCGCAACAGCCCCATGGGCGGCGGTGGCACCTCGTCGGGCGGGAAGGGGTCGAGCCTGCGCTCAAAAATACGAAGCATGCTTGTCTCCGGGCATCTGCTTTGGCGTAACCGGTAACCATACAGCACTGGGCGCAATCCGCCTGCCAATAGACACCTGCGGTGCACATTCGATCAAACCGGCAGGCTTGACAGGTATCTGCTTCCCCTACCATTATCCAACCATCTCCACGCAACGGGCTTGCCAGCATGTCCATGACCAACCACGCCATCTTCGCTTCGGGCTTCAACGCCCAGGCTGGTGCGTGCGTTGCCGTTGCCAAGAAATCCAAGAAACAGCCGCTCATCTGACCGAGGCGCGCTGTCTCGTCAGGTGGGCTGACGAGACAGAAGGCGCCAGGCAACCCCGCCCGATTCCCTCCACTCTTCGCCCTGCTGACGCTGACTTTCGGTCAACATCAGGAGTTTTTGCATGTCGAATTTCCGTGGTATCTGGATCGCCCTCGTCACGCCCATGCGCGCGAATGAAATCGACTTCGCCGGGCTGGAAAAGCTGGTGAAGCGTTTGCTCGAAGAGGGCGTGGCCGGTTTTGTGGTGTGCGGTACTACGGGCGAGGCTGCGGCGCTGTCCAAGGCCGAGCAACTGGCGGTGCTGGATGCCGTGCTGGGCTGGGTTGAGCCGGGCAGGGTGGTGATGGGGTTGTCGGGTTACAACCTGGATGAACTGCTGGCCTTCCAGGCGCAGGTCCAGCAGCGGCCGCTGGGCGGGCTGCTGGTTCCCGCACCGTGTTATATCCGCCCTTCGCAAGCGGGTATCGAAGCCTTCTTCCACACCGTCGCCGATGCAGCCCGCGTGCCGGTGATCGTCTACGACATACCTTACCGTACCGGCGTACGCATCGAGCAGGAAACCCTGCGGCGTATCGTGCGCCACCCGCGCATTGCTGCGGTCAAGGACTGCAGTGGCGACCTGGAAACCACCCTGGCGCTGATCCAGGACGGTAACGCCCAAGTGCTGGCCGGTGAAGACCTGCAGATCTTCAACAACCTGTGCCTGGGGGGCGCGGGGGCCATTTCGGCTTCGGCGCATGTGCGGGCGGACCTTTACGTGCGCATGCTGCGCCAGGTGGACGCAGGTGACTGGGCGGCCGCGCGCGGCACTTTCTACCAACTGCTGCCATGGCTGAAAATGGCCTTTGCCGAGCCCAACCCGGCTGTGGTCAAGGCGGCATTGATGTTGCAGAACCTGATTGGCGATGAGGTGCGCGCCCCTATGCAGGCGTGCACGGCGGCGACCCGGGGCAAGCTGCAAGAGGTGCTGGCCGCACTCGGCGCCTGAGCCAGGGTATCTTCACGGGGGCACGGGGAGTAGCATCGGCCCCATGCGCCTTCACAGCGTCCAGGTTTTCGACCTGGAGGCAGTGCCAGAAGGCATCACGCCCCCTCGACCCGGTAGCCTTGCCACAGCCATGCCAGACGGTTTCCCAGCGTTGCCCTCGCTTAACGCGCTACGTGTTTTTGAAGTGGTCGCCCGCCACCTGAACTTTCGGCTGGCGGCCGAGGAGCTGGGCGTGACCCAGGCCGCTGTTGCGCAACAGGTACGCGGGCTGGAAGCGAGCCTTGGCCTGCGCCTGTTCGAGCGCCTGCCCCGCGGCCTGGCGCTGACCGATGCGGGCCTGGGCTACAGCGCCAGCATCCGCAACGCCCTGGCCATGATCGATGAGGCCACGCGCCTGCTCCGGCCACAGGCTGCCCACCTGACGGTCAGCGTCACCCCGACCTTTGCCTCGAAATGGCTGATACCCCGGCTCGGCGCGTTTGCCCAGCGCCACCCCGACATCGATTTGCGGGTGTTGGCGACCGATCGGTTGTCGCACTTCGGCACTGACAGCGTGGATGTTGCCGTGCGCTACGGCAACCCGGACGTCGGCGCGGGGCTGAACAGTGAACGTTTGATGGAGCAGCGGATTGTCGCGGTAGCCAGCCCGGCCCTGTTCAAGGGGGCCCACGCGCCCACTAGCTTCGCGCAATTGCAAGCGTTCGTCATGCTGCACGACGCCCACGATTTCTGGCCCAGGTTCCTGGCCGAGTTGTTCCCCCAGCACGGTCAACCCAGCGCCCGGAATCTGCGCTTCAACCAGACCTCGCTGGCTATCGACGCCGCCCTCAGCGGGCAGGGCATTGCCTTGGCCAGCCTGGCCTTTGTCAACGAGGACATCGCCGCTGGCAGGCTGAGCCAGGTGTTCGACCATGAATTGCGGCTCGACAAGTCGTTCTACCTGGTATGGCCACGCAAGCTGCAGCAACCCAAGGCGCTTGGTACCGTGCTGCAATGGCTCAAGGACCAGGCCGGCCCTCGCTGAGCCTGTTCGGCTAGTGGGCGTACTTCCTTGCCCCGGCCACACACATCACCGCCCCCAGCGTGACCACCAGCATCATCCAGCTGACGTGTTCGTGCAGCAACAAGGCTGCCAGGCCAAGCCCCATGAAGGGTTGCAGCAGTTGCAGTTGGCCCACGGCCGCAATGCCACCCTGCACCAGCCCCCGGTACCAGAACACGAAGCCGATCAGCATGCTGAACAGGGACACGTAGCCAAAGCTGAACCAGGCAGGGGCGCCTGCCCTGGCCAACACATCCGCGGTTGGCAGGTTGGCGATGGTCAGCAGCAGCATCAGCGGCAGCGCCACGATCAAGGCCCAGCTGATCACCTGCCAGCCCCCCAGCCTTCTGGAAAGGCGCGCGCCCTCGGCATAACCCAACCCGCAAACCAGCACCGCCGCCAACATCAGCAGGTCACCGCTTGCCGACGCTTCGGCGCCATTGAGCAATGCGTAGCCTGCGACCAGCCCGGCACCTGCAAACGAGAACAGCCAGAACAACGGCCGCGGCCGCTCCCCGCCACGCAGTACGGCAAACCCGGCGGTGCACAGGGGTAAAAGCCCCACGAACACGATGGAGTGGGCAGAACTGATGTGCTGCAGGGCCAATGCCGTCAGTAGCGGAAACCCGATCACCACGCCCAGTGCGGTCACGGCCAACGGCAGCAAGTCAGCGCGTTGCGGGCGAGGCTGCCTCAGCAAGATCAGTACAAGCGCACCCAGCAGACCGGCGATGGACGCCCTGGCGCAGGTCAGGAAGGTGGGCTCGAAAGCTGCCACAGCCACCCGCGTTGCCGGTAACGAGCCAGCAAAGATGGCGACGCCGATAAACCCGTTGATCCACCCGCTTGTTGTTTTTTCCATGGCCATACCCTTCGTTCATCCAGGCCCCAGTACAGCACCGACAACACGAGGAAGGCCATGTACAATCCAGTACAGTTGAACCGAACTGTTATGCCTATGAAACCAGTACAGTCGAGGGTGTGATGAGCCGGAGCGGTACGCGGATTGATGCGGTGATGGGCGAAATAAAATCGCGGATAGCCTCGCGAACCTATACCCCTGGTGCCAGAATCCCCTCGGTGCGGGCCATGGCGCGGGCCCTGCAGGTGTCGGTGTCTACCGTGCTGGAAGCCTATGAACGGTTGATGGCCGAGGGGCTGCTCAATTCTCGCCCGGGCTCCGGCTTTTACGTCGCCGGGCCGGTCGCGCCATTGGTGCTGACCGAACTGGCGCCCAGGCTCGACCGGGAAGTGGACCCGTTATGGATCTCGCGCCAGTCCTTGGAAACTGCCAGCGACGCGATGAAACCGGGGTGTGGCTGGCTGCCTGCCGCCTGGATGTACGAGGCGGGCATGCGCAAAGCGTTGCGCACCCTGGCGCGTTCCGACACCGTGAAGCTGACCGACTACGCCTCACCGCTTGGGCATCCGCCGCTCAGGCAGTTCTTGTCGCGGCGTTTGGCGGGGACCGGGATCGAAGCCCCGGCAGACCACATCATGCTCACCGAGTCCGGCACCCATGCCATTGACCTGATTTGCCGCTTTCTGCTGCAGTCTGGTGACACGGTGCTGGTCGACGACCCGTGCTATTTCAATTTCCACGCCCTGCTCAAGGCGCACAGGGTGAACATCGTCAGTGTGCCCTACACGCCGGCAGGCCCGGACATCGAGGCGTTCGGTGCTGCCTTGCGTGAGCATGCGCCACGGTTGTACATCACCAATGCCGGCATTCACAACCCGACCGGCGCCAGCCTGTCGCCGGTCACGGCACACCGGCTGCTGAAGTTGGCCGACAGCTCCAGCCTGGTGATCGTGGAGGACGAGATTTTCGCGGATTTCGAGGCCACACCGGCGCCTCGCCTGGCGGCCTTCGACGGGCTTTCGCGGGTCATCCAGATCGGCAGCTTTTCCAAGACCATCTCCGCCTCCATTCGTTGCGGCTACATTGCTGCGCGTGGTGAATGGATCGAGAGCTTGGTCGATCTGAAGATTGCCACCACCTTCGGCGGTGGCCGCCTTGGTGCAGACATCATTTACCAGGCCATTACCGACAGTGGCTACCGCAAACACATGGAGGGTGTTCGCCAGCGCCTGGCCCAGGCAATGACCACAACGGTCGCCAGGCTGCGCGCCCTGGGCATCGAGCCTTGGATAACGCCCCAGGCAGGCATGTACGTGTGGTGCCAGTTGCCCCACGGTAAAGATGCCGCCACGCTGGCCAAGGCCTGCTTGAGCGAAGGCGTGGTGCTGGCCCCTGGCAATGCATTCAGCCAAGCCGGTACTGCCGGTGATTTCCTGCGTTTCAACGTGGCCCAATGTGCAGATGACAGAATCTGGGAAGTGTTGGCGCGGGCGTTGCGCGGTTGAGAGGTCTAGGGCCCGGCGCCATCCCGTTGCCCGGCCGGGCGGTGACCCGTAAGGTTCAGTGGCATCTGCTTCAGCAGGTGGCAATGCCAGGTTCATGCTGTGGCGTTCGGATTTTGGATTATCGTTTGGCGCAATCGCCAGTCATGGATCAAACGAATATGAGCGATACCCCCCAGGCCGGCCGTAGTTACTGGGCAGTTTTCCTGATTTTTTTGCGATTGGGCCTGACTTCGTTTGGCGGCCCCATCGCACACTTGGCTTATTTCCGGGATGAATTCGTTGTGCGTCGACAGTGGCTAAGCGCGCGCAGTTATGCGGATTTGGTCGCCCTTTGCCAGTTTCTGCCCGGGCCTGCAAGCAGTCAGGTCGGCATCGCGCTTGGGCTGAGCCGCTTGGGCTATGGCGGTGCACTGGTTGCCTGGCTGGGCTTCACCCTACCATCGGCGATTGCCTTGATCCTCTTCGCTCAGGGCCTGGCCTGCTATGGCGATGCGGTGCCCACTGGCGTGTTGCACGGTTTGAAGGTGGTGGCGGTGGCGGTAGTCGCACAGGCGGTATGGGGTATGGCGCGTAATGCGTGCACCGATGCACCGCGCATGGCCATCATGGCGGCAGCGACCTGTTTCGTGCTGCTGCTGCCTTCGGCCTTAGGGCAAGTGGGCGTCATTGGCGTTGCCGCACTCATCGGTCTATTGCTGTTCAAGCCCCAGCCGGGGGCATGCCATGATTCACTGCCCATCAGCATTCGCCGTCGCGCAGGCTTATGTTGGCTGGCCTTGTTCTTGACCTTGCTGCTGGGGCTGCCGCTGCTGGCAACGTTATTCCCCGGCCAGACGCTGTCGATGCTGGACGCGTTCTACCGTTCCGGCTCGCTGGTCTTCGGTGGCGGGCATGTGGTGCTGCCGCTATTGGAGGCGCAAGTCGTGCCATCTGGGTGGGTCGACAAAGACGCATTCCTGGCTGGCTATGGCGCGGCTCAAGCCGTCCCAGGGCCGCTTTTCACCTTCGCAGCCTACCTCGGCGCCTCAATGAACCAGGCGCCCAGCGGCTGGCTGGGGGGCCTGATCTGCCTGGTGGCGATTTTCGCGCCTGCGTTCCTGCTGGTTGTGGGTGTTTTGCCGTTCTGGCAGCGGCTGCTGCGTAACAGCCGCACCCAAGCGGCACTGCTGGGCATCAATGCGGCAGTGGTGGGGTTATTGCTTGCCGCCTTGTATCAGCCCGTATGGACGAGTGCGATTCGCGCCCCACATGACGTTGGCCTGGCCCTTCTGGCGCTGGTTGCCTTGATGTTCTGGAAATTGCCGCCGTGGCTGGTTGTACTCTGCAGCGGCGGCCTGGGCTGGCTGTTGGATATCGCCCTGACAGGCTAATTACCGATGTCTGCAATCGCGGGGTGGATTGCCCGGAGCGTTGCGTCACTGCCATCGCAGCCCTGAAAACATAAATCACCGAAAGGTGCTTGACCGGAGAGAACGATCGTTCTACATTCGCCCCATGAGCAGACCAACGATAGATCACAGAGACCAGATCCTGGCCACCGCCGAGAAACTCATCTACGAAAACGGGATTCATGCCACGGGTATGGATTTACTGGTGAAAACTTCAGGCGTGTCGAGAAAGGGCATCTACAACCACTTCGCTACCAAAGATGATATTGCCGCTGCGGCCTTGGGGGCCCGCGACGTACGCTGGATGCAGTGGTTCAGGACTGAATGCGATAAAGCAGCCACGCCATACGCTCGCATACTGAACATGTTCACTGTGTTGAAAGGCTGGTTCGAGTCGGATGGTTTTCGCGGTTGTGCATTCATCAACACGGCAGGCGAGGTCGGGGACCCTGAAGATCCCATTCGCCAGATCGCCAAGTTGCACAAGCAGAAACTCTTGGACTACACGCTTGAACTGGCTGAGCAATTGAATGTTCGGCACCCGCCGGTCTTGGCCCGGCAGTTGTTTGTCCTGATCGAAGGCGCGATCACCATGGCGCGTGTCATGGGGGATTATCACGCTGCTGATGATGCCAAGGAAGTTGCGCAACTTTTGCTGAAAGAGTTTGCGCCCTGACGTTTGAATGCCTGAAGTTGTAATCACACTTTGCTGCCCAACTCGACTGGAGTCATTACCATGTCCAACGCCCAAACTCGCCCGCCACTTCCACCTTTTACCCGTGAAACAGCCATCGAGAAAGTTCGACTTGCTGAAGATGGCTGGAACAGCCGCGACGCGGAAAAAGTCTCGCACGCCTATACGCTGGATACCCAATGGCGTAACCGCGTTGAGTTCGCCACCAACCGCGAAGAAGCGAAAGGTTTCCTGACCCGCAAGTGGAAAAAAGAGCTGGATTACCGCCTGATCAAAGAGCTCTGGGCGTTTACCGATAACCGCATCGCCGTGCGTTACGCTTACGAGTGGCATGATGATTCCGGTAACTGGTTTCGCTCCTACGGTAATGAGAACTGGGAATTCGAAGCGGATGGCCTGATGCACCGTCGCTTCGCCTGCGTTAACGATATGCCTATCAAGGAAAGCGAGCGCAAGTTCCACTGGCCGTTGGGCCGCCGTCCGGATGACCACCCTGGGCTGAGCGAGCTCGGGCTGTAAGTGATCTTCCGCCTGAGCGTCTTCGTTGGCGAGCTAGCCCTGCCTACAGAACGCATCAGGGCTCACGGTTGTTTGCCAGAAGATTTGCAGCCGGTGCGAGGGGCCGCGGCGAGTGGCTGAGCTTCTCGCTGATCAATGCGCCGAGCTGCTCAGCCTGGGCAGCGCTGGCGCAATTGGTGAAGCTCAGCAGCAGCCCTGAACGGCGGGGAAGCGCCAGATGCCAGCGCGACAGGGCCTGTACCGCGATCCCCTTGGCCAGCAATTGCTCCGCCAGGAACGTGTCGCTTACCCCCTGCGGCAGGCGCAGCAGCAAATGCATGCCGCCTGGGGACCGCTCGACATGCCAACCTTTGGGCAAGCTCCGCTCCAGTGCGCCGAGGGTCAAGGCCCGGCGTTCGTTGTAGAGCCGGCGCATGCGTTGGATATGACGGGTGAAATGGCCCTCGGCAATGAACTGCGCCACCAAGGCCTGGGTCATCGAGGGTGAACCGCCGGAAAACAGTGCGTGGGCGACCCGCTCGAACGCTGCAACCTGAGCCAGTGGCACCGCCAGGTAGGCCAGGCGGATACCGGGGAACAGCATTTTGCTGAAGGTGCCCGCATACAGCACCCGCCCATTGCGATCCAGGCTGGCAAGCGGCGGGAGCGGGCGGCTGACATAGCGGTACTCGCTGTCGTAGTCGTCCTCCACGATCCAGGCCCCGGTGCTGGCGGCCCAGTCCAGCAGTAGTTGCCGTCGCGGCAGCGACAAGGCCATGGACAGGGGGCTCTGATGGCCCGGTGTGACCATGGCGACCTGCGCCGCCCTGGCGTTGGCGATAG
The DNA here is from genome assembly GCF_009932375.1 of Pseudomonas juntendi. Lineage (GTDB taxonomy): Bacteria > Pseudomonadota > Gammaproteobacteria > Pseudomonadales > Pseudomonadaceae > Aquipseudomonas > Aquipseudomonas juntendi. Next base: position 62,383 of record NZ_BLJG01000106.1, read on the forward strand.
CCTGCTCGACATTCATGCCCTCGGCATCCACTGCCACCCCCTCCAGTTCAAGCCCGAATTGGCGCAGTACCTGGCGCGTGACCGGATAACCCGGGTCTTCAACCCAGGCGCGCTCGCCGTTGCGCAACAACGTCTGCGCTACCAGCGACAGGCTGCTGCGCCAACCGCTGGTGATGAACACCTGCTGGGCCGTGCAAGCGATGCCCCGTGACATCTGCAGGTACGAGGCAATCGCGCTGCGCAGTGCTGGCAGCCCAAGGGGCGGCGGGTAGTCCAGGTCACCCGGCTGCATCCCGCGCAGGTAGCGAGCACCCAGGCGCGCCCAGATCTTGCGCGGGAAGGCATCCATCGCCGGCAAACCCATTTGAAATGGCAAAAGCTGTGGCGGGCGCCGCAGGGCGTCCGGGTCCTCGGGACCATCACTGGCCGGGGGCTGCGCTGTCGCCGCGGCTGCGGGCGGGCGCAGCTCAGGGTTGACCACGGTGCCTTTCTGCTTCAGGGCCAGCAGGTAGCCCTCACTGGTGAGCAACGAATAGGCAAGCTCGACGGTGCCACGGGCCACCCCCAGCTCCTTGGCCATGGCCCGCGCAGACGGCAAGCGGTCACCCGGCGCCAAGGTGCCTGCTGCTATCGCGGCGAGCACACGGTTGTAGAGTTGCCGGTAGAGCGGCGCGGCGGAGCGCTCATCGAGCGGTGCGAAGGATCGGGAAGAAAACGTCATCATGGCCTAGTTCATATACCCTTTCTTGGCTCATTCAAATGGGTTGAACGTGGTTCATCATAGCCCCGTCACCCATCGAACGAGCTTTGCCACCATGACGTTCACCCCGACCCCCTCAGTACTGCGCGAGCCTGACCTGGCTGATTCGGACCTGCGCCATCTGGACGGCGAGAGTGACCTGCATCTCGCGTTCCCGGTCATGCAGCAACTGCGCTCGCACCTGGCTGGCGAGGCCGACTTCATCGGCCGCGTCCAGCGTATGCGCGCTGAAGGCTATCGGCTGCTCGGGGGCTTCGGCTCAGGCCAGCTTGTGGCGCTGGCAGGTTACCGCCTTCAGGAAAACCTGGTCTACGGGCGGTTCCTGTATGTGGACGACCTGGTCACCGCCGAAACGCAGCGTGGCCAGCAGTGGGGCGCACGATTGCTGGCTGCCTTGCAGCGGTTGGCCCAGGCCACGGGGTGTGCGCGCCTTGTGCTCGATACCGGGTTGGCCAACACCCGCGCGCAACACTTCTATTCCCGTGAAGGCCTGCACAACAGTGCCACGCGCTTCCAAAAACAGTTCGCTGCGCCTTGAGCGGCAGCACGTCTCTCATCGAGGTAACTTCATGACGTCGTCAGAGCAGCCCAGGGCGCCTTTGCGCATTCTTCGCCTGATCGCCAGCCCGAACGGTCAGGCATCAGAAAGCTTCAAACTGTCCCAGCACATACTGCTCGGCTTGGCCGTGCAGGCTGGCAGGCGTGGTATACAGGTCACCGATTTCGACCTCAATGACCTGGCGCCGGTCGACGCCGGGTATGCCCAGGCCCTGGCCAACCTGGGAGGGCCTGAAGCCGTAGCGCAAGACGGCACATTGAACCGTTCCGACGAACTGATTGGCCAGTTGCAGGCCTGCGACCTGCTGCTGATTGCCACGCCAATGCATAACTACAGCGTGCCAGCACCGCTCAAGGCCTGGATCGATCACGTGGTACGGGTCGGCATCACGTTCCTGAGCACCGCGGCAGGCAAGGTGGGCACGGTGGTGGATCGGCCGGTTTATGTGGCCGTAGCCTCCGGGGGCTACATCAGCGGGCCGAATGCCCGCCAACCCGACTTTCTCCGGCCATACCTGTCCGCCGTACTTGCCACGATTGGCCTAAAGCAGGTCAATTACTTCACCCTCGAGGGCACCGCCAGAGGGGCGGAGTTTCTGCAAGCGGCCAGGGCTGCTGCACAGGCTGAAGTGCAAGGGTTCTTCGCCGCGTCTTCCAAGCCGCTACCGCAGGGGCAACACGCATGAGTCGTCTGAACTGGTTTACCGCCTCGCCTGGGGCCGCCAAAGCCCTCACTGGGTTACATCAGTTCGTGACAACGCAGACCGATCTACCGGCACCCTTGATTCATCTGGTTTTTCTGCGGGTGTCTCAACTCAACGGTTGTGCGCACTGTATTGACCTGCATTCGCGTGATCTGCTCAAGACGGGCATGTCGGTGGATAAACTGCTGTTGGTGCCGGTCTGGCATGAAGCGCACTACCTGTTCTCGGCGCAGGAGCGCTCGGCCCTGGCCTGGGCAGAGGAAGTGACCCGGGTCAGTGAGACGCATGTATCGGATGAGGCCTACGCCGCCGCGTCGGCCGCGTTCACAGAAAAAGATTTGGTCGAGCTCACCGCGGCCATTGCCGCGATGAACGCGTTCAACCGCATGGGTGTCAGCTTCCGCTTGCGACCGGCCGCGAAAGCATGAGGGTTGGTGGCAGGGGTTCAGGCCTGTAGCGGCGACCTCCTGCCCGTGATGCTTAAAGCGTACCGATGCGAGCCAGCGCTTGCTGGAGCTGATCGCGTTGCAGCGTGTCGAAGGGCAGGGCGAAGAATGCTTCGCAACGGGCTGTTATCCGCGCCAGGGTGGAGTGGAAAGCCGCGTCGACGGTCGCTGCATCGCCCTCTACATCGGACGGGTCCTCCAGGCCCCAGTGCGCCTTCAGTGCCGTGCCGAAGTACACCGGGCAGGCTTCGCCGGCGGCCTTGTCGCACACGGTGACCACGATGTCGGGCGGGCACCCCTCGAATGCCTCGTTACCCTTGCTGCTCAGGCCCTGGGTCGAAATCCCGGCCTGCTGCAGGGTGGTCAGGCTGCGAGGCAACACCTGGCCCTTGGGAAAACTGCCGGCACTGACGGCTTCAAAGCCGTCAGGCGCCAGGTGATTGAACACGGCCTCGGAAAGGATGCTGCGGCAGCTGTTGGCCGTGCACATGAACAGAACTCGCATGGGGGCTCCTCCGCTTGTTGGCGGACTATCAGAGGCTAAGGCGCAGTGCCAAAGCCGAAAGGGTGATCAACAGCACGGGCAGGGTCAGCAAAATGCCGACCTTGAAGTAGTAACCCCAGGTTATCCGCACGCCTTTGCGCGCCAGCACATGCAGCCAGAGCAGTGTTGCCAGGCTGCCGATAGGGGTGATTTTCGGGCCCAGGTCGCAGCCAATCACATTGGCGTAGATCATCGCCTCGCGCACCAGGCCTTGCGCTTCGCTGGCCTGGATCGACAACGCGCCGACCAGCACGCTGGGCATGTTGTTCATGACCGAAGACAGCAACGCTGCGATCAATCCAGTGCCCAGGGTGGCACTCCACAGCCCTTGTTGCGCCAGGCGGTCGAGCAGTTGGGTGAGCATGTCGGTCAGGCCGGCATTTTTCAGCCCGTAGACCACCAAGTACATGCCGAGCGAGAAAATCACCACCTGCCAGGGGGCCTCGCGCAGCACGCGGCGGGTCGCAATGCGCTGCCCGCGCGCGGCGACCGCGAACAGTAGGGCGGCACACACGGCTGCCACTGCACTGATCGGGATACCCAGTGGCTCAAGGGCGAACAGGCCCACCAGCAACGCCAGCAACACCCAACCCCCGACCGTGAAGGTGGCACGGTCGTGGATCGCTTCGCCGGGCGTTTTCAGGGCTGCAACGGTGTAGTGCTGCGGTATGTCACGGCGAAAGTACAACGACAGTACCAGCAGCGTCGCGGCGACGCTGGCCAGGTTCACCGGCACCATCACCGAAGCGTACTCGGCGAAGCCCAACCCGAAGTAATCGGCCGAAACGATGTTCACCAGGTTGGAGACAACCAGCGGCAGGCTGGCGGTATCGGCGATAAAGCCGGCGGCCATGACGAAAGCCAGCGTCGCAGCCGGCGAGAAACGCAGCGCCAGCAGCATCGACATGACGATGGGGGTGAGGATCAGCGCCGCACCGTCGTTGGCGAACAATGCCGACACGGCAGCACCGAGGAGTATGCAGAAGGCGAACAGGCGGTAGCCGCTGCCATTGGCCCAGCGCGCCACATGCAGGGCTGCCCATTCGAAAAACCCGGCTTCATCGAGCAGCAGGCTGATGATGATGACGGCGATGAACGTGAACGTGGCGTTCCAGACGATGCCCCAGACCGCCGGGATGTCGTGCAGCGAAACGGCACCTGTGGCAAGGGCGATGACCGCGCCGAGCGCGGCGCTCCAGCCAACGCCAAGCCCTTTGGGCTGCCAGATGACCAGGGTAAGGGTGAAAACGAAGACTGCAATGGCGACCAGCATAGGGTTCTTTCTCGTTGTTGATCAGCAGCAGGCAGAGCCCCGGACAGGGCGGCCATCCATGTTCTGCAGGCGTTGGGTGTTGTGTGCCAACCATTGCTCGTTGGCCTGTAGCGTCGCCTGCAGAACCGCATTGACCCAAGTGGGCAGGTCCGGGTTGAGGCGGTAATACACCCATTGCCCCTGGCGTCGGTCCAGCAACAGGCCACTGCTGCGTAGCTGGGCCAGGTGGCGGCTTATCTTCGGCTGGCTGTCGTTCAGCGCGCACATCAACTCGCAGACGCAAAGTTCACCCAGGCTGGCGATCAGCAGGGTGGCGCGGGCACGGGTTTCGTCGGCCAGGCATTTGAACACTTCAGGTGGGGTAATCATGGCAGTGTCTTTACATATGGAAATCCGAATATACGTATTTCCATATGTGCTGTCCCAGCGGATTTGTGATCTGCCGCCGCGGCCGCGCCTTGTCATTTGCCGGGGCTTGAGGCAGGGTCGAGGGCAATGACGTCCCTGCCAAAGGAGCCAGCCCATGTCAAAGCTTTATCCCAGTGTCGACCCCGAGGGTTTGATCGAGTACTCGGTGGTGTACACCGACCGCTCCCTAAACCATATGTCACAGGCATTTCAGGGCGTGATGAAGAACATCTCCGCCACCTTGAAACAGGTCTACAACGCCCAGGGTGTGGCTGTGGTGCCGGGCAGTGGCACGTTTGGCATGGAAGCGGTGGCGCGGCAGTTCGCCACTGGCCAGCAGTGCCTGGTGATCCGCAACGGCTGGTTCAGTTATCGCTGGAGCCAGATTCTCGAGATGGGCAACATTCCGGCGGCTACCACGGTGCTGAAAGCCAGGCCGGTGGAAACCGGGCGCCAGGCGGCCTATGCGCCACCGCCGCTGGATGAAGTGCTGGCGGCGATTGCGGCACACAAACCGCAGGTGGTCTTTGCCCCGCATGTCGAAACGTCATCCGGGATCATGCTGCCCGACGATTACCTGCGCGCGGTGGGTGAGGCCGTGCATGCAGTGGGCGGCTTGTTCGTGCTGGACTGCATCGCCTCCGGCGCGGTGTGGGTCGATATGCACACATGCGCCGTCGACCTGCTGCTCAGCGCGCCGCAGAAGGGCTGGAGTGCTTCCCCATGCTGCGCCCTGTTGATGTTCAGTGCCCTGGCCCTGCAACGCATCGAGCAGACACAGAGCAGCAGTTTTGCCTGCGACCTGAAAAAGTGGCTGCAGATCATGCAGGCTTATGAGCAGGGCGGGCATGCCTACCACGCGACCATGCCTAGCGATGCACTGGCAAGGTTCAACGGCGTGATGAACGAGATGCGCGCCTACGGCTTCGACGCACTGCGGGCCGAGCAACAGGCCCTCGGCAAGCGGGTGCGCGCCCTGTTGGCCGGCAAAGGCATCAAGAGCGTGGCTGCCAGCGGTTTCCAGGCCCCGGGTGTAGTGGTGAGCTACACCGATGATGCCGCCATCAAGAACGGCAGCAAATTTGCCGACCACGGGCTGCAGATCGCCGCTGGGGTGCCGCTGCAGTGCGATGAGCCGGCAGATTTCCAGACTTTCCGCATTGGCCTGTTCGGGCTGGAAAAGCTGCAGCATATCGAGCGCACCGTCAGCACGCTGGAGCAGGCGCTGGAAGAGGTGCTGGCGGAATAAGGGTTCCCGCCCACCCTTGCAGCCAAGCCGCTTCGCTATTGTCGTCGCCAGACCTCGCCTTGCTCGCTAACCACCCAAGGCTTGTCAGCCGCGTCGATGCACACCCCGCCTACCCAACGCTGAGCAGGGTGCTGGTCGAGCCAGTGGCGCTGGCCGGCCAGCACCTGTTCGGCGAGTGCGGTCAGCCGTAATGGCCGATGGGCCCAGGCGTCGCCCGGGCCTTCGCGCAGCAGCGGGTGGGGTGTATGGAGCAACGGCTGCAGCAGGGCATGGAACATCATGTCGCCCAGGTAAGGGAGCGGCTCATCCTGCTGCATCAGTTGGGTAAACACGCGTCCGGCTGGCAGCTCCCCATGCGATGCCAGAACGCGCAGCAGCAGGCGTTCGGTCAAGCTCAAGCCGTCGCTGGCGCCAGGCAGCTCTTGCAGCTGGCGCGCCAGTGCCCGGCCCAACAGCGGCAAAGGCCGGTGCTGGCGGCCAGCGAGGGCGGCCCAGACTTGGGGTTCAGCGGCGGTGTAGGCAGCCCAAGCCTGGCGCGCCAAGGTCAGTGCATCCTCACCCAGCGCGCGACGTTGTGGCCATAGCCAGGCCAGCAGATCCGGGGCCAGTTGGCCGATACCGATGAAGCGCTCTACGCCAGGGACCTGGTCGATTTCGATCAGCTCCAGGCGTCGCGGCAAACAGGGCAGGCTGGCGAGCACGCGGATCAGGAACAACTGGTCGTAAGCGTCGGCTTCGCACCACAGCACCAGCTGGCTGTCGCCGTTCAAACCGGCCAATGCGGCTTGCTGTGCAGCCTGGCGCAGGGCGACAGCCTCGGCGCTGAGGTTGAACGCTTGCTGTATGAACGCGCCGCGCACCGGCCAGTACCGATCTTCTGGCAGGGCCGGCACCGGCCCCATCACCATGGGGTCGTCGAACATCTGGAAAGCGCCGGCAAACCCCGCAACCCGCAAGCTGTGGGCAATATCGTTACCGCAGCGCCAATGCTGCACGGCGGCTTCGTCATCGGCAGCGAAGCCAGGCTGGCGTGCGGCGAACGCTACGGCATCGGCATGCGCCTTGAGCTTGGGCCAGCTGGCGAAGCCGGCTTCGCGGGCCACCAGCCATTGGGTATCGGCAAGGCGATAATGGGGGCCAGGCAGGCCAAGGGTACGCAACTGTTCCCGGGCGTCGTCGGCCTGGTGGTGCTTCAGGGCGTTGAGCAAACGCTTGGCGCGTTTGCGCAAGGCGGCAAGATCGAGCAGGCCATGGTGGCGGGATGCATGGATGGTGGGCATGCCAACTCCTTTGAGGCTCGGTCCGCCGACAAGCCTGGAGCTGGTATGGAAACAGGTTATCGCATGGCTCGGGTAACCCCTTTGCGCGGACCGCAGGCGCAGCCAGCGCCAGGGCTCGACTTTAACCGCATCGCGGCTTGGCTGGCAAACCCAGGCTTTCCCTGCCGAGCCCGCCAACGCATGCGCTGCCAGGCACCGCGCGGGTTGCTTGGCGAGGCCCCGCATGCAGGCAACATCTGTTCGGTTACCGCCCACAAGCATGCCTGAGCCCCTCAAGCCGGCGCCGCGCCGCTCCGATAGCAGCACACCCACCGTCGAATCATCGATCAGAAGTGGTGCCAACCAGGAGTACTGCCCGCATGCTTGCCAACTTGAAGATCCGCACCGGAATGTTCTGGGTATTGTCGCTGTTCAGCCTGACCCTGCTGTTTTCCACCCTCAGTGCCTGGCGAGCGGCGGTTGGCAGTGACCAGCAGATCACCGAACTGGACCAGACTGCGCACCAGTCGGACCGCTTGAACAATGCCTTGCTGATGGCCATTCGTTCCAGCGCCAACGTGTCGTCGGGCTTCATCGAGCAACTCGGCGGCCACGACGACAGTGCTGCCAAGCGCATGGCACTGTCGCTCGATTTGAACGAAAAAAGCCAGAAGCTGGTCGACGAATTCGTCGAAAACAGCCGCGAGCCGGCCCTGCGCACTTTGGCGACCGAGTTGCAGGCGACCTTCGCCGAATACGCCGCCGCGGTGGCCGGGCAGCGTGAGGCCACCCGCCAGCGCTCGCTGGAGCAATATTTCAAGGTCAACGTTGACGCCGGTAACGCCATGGGCCGGTTGCAGGCGCTACGTCAGCAACTGGTTGGCGAATTGGGCCAGCGTGGCCAGCAGATCATGCTCGAGTCCGATCGCCGCCTGGCCCGTGCGCAGTTGCTCAGCCTCGGCCTGCTGGCGCTGACCTTGGCCCTGGCAGCCCTGTGCTGGGGCTTCATCGCCCAGCGAGTGCTGCACCCCCTGCGTGAGGCCGGCCAGCACTTCCAGCGTATTGCCGGGGGCGACCTGAGCGTGCCAGTGCAGGCACAAGGCAGTAACGAGATCGGCCAGCTGTTCCACGAGTTGCAGCGTATGCAGCAAAGCCAGCGCGACACCCTGGGCCAGATCGGGCGCTGTGCCCGGCAACTGGACGAAGCCGCCACTGCGCTGGACGCGGTAACCGAGCAAAGCGCCAACAACCTGCGCCAACAGGGGCTGGAGCTGGAACAGGCAGCCACTGCCGTGACCGAAATGACCACCGCCGTGGAGGAGGTTGCACGCAATGCCATCAGCACCTCGCAGACCACCAGCGAGTCCAATCAGCTAGCCACGCAAAGCCGCCGCCAGGTCAGCGACAATATCGACGGCACCGAGGCCATGACCCGCGAGATCCAGACCAGCAGTACCCACTTGGAGCAGTTGGTGGGGCAGGTGCGCGATATCGGCAAGGTGCTGGAAGTGATCCGCTCGGTCTCCGAGCAAACCAACCTGCTGGCGCTGAACGCCGCCATCGAAGCGGCGCGTGCCGGGGAGGCGGGCCGCGGCTTTGCCGTGGTGGCCGATGAAGTGCGTACGCTGGCCTACCGCACGCAACAGTCGACCCAGGAAATCGAGCAAATGATCGGCCGCGTACAGGCCGGCACCGAAGCGGCAGTGGCGTCGATGCAGGCCAGCACCCACCGTGCGCAGTCGACCCTGGACGTCACCCTGGCCTCGGGGCAGGTGCTGGAGGGTATCTACAGTGCGATTGGCGAAATCAACGAACGCAACCTGGTCATCGCCAGCGCCGCCGAAGAGCAGGCGCAGGTTGCGCGCGAAGTGGACCGCAACCTGCTGAACATCCGTGAACTGTCCAACCATTCGGCGGCCGGGGCGCAGCAGACCAGCGCTGCGAGCAAGGCACTGTCGGGCCTGGTGGGGGAGATGACGACCTTGGTCGGGCAGTTCAAGGTTTGAACGCCTTCGGCCCAGAACATTTACGAGCCTCGCAGAGATCGAGCGGCCCTCGCGCAGCGCTCGGTCTCTCGGCACGCACCTGCCATCGAAAACTCAGTCGACATTTCCTACGTTACGCCGGGAAGTGCTGGACTTCTCGCAGAATCGGTTCCCCGCTAGCGTTCATGTCTTCAGTTTGCCGGAAGACAAGGACCTCTTCATGCATCGCCCACCTCAAGGCCGCGGGGCCTTCTGTTGCTACCGATTTCGCCTGAGCGCTGAGCAGCGCCGGAGTGCTGCAGTCGCTCGACAGCCTTGTCTCAAGGTGGTAGCCGGGAGTCCGCATGCCTAGCCAGTCCGATCTGCGGTTCAGCTTCGAGGCCCTGGCCGGCCGGGTTGAGTTCGAAGTGGTTTCGTTCGAACTCGAAGAGGCCATCAGCGCGCCGTTCCAACTGCACCTGGAACTGATCAGTTTCGACGCGGATGTCGACTTCGGCCTGCTGCTCGACAAGCCCGGGCTGTTCACGGTCTGGCGTGGCGAGCAGCCGCTGCGCCATGTGCACGGCCTGGTCAGCCGTTTCAGCCAAGGCGAGACCGGCAGGTTTCGTACCTACTACCACGCGTTGCTAGAGCCGCAGCTGGCCCGCGCCCGGCTGCGCTCGAACTGGCGCATCTTCCAGCACAAGACTGTGCCGCAGATTATTGAACTGATGTTGCAGCGCCAGGGCATCAACCGCTTCGTAATCAAGAGCCTCGGCGAGCATCAGGTCCGCGAATTCTGCGTTCAGGCCGGTGAAACCGACCTCGACTTCATCGCCCGGCTGGCAGCCGAAGAAGGCTTTGTCTACCGCTTCGAGCACACGCCACAACAGCACCGCCTGGTCATTACCGATCGGCTGCTGGCGTTTGGCACTATCAGCCGCGGCGCGGTCCGGGCCGATGACCCACAAGCGGTAGATGAGGGTGATATCGGCCCCGACCACGTGCTGTATCACGCCAACAGCGGTGGTGATCAGGCCGTGCCGTGCCTGCGACGCCTGCGTTACAGCGAGCAGGTCCGCAGCACCCGGCAGGTGCAGCGGGACTACACCTTCACCCACCCGCGCTACCGCCAGGAGCATCGGGCCGCTGACAGCAGCATCCCCCATCAAACGCTGGCCTACGAGCGTTTCGACTACCCTGGGCGCTACAAGCGGGACGCGGTCGGCGTACCGTTCACGGCCACGCGCCTCGCGGCGCTGCGCCACGACACGCATGTTGCCGAGGTGCAGGGCGATGATGTGCGCCTGCAACCAGGGTTGAGTTTCACGCTTGACGGGCACCCGCGCGAAGACCTGAACGTGCATTGGCGGCCGATCCGCGTGCACCATGAAGGCGTGCAGTTCACCAGCCTGCAGGAAGAGGCAGGCAGCGCCGACCATGGCACCCGCTACGTGCAGCGTGCCATGCTGGTGCCGGGCACCCGCGAATGGCGCCCGGCACCCCTGGCCAAACCCCGTATCGATGGCCCGCACATGGCCACCGTGGTCGGCCCGCCCGGCGAAGAGATCTACTGTGACGAGTGGGGCCGGGTCAAGGTCAGTTTTCCCTGGGATCGGGAGAGCAAGGGCAATGAGTTCAGCTCTTGCTGGGTCCGGGTTTCGCAAAGCTGGGCAGGCGGCAGTTGGGGCTCGATGGCCATCCCGCGCATTGGCCAGGACGTGATCATTCAGTACGTCAACGCCGACCCCGACCAGCCGCTGATCATCGGGCGTACCTACTGCGGTGATCAGCTTCCGCCGTATGACCTGCCGGAGCACAAAACCCGCATGACCATCAAGAGCCAGACCCACAAGGGCAATGGCTTCAATGAGCTGCGCTTCGAGGACGAACTGGGCAGGGAGGAGGTGTTCATTCATGCCCAGCGCGACTACAACACGGTGGTCGGCAACGACGAAACCACGCGTGTCGGGCGCAATCGGTTGGAGCAGGTGGGCAATGATCAGCAACTTAGCATCGGTAACCACTATCGCCAGGAAACCGGGGGCAACCACAACCAGTTCATCGGGCAGAACTGCCAGGTCGAAATCAAGCATGACCTGACGAATCAGGTCGGTAACAACCGCAGTGAGGCGACCCTGGGCTGTCAGCAGGTTCTCGTCGGCAAGGACAGCGCCTTGGTGGTCAAAGGTGCTCAACGGGTCGAAGTCGGCAATGGCATGCAGCAGCGCACTACCGTGTATCAGCTGCATGCCAGTGAGCGCATAGAGTTGAAAACCCCAGGTGGCTGCATCGTGCTGGACCGGCGCGGTATCACCCTCAATGGCCAGACACTGAACCTGATGGGGCAAACCCAGGCGACTGCGCAGGGGGCAGGCAGCGCTACGTCGCTGACATTGACGCCGAACGCTGCCAGCACCTGTGAGGGAAAGCTCTGATGACGGCTGATGAACTGGCCCACGTGATCGAACAGCAGCATGCGCCCACCCTGTACAGCTATGTGTTGGTCGACCCCCTCGCGCCCGAGGACAAAGGCGATCCAGCCTTGCTCGCCCAGCTTCGCGAGGCATTGGGGGCGAGCGCTTTGATGCGTGTACCCAGGCCCGACCTGGCGCATGTGCCGCACCTGCATCCTGTACTGGTATGCCTGGCTGTGCCCGGTGCGCTGCCCAGCCGCGCAATATTGGAATTGACCGCCCGGGCAGCCGTGCGTGGGTTGTTTCAGCCAAGGCGCTACGTATGCGGCTGGGTGTTCAGTGAACAGCCAGCGGCCGACATCGCAGCTCACCTCAGTCGCTTGTGCCGGTTACCCGACAGGGCCCAGGCACTGAGCTTCTATCCGGTCTACGAGCCGATACGCCTGGAGCTGCTTGCGGCAACGTTCAAGCAAGGGGAGCGTGCGCCGTGGTGGCCCATCAGCCGCTGGTTGTTCCTCAACAGCAGTGGGCAGTTGCTGAACCTCAAGGGGCAGAGCGGGCAGCGCTGTCTGCTGCCCGCGTCTGCTTGGCGCATGCAAGCGGATGGAGCATTGGTCGAGCGCGTATTGCGGAGCTTGAGCGCTCTGCGAGCAGGCGTGAACAATAGCTTTCAGTGTCAGATACCGTCGTTTGCGGCTGTACGAGCCGGCAACCATATCCAGGAAGCACGCGCCTTGGGCTTGACCGACTCGGAAGATATCGTGGTGCTGGCCCTGCACCAGCTGTGCATTCATCCCCAGCTAACCTCCCTTGCCGCCGTGCGCGGCCTGATAGATGTAGCCTGCCAAGAGCAGCGCGCGCTAGCGCCGTTGCTTGCCTGCTACTCCGAGGCGCAATGGCGGCACCTGATCCAACTCCTGCCGGAAGCGGAGCGCCTTGCATGACCATCAGTCAACGAATCGCCCTGGCTGTCGCTGAAGCCGGGCTGCCGCATGACCACTGCATGGCTTGTCAGCGCCAGGGGCTGCCCATTCTGCCCCTGCGCCGTGCGCTGGTCCCGGATACCCGACCGGAGTGCGTCACTACCGTGGCGGGGCATTTGCACATCTGCGCCAAGCCTGGCCTGCGCACGTTACGCATGGGCTACCTGTATGTCTTGCTTGACCAGCAGGTCTGGCAAGCCTACGCCGTCAGCGCACAGGGCCATCTGCGACGCTTTGACCCCTATGCGCCCCCAGCTGGCCCACCTGGGCCACTGCCGGAAAAATGTGCGCAGGAAAACCACGATATTCCGGCGGCCTTCGTCACGATCGACACCGACAAATACAACAGTGCCTGGCTGGCCTTTTCCAGTGATGCCTGGCCGGTGAGCGTGCTGAACGCCTACAAGCAAGGCGTGGCACCAAGGCACCGCTTCGTAGGGATTGATCTGACCCAGGCGCGTACCCATCCGCAATTGCTGGGCCTGGCGATGACGGCCGACCAGTTGCAAGTTGACAACCAGGTGTTCGAGTACAGCCAGCAGGCGTGCGCACCGTTCGACAGCGTGCATGGTTTCCACAGTCGTTGGCTGCGCAGGTTTGCCCTGCGTGGTTACGTGGTCAATGCATCGGACCGCCACCAGTTGGCAAACGGTGTGTTGGCGCTGGTGCTGGACGACACCGTAGGTTTCATCCAGGAATATAACCACCAGCGGCTGAGCTGGGTAGTGAAGCGCCAGGTCTGGCGTGAGGACCCACTACGCGCGTACCAGTTGCAGACGTCGCAGATAGTACAGGTGATCCGCGCCACGCACCGGGAGTGGGCGGCACAAGGGGTGCCGTCGCTGCAGCCGGTGACCGGCGACGGGCCACCAATTTTCGTGGACCCGGCAGTCGAGCGACAGCGTTTGGTCGAGCGTGCGCAGCTGGAAAGTGATGCCCGTCTAGAAGAGCGCTACCACGAGCCGCAGCGGGCTGCTTTCCAAGCTGAGCACGAGGCGCAGGATGCCGAGTTCCAGCGCTACATCGACCAGGACGCGCAGGCCTATGTTGCATTATTCGATACCCCGATGTTCAAGGTGGCCGAGCGCCACGACTATGACGGCCGTGATCGCGAGTCCGGTGTGGCCTATACCAAGACCATGGGACTGTGCTTGGGCGGTGGTGTCACAGAGGCCGTGGTGGCCAGCCTTGAACCCCGCCAGCCCCCAGCCGGTACCAGCGAACGGCTGTGGCAGGTATGGCTACAAAACCCCGACAGCCCTCCCTACCGCGCGCTGCTGATGCGTGACAACGCTTTGCTGGCCGCGCTGTTCCCCAGTTTTTCAGGTGACCAGGCAATCAACTGGAACGACAGCGACAAGCTCTTCGGCATGTTGAGCAAGGTCATCGCCAGCGACGATGCCGGTTTACGCATGCGAAATAGCTTGAAGCAGGCCATCGCCGAAACGCAGAGCGCGGTGAATGCCGCCAGTCAACGCCTGGCGCCTAGCCTCGGGCCAGGCATTCACAACGCTGTTCGGCACCTGAACAGCGCAATCCAGTTTCTTTACAACGGGGTGCAACTGATCGAGCTTGAAGTGAAGATGAAGCTGGGCGAGTACTACGCCTTGCAGAGTGTGCACTTACGCCAGTTGCAGCACCGCGCAAATGCCTCCCTCGCTGAGACGAGAGACCGTATGTATCGCAGTGTCGATGACTTTGAAGTTGGTTCGCTCAAGGCGATGCGCAAGGTCCGGCCGATCCTGCAGCACGGTTTGATGAGCCTTGCGCTGCTCGACCCTCGTCTGACCAACACCGTGATCAGTGTCACGGTCTGGGTCGAAGGCACGGCTGCGCAAGTGCATGGCCGGTTAGTCGAAGCGGCCAGCATCAAGCTGACTCAGGCGAGCAGTGCGGCGCACGCGGCCATGGTGGATATCTCGGTCGCGGCAGGTACCCTCGACAGCAATGCCCGCAAGTTGCTTGACGGGATGAAGATAACTGCGCACCAGGCCAGCCAGCTGGTGCGTGGCGGTTTCTCAGGCCTGCGCGGGGTTGCAGGCAGTTGGGAGGTGCTACTCGGGATCGGTGGGCTGTATTTGCAGTATGACAGCCTGACCAGAAATCAGGAAAAGGCCGAGGCAGAGATTGGGCCTAAGGCGTACGAGGCCAAATTGGCGCTGCAGGGTTCGCAACTGGGTGTGCTTGGGGGGCAAATCGAATTGGTGGGGCTGGTGTTGAGGGGCGCTGCGGGTTCAAGCACGCCTTGGGCTCTTAACGTAACGGCTCCTGGGCCGGCTTTAATTCGACTCGGCGCTATATTCAGCGCGGTTGCTGGAGTCTTTGATATCGCACAAGCGGTTGTCGCTACTGAACAAACTGCCGCCAAAGGAGATAAAACAGCGCGAAATATGAATGTTATGTCTCTGGCAGCATTTACCGCTGGCACCCTAACCTTTGTAGGCGCAGTTTTGACATCAGCAACATTCGGGCCGCTGGGGTTGGCCATTATCTTTACGCTTATTGGATATGCTGCTGGCAGAAGCGCTCTAAAAAAAGAGTCGAGCGAATTGGAGGTCTGGATAAAACGTTGCTTTTTTGGTAGGGCCAACGAACATCCGAAGATTCATTGGGATGCCCCCGAGTATGCAGATATCGCATTTTCTGAGTTGAATGCGGTTACGCTTGGCGTCAAAGCCAACCTTCATTTTTCATCTTCGATAGATACCAGAGAGTCCATGAGAAGGATGGGTGGGTTAGTCCATGTTGAGATAGAGCAAAAATTGATTTTCAAAATAGTACTACCCAAATATCGAGAGGATGTTTCTGCTTTCTCATGGGCCCTTGTTGTGCATCGTGACGGGGATGGATCATTTCCCGAATACAGCGGTGGCGAAACACTGATTTCTGAAGGGTTTGAAAACTCATTAGTAAAGTCTCTTTCAAAAATGGCCAGCTATTCTCGATATTCACCACCTAGACTTCCTGACTACAAAAAACGGTTTGAGGTGGTCAGAGAAGTCAAGTATGTAGTGACCGAAGGCGTGACCGGACGATGGTTGGAAATATCGGGTGTGGTCGAACTTATGCCGGTCATAGGGCGGCACACAATTACTGCAGCAACGCTTTCGGTCATGTATTGGCCAGATCGTTCAATCGTGGATGCCTATGCTGCTATGACCAGACGAGGTGTGAATGACTAAGCTCACATCGCCACCTCTAAGTGGGCGCGGCTTGGGTTGGAGGTATGATCTCCCTTATGTTGGAGAAGAGCCCAAGGTCAGTGGGTGTCTGGACAGGATCAAACCCCCACCCAACTATTACGATGCGATCTATCTGGAGTTGCCAAGGCAGTCAGTCAGCTTGCGAGGCGTTGTAGCATTATTGGGTGTGCCATCGATGCTGCTCTGCTTAGGCGTGGCGCTATGGTTGTATTGGGGGTTGCTGGTTGAAGGGTTTACCCATGATTGGGTCACCAATGTCTTGACTGTGATATTTCCTGTGCTACCGCTGTGGGTGATCCTTTGCTTTATCAAGTTGGATCTGACTGTTCCAAGAGACGAGCCCATTCGCTTCAATCGGTTACGCCGAAAAATCTACCTCTATCAATTCAGATTTCATTACATGTATTTATTCAGCCGCAGACACTGGGGCGTCAAACCCGTTGCCTACAACTGGGATGACGTTACCGCCGAGGTTTACCGAATCTACGCCCCCGGCCACGGCGGTCTGATCGAAAACGTCATGCTGTCGGTCCGTAATCCGGAAACCAACGAAGTCATTGACCGCGTGTTTTTCAGCCACGACCTCTACCACGGCGAGGCCTACTGGGCCATCGCCAGACTGTTCATGCAGCAAGGCCCCCAGGCCCTCCCGAAGTTCGTACACCCCGCCCGCGACTGGAATGATGATGATGGTCTGAGCCACATGCACTGCCTGGCGCCGAGGGTTCACTGGCCAGTGGCGATTGATCGCGAATCACGTACCGCACCGCACGCAGGCGAAGCGCGATGAAACCTGTTGTGCTTGTCGGTCATCGACATCTCTGCCCATTGCATGGCGCTAACCAGGTCGAGAGCGGGAGTGCTGGGTATACATTCAACGGCAGCGCAGTGGCCAGGGTGGGGGACCGGACTACCTGCGGAGCGGTAATCGAAAGCGGGGCCGAGCACTTCCTGATCGAGGGGGCTGCTGTGGCGCGCAAGGGGGACAGGACTGATCATGGCGGCGTGCTGGATGAAGGCGATGCAGGCTGGTTGCTGGAGTGAGGCGATTTGCGCGCACGGTATGGCTGGCGTGCATCACCGCCCAGTCTTGCTGATCTTTTTGCCGGCCTGCGCAGCCACTTCCAGCGCCTGGCCGTCCCGCTGCTTGCCTTGGCGTGCCAGGCCCTCGAGCTGGGGTATCAGCATGCCTTCCGGCAAGTGCCGCCAGAACCGCCCCGGCATGTGCAGGCGCAGGGCATCAGGGTTGAGGCGGGCAGGGTTGAACGTATGGCGGTAATAGGTACGCCACAGCTCGGCCCCTGGGTCTTCGGCACTGCGCGCCCACTGTCGCCATTGCGCCGGGCAGTGCCGTTGATAGTCGAACCCGGCACCGTCGAAGCGAATGCCATCCTGAGGCGTAGCGATCAGCCAGCGCAACTTACCCAGGCGGTCGGCGAAGTGCGCACTGGCGCTCTGCAGAACGTCATGTGCCGGCTCGTGGTAAGCCACCAGGTCCAGTTGCAATTGCCCAGCCACCACTTCGGGTAGCGGCACGAAGCGGACAAAGGCATGCAAATGATGGGCTTCGCGCGTTACCTGCTTGATGCGCCGTTGCAACTCACTGCCCAGGCGGTCCCCCGCCAGCATTGCGGTGCGGTCGCCGTGGGCGACACGCCACAGCACTTCGTACAGCAGGTTCCAGCGTTGCTCGCCACGGTAGCGAGAGGCCAGTTCCAACTGACCCAACAATTGGGCCGGGACTTTGGCCCGGAAGGGGCCAGGGCCGGCAGGCAGCGCTGTGGGTACAGCCAGTAGATCCGCCATGGGGCCCTGGTTCCAGGTGATTTCCGAAGGGTCGATGCCATGCCCCAGTAACACCCGCGCCTGTTCACGCCATGTGGCGAACAGGTCGTCGCAGTCGAGCGCAATCACCCCCACAACCCCATTTGCACCGGCGCCTGCGGTTCGCGCAGGCGTGCACGCAGCAACCCGCTGCGCAGTTCGGCCTGTGCCGGGCGGTAATCGCTGGTGACGATGAACGGGCGAGCCTTGTCCAGTACGCAGCGCAGCTGAATCAGGTCGTCATAGCGGATACGCCGTTCCCGGCGCAAGGCCACCAGGCGCTGCACGCTGCGCAGGCCTATGCCGGGTATGCGTGCCAGCAGCGCCGGCTCGGCGCGGTTCACGTCCAAGGGGAATACCTCGCGGTTGGCCAGCGCCCAGGCCAGCTTGGGGTCGATGTCCAGTGCCAGGTTACCGTGCTGACCCAGCAGCTCACCCGCCTTGTAGCCATAGCCCCGGAGCAGGAAGTCAGCCTGGTACAGGCGGTGCTCGCGCAACAGTGGGGGGGCGGCCAACGGCACGCTGCCTGGGCTGTCGGGGATCGGGCTGAACGCGGAGTAGTACACCCGCTTGAGGCCGTAACCCTGGTAAAGCGATTCGGCATTGCGCAACAAGGTGCTGTCATCGGTGCTGTCGGCACCGACGATGACCTGGGTACTTTGCCCCGCCGGGGTAAAGCGCGGTGCCCTGGGTTCATTGGCTACGGCTTGCTGCCCCTGGTGAATGACGCCCATGGCCTGGCGAATGGTGTGTGCCTGCTTTTCAGGCGCCAGGCGCTTGAGGCTGTCGTCGGTCGGCAGTTCGATGTTGACGCTGAGCCGGTCGGCCAGGCGCCCGGCTTCTTCGATCAGCAGCGGGTCGGCGTCGGGGATGGTCTTCAGGTGGATGTAGCCGCGGAAGTTGTGTTCTTCGCGCAACAGCCGGGCCACGCGAATCAGCTGTTCCATGGTGTAGTCCGCCGAACGGATGATGCCAGAGCTGAGGAACAGGCCGCTGATGCAGTTGCGCCGATAGAAATCCAAGGTCAGGCGCACCACCTCTTCCGGGCTGAAACGTGCCCGAGGCACGTTGCTGGAGCGGCGGTTGACACAGTACTGGCAGTCGTACAGGCAAAAATTGGTCAGCAGCACTTTCAGCAGCGACACGCAGCGGCCGTCGGGCGTATAGCTGTGGCAAATCCCCATGCCATTGGTAGCACCCAGGCCATCGCCACCGCGCGAATTGCGCTTGGGCGCGCCGCTGCTGGCGCAGGAAGCGTCGTACTTGGCAGCGTCGGCCAAAATACCGAGTTTGGCGATGAGTTGCATGGGGGCGTCTCGCTGTACTGAATATTCATACAGTATTTTGAGATCTTAGGGATTGCAAGAGGTTGTTCGCCATACCCGACTACTTTCGTCAGAAAAATCCCTATTGCTGGGCCACGGCCCACATCTGTTGGCGAAGCCAGCGCCGCAAGGGGTCGGCATGGGTACGCGCATGCCAGATCTGCATCACCTCTACGGGCGGCAGCTCCATGGGTAGCGGGAACATGCGCAGATCCTGGTCACGGTCGATAGCTTCGAGGGCAAGCGAGCGCAGGCAGGTCAGAAGCAGGTCGGTACCCCGCAGCAAGCGCATGGGTGCGATGAAGCTGGACAGGCCTGCCACCACCCGGCGTTGCTTGCCCTGGCTGTGCAGGGCGCGATCAACCAGCCCATCAAGGTCACCGGTCAGGGTGGTGAGCAGATGGTCGCTGGCCAGAAATGTGTCCAGGTCTAGGCCGCTACCCAGGCCTGGATGGCTGCGCGAGGCAAGCACTACGAACTGCTCCCTGAGCAGCCGCTGCTGGTGGAAGGTATCGGGCAGGTCGGTGTAGAAGCCGGCGACAGCCAGGTCGCAGGTGCCTTTTTCCAGCGCTTCACGGGGTAGCATGCCGCGGGTGTTGTGTGTGATCAGCGTTAGGTTGGGCGCTTGGCTGCGCAGTATTGGTAACAGCCTGGGCAGCAGTGTCTGCTCCACATAATCGGTGCTGTACAGGTGTACGCGGGCAGGGCGGGCGAGAAAGTCTTGCCCCTCGCAGCGTTCATAGAAGCCTTCCAGGCCCGCTACCAGGCGTTCTACCTCCGGCGCCAGCTCATGGGCCCGCGGTGTGGGGGTAAGCCCTCTGGGCGCACGCACGAACAGGGGGTCGCCAAGCTGGTCTCGCAATCTGCCGAGCTTGTGGCTGAGTGCAGGTTGGCTAAGCGCCATGCGTTGGGCGGCGAGCGTGGCGCTGCGCTCCTGGTAAAGCACATGGAACAGATAGAGCAGGTTCAAGTCCTTGTTGGCGATATTCATATTCCGAATGGCAGCCATGATCACTTTAGAATTATCGAATCATAGCTGCAGCGGTAGCATTCCCCCAGTGATGACTGACCCGGAGCTGCCCATTAGATCTAGCGCTCCGCCACTTTGGTATTGCAGGCGCTTGCCTGATCAGGAGTTAACGCATGAAGAAGCCGACCACACTGGCGCTGGCAGTCACCGGCGCGTTACTTGCCGGTGGTGCCCAATCGGCGCCCAAGGGCGAGGTACTGGTGCTGCTGTCCAGTGAACACCAGCTGCCGTTGCAGAACGGCGAACACTACGCCACCGGCTATTACCTCAATGAGTTCGGTGTGCCCGCCGACCAATTGCTCAAGGCTGACTACCGCCTGGTGCTGGTGACACCCAAGGGTAATGCCCCGCGTGTGGATCCGCGCTCGGTTGACCCGCAGTATTTCGCCGGTGATGCCACAGAGATGCGCCGGATTGAAAAGGTGGTGCAGGGGCTGCCAGACATCGGCGATACCCTGTCGGTGAAAGAAGTGCTGGCTGGCGACCTCGACCGCTATGCCGGGCTGTTTATCCCCGGCGGCCACGCGCCTTTGATCGACTTGGCCAATAACCCGGATGTCGGCACCTTGTTGCGGCATTTCCACCAGGCAGGCAAACCCACTGCGGCTATCTGCCACGGCCCAATCGCTTTGCTTTCGGCGCAGCAAGACCCGGTTGGCTACCAGGCCGCGCTGGCGCGTGGCGAGCGGGCGGCAGCCAAAGACTGGGTGTACCAGGGCTACAAGATGACTATCTTCTCTGACCCAGAGGAGCAGGTGTTCGAGGGATCGCTCAACGACCAGCGCTTGTTGTTCTACCCGGCGAACGCGATGGCGATGGCCGGCGGCGACATGGGTTATGCCAAGCCCTGGCAACCGAATGTGGTGGTGGATCGCGAGTTGATTACCGGGCAGAACCCGTTCTCGGACAAGGCCCTGGCCAAGGCGTTGCTGAAAAAACTCGGTGAGCGCGCGAAACTCACGGCCGAGGCCAACTGAAGCGCAAGCGGCCAGCCAGAGCAGAAGGGGCGCCACAGTGGCGCCCCTTTTTGTTGTGCGCCAGGCATGGCGCGTTGCGCGTTAGCGCAACCCGTTTGGTTGTGGTAGCCGAGCGGGTGACTTGGAGGTGAAAGTCCTCTACACACCCGGCAAGGGGAAGTGTTAGCCAGAGGCAAGGGTGTCGCGGGCGACTGCGAATCTGAAGGAAGCCCGAGGCAAAATGCTGGTCTGACGAACAGGAAGCGGATGAGGCGGCGCAGCGGGGTTAGGCGGCAACAATCGCCAAAGCCCAGTACTTGCACGGAAGGCTGGGGCGTAGATCCGACAG
>NZ_BLJG01000107.1 GCF_009932375.1 Pseudomonas juntendi
GCCGCTGCGCCAAGCGAAGCCGAAGCCGAAGCCGAAGCCGAAGCCGAAGCCGAAGAAATCGTTGCGCCGGTCAAGCGCCGTGGCAAGCGCAAGCCGTTGCCGGCCAACCTGCCGCGTGTCGAAGTCATCCACGACCTGCCCGAGCACGAGCTGACTTGCGCCTGTGGCGCCTGCAAACAAGTCATCGGCGAGGAGACCAGCGAACAGCTGGAGATTATCCCGATGCAGGTGCGGGTCATCCGCCATATCCGCAAGACCTACGCCTGCAAGGCCTGCGAAGCGGCGCCGCTCACTGCCGACAAGCCGGCCCAACTGATCGAGAAGAGCCTGGCCAGCCCCAGCGTGTTGGCCATGCTGCTGACCACCAAGTACGCCGACGGCATCCCGCTGTACCGCTTCGAGAAGATGCTCAGCCGCCACGGCGTCGACATACCACGCCAGACCCTGGCGCGCTGGGTGATCCAGAGCGGTGAACAGCTGCAACCGCTGCTCAACCTGCTGCGCGACAAGCTGCTCGAATACCCCGTTTTGCACTGCGACGAAACGCGCCTGCAGGTGCTGCATGAACCGGGACGCGATCCCACCGCGCAGTCCTGGATGTGGGTACAAAGCGGTGGACCACCGGATAAGCCGGTGATCCTCTTCGACTACACCGCCAGCCGCGCGCAGGAGGTGCCGCTGCGCTTGCTCGACGGCTATCGCGGCTACCTGATGACCGACGACTACGCCGGCTACAACGCCGTGGCCGCGCAAGAAGGCATCGAACGCCTCGGCTGCTGGGCGCATGCGCGGCGCAAGTTCGTCGAGGCGCAGAAAGTGCAACCCAAGGGCAAAACCGGCCGTGCCGACATGGCGCTGAACCTGATCAACAAGCTCTACGGCATCGAGCGTGACCTGAAGGACGCTTGCGATACCGAGCGCCTGGTCGCCCGTCAGCAACGCAGCCAGCCGCTGCTCGACCAGCTAAAGGCTTGGCTGGACAAAACCCAGCCGCAGGTCGCCGGGCAGACGGCGCTGGGCAGGGCGGTGAATTACCTAGCCAGCAACTGGAGAAAGCTGGTGCGCTACGTCGAAGGTGGACATCTGCCGATCGACAACAACCGCGCGGAGAACGCCATCCGCCCGTTCGTTATCGGGCGCAAGAACTGGCTGTTCAGCGACACGCCCAAGGGTGCCACGGCCAGCGCACAGATCTACAGCCTGATCGAAACCGCCAAGGCCAATGGCCAGGAGCCTTACGCCTGGCTGCGCCACATCCTCGAACGCCTGCCGGCCGCCAATAGCGTCGAGGATTACGAAGCGCTGCTGCCGTGGAATTGCTCGCCAGTGAGCGCATCCTGACAGACCCGCCCCATCAGCAGTAGGTGGGGTTTATGGAGCGGTTAC
>NZ_BLJG01000108.1 GCF_009932375.1 Pseudomonas juntendi
GCTCGGTTCGTAGCCGAGTACTCTATCCAGCTGAGCTATGAGTCCGCGATTGGCAGTTTTAGACCAGATACCGCTGGTTGACTGAAGCAGCCTTGCAAGCAAAACCACTTCAAAAAGTGGCGGACTCAGCAGGATTCGAACCTGCGACCGCTCGGTTCGTAGCCGAGTACTCTATCCAGCTGAGCTATGAGTCCGTGTCTTGCCGCGCATTATAGGTCGCTGAAACATTTTTGCAAGAACGTTTTCGTTTAAAATCAACTACTTAGCGTTCCTACCCGTTACAGCGCCCTACGCAAATAATGGCGGTGAAGGGGGGATTCGAACCCCCGATACCCTTATGAGGTATACTCCCTTAGCAGGGGAGCGCCTTCGGCCACTCGGCCACCTCACCGCAACACGAGGCGAATATTAAAGAACCTCTTTCACCTTTGCAACCCTTTTTTTGAAAAAAACTTCAAAAAAATTAAAGGCTTGGCTCTTCATCCTTCTCTTTCTTGATCCGCAGGTAGATTTCCTCGCGGTGAACAGCCACTTCCTTCGGCGCGCTAACGCCTATACGTACCTGGTTGCCCTTCACGCCGAGCACCGTCACGGTAATCTCGCCGTCTCCAATGATCAGGCTCTCGGCGCACCGACGAGTCAGAATCAACATAGCTTTCTCCTTACGCAAAACATTCAGGGGTAACAGTCTTGGGGTCAGGGCCGGCCGCGGACGACGACCAGCCCGGCAGCACGCTGCACAGGGCAGGACAGGGCCTGCGCAGCGAGCAGAAACACGAAGGGCGCGGCTGGTGCCGCGCCCTTGCAGTGCAGCGCCTTACTCGCCCTGTCGGGCAGGGGCGTCAAGCTCGAACGCGGTGTGCAGCGCGCGTACGGCCAGCTCCAGGTACTTTTCTTCGATCACGACCGAAACCTTGATCTCGGAGGTGGAGATCATCTGGATGTTGATGCTCTCCTTGGCCAGCGCCTCGAACATGCGGCTGGCAACCCCGGCGTGCGAGCGCATGCCGACGCCAACGATGGAGACCTTGGCGATCTTGGTGTCGCCGATCACTTCGCGGGCACCGATTTCGCGGGCGGTGTTTTCCAGCACGCTCTGCGCCTTCTCGTACTCGTTGCGGTGCACGGTGAAGGTGAAGTCGGTGGTGTTATCGTGGGCAACGTTCTGCACGATCATGTCCACTTCGATGTTCGAAGCACTGATCGGGCCGAGGATCTTGAAGGCCACGCCCGGGGTGTCCGGCACGCCGCGAATGGTCAGCTTGGCTTCATCACGGTTGAAGGCGATACCGGAAATGATCGGCTGTTCCATGGATTCCTCTTCATCAATGGTAATGAGGGTACCCGGACCCTCCTTGAAGCTGTGCAGCACGCGCAGCGGAACGTTGTACTTGCCGGCGAACTCCACCGAACGGATCTGCAGCACCTTGGAACCGAGGCTGGCCATTTCCAGCATCTCTTCGAAGGTGATCTTCTCCAGGCGACGGGCCTGCGGCACTACGCGCGGGTCGGTGGTGTAGACGCCATCCACATCGGTGTAGATCTGGCACTCGTCAGCTTTCAGCGCCGCCGCCAGGGCCACGCCGGTGGTGTCGGAGCCGCCGCGACCGAGGGTGGTGATGCTGCCGTGCTCGTCGACCCCCTGGAAGCCCGCAACCACGACCACGCGGCCTTCCTTGAGGTCGGCACGAATCTTGTGGTCGTCGATTTGCAGGATGCGCGCCTTGTTGTGCGCGCTGTCAGTGAGAATGCGCACCTGGTTGCCGGTGTAGGACACCGCTGGCACACCACGCTTGATCAAGGCCATGGTCAGCAAGGCAATGGTCACCTGCTCACCGGTCGACACGATCACGTCCAGTTCACGCGGAACCGGCTGATCGGTGATCTGCTTGGCCAGGTCGATCAGGCGATTGGTTTCACCGCTCATGGCCGACAGCACGACGACCAGGTCGTCGCCCGCTTCACGGTGTTTCTTGACCTTATCGGCTACCTGCTCGATCCGCTCGATGGAACCGACAGAGGTGCCGCCAAATTTCTGTACGATCAACGCCATTTCAATGGTGCCTCAGCCCATACAGGGCCCCAAAAAACAATCCAACATGAAGGGGTGGCGGAAGTGGCCGGTGACGCTGCTGCCTCCCCCCGGGTGCGGCACCCGGGGGCTTCACACCCGCCACTGAACCGCCTACCCCTTCATCTCAAAGTCCCTGCTCTGCGAATGGCACGGCCAGC
Organism: Pseudomonas juntendi; assembly: GCF_009932375.1. Lineage (GTDB taxonomy): Bacteria > Pseudomonadota > Gammaproteobacteria > Pseudomonadales > Pseudomonadaceae > Aquipseudomonas > Aquipseudomonas juntendi. Next base: position 2,233 of record NZ_BLJG01000108.1, read on the forward strand.
GCCAGGGCCTTGTCCAGCGCAGCGACGTCGACGCCACCGCCCTGGGCCATGTCCGGACGGCCACCGCCCTTGCCACCCACCGCCGCAGCGGCTTGCTTCATCAGATCGCCAGCCTTGAGTTGGCTGGAGAGGTCCTTGGTCACGCCGGCCACCAACACGACCTTGCCCTCATGCTCGCTGCCCAGCAGGATCACTGCGTGGCCGAGCTTGTTCTTCAACTGATCGACCAGGGCCAGCAGGGCCTTGCCATCCTGCCCATCCAGGCGGGCGGCGAGGACCTTGGCACCCTTGACCTCAACAGCCGCGTTGGAGAGATCGTCCCCTGCGGCGCTGGCGGCCTTGGCCTGCAGCTGTTCCAGCTGCTTCTCCAGCTGACGGTTGCGCTCAAGCACAGCCGACAACTTGTCGATCAGGTTGTCACGGTTACCCTTGACCAGTTGCGCGGCTTCCTTGACCTGCTCTTCGGCAGCGTTCAGGTAGGCCAGCGCAGCGGCGCCGGTGACTGCTTCGATACGGCGTACGCCAGAGGCCACGCCGCCTTCGCTGATGATCTTGAACAGGCTGATGTCACCGGTACGCTTGGCGTGGATACCGCCACACAGCTCTACCGAGAAATCGCCACCCATGGTCAGCACGCGCACGGTATCGCCGTATTTCTCACCGAACAGCGCCATGGCACCTTTGGCCTTGGCGGTTTCGATGTCGGTCAGTTCGGTCTCGACCGGGGTGTTCTTGCGCACTTCGCGGTTGACGATGTCTTCCAGCTGCTTGAGCTGCTCCGGCTTCACTGCTTCGAAGTGGCTGAAGTCGAAACGCAGGCGCTGGCTGTCGACCAGCGAGCCCTTCTGTTGCACGTGCTCACCCAGCACCTGACGCAACGCTTCGTGCAGCAGGTGGGTAGCCGAGTGGTTCAGCGAGGTGGCGTGCTGAACGTCTGCATCGACCTTGGCCTCCACTGGCGCACCGATCAGCAGCGCACCGCTGGTGACCACACCGTGGTGCAGGAAGGCCCCGCCGGTCTTGGTGGTATCGCGTACGTCGAAGCGTGCAGCACCCGCCTGCAGGTACCCGCTGTCACCCACCTGGCCGCCGGACTCGGCGTAGAACGGCGTGCGGTCGAGCACCACTACGCCCTGCTCGCCCACCCCCAGCTGGTCGACCGATTGGCCGTCCTTGTACAGGGCGATGATCTTGCCCTGGCCTTCGGTTGCGTCGTAACCGAGGAACTCGGTGGCGCTGTCGACCTTGACCAGGCTGTTGTAGTCCATGCCGAAGGCGCTGGCAGAACGTGCGCGCTCACGCTGGGCGTCCATTTCACGCTCGAAGCCGGCTTCGTCGATGGTCAGCTCGCGCTCCCGGGCAATGTCGGCCGTCAGGTCCATCGGGAAACCGTAGGTGTCATACAGCTTGAACACCACATCGCCGGGTACCACGGCGCCTTGCAACTGGGCCAGATCTTGCTCGAGGATGCGCAGGCCCTGCTCCAGGGTCTTGGCGAACTGCTCTTCTTCGGCCTTGAGCACGCGCTCGATGTGCGCTTGCTGGCTGGTCAGCTCGGGGAAGGCTTCGCCCATTTCGGCCACCAGGGCAGCAACGATCTGGTAGAAGAAGCTGCCCTTGGCGCCCAGCTTGTTACCGTGGCGGCAAGCGCGGCGGATGATGCGGCGCAGTACATAGCCACGGCCTTCGTTGGATGGCAGCACGCCGTCGGCAATCAGGAAGCCGCAGGAGCGGATGTGGTCGGCCACCACTTTCAGCGAAGCCTGGCCGTTATTGCTGCAACCGATGGCCTTGGCCGCCGCTGCCAGCAGGTTCTGGAACAGGTCGATCTCGTAGTTGGAGTGCACGTGCTGCAGCACGGCGCTGACACGCTCCAGGCCCATGCCGGTGTCCACCGACGGCGCTGGCAGTGGGTGCAGCACGCCATCGGCAGTGCGGTTGAACTGCATGAAGACGTTGTTCCAGATCTCGATGTAGCGGTCACCGTCTTCTTCCGGCGAACCGGGCGGGCCACCCCAGATGTCCGGGCCGTGGTCGTAGAAGATCTCGGTGCATGGGCCGCACGGGCCAGTATCGCCCATGGTCCAGAAGTTGTCGGATGCGTAGGGGGCGCCCTTGTTGTCACCGATGCGCACCATGCGCTCGGCAGGCACGCCTACTTCCTTGGTCCAGATGTCGTAGGCTTCGTCGTCGGTGGCGTAGACCGTGACCCAGAGCTTTTCCTTGGGCAGGTTCAGCCATTTTTCCGAGGTCAGGAAGGTCCAGGCGAAGGTGATGGCGTCGCGCTTGAAGTAGTCGCCGAAGCTGAAGTTGCCCAGCATTTCGAAGAACGTGTGGTGACGCGCGGTGTAACCGACGTTTTCCAGGTCGTTGTGCTTGCCGCCCGCGCGCACGCACTTCTGGCTGCTGACCGCACGGGTATAGGCACGCTTCTCGGCACCGAGGAAGCAGTCCTTGAACTGGTTCATGCCTGCGTTGGTGAACAGCAGGGTCGGGTCGTTGTTCGGGATCAGCGAACTGGAGGCAACTCGGGTATGGCCCTGCTCTTCGAAGAAGCGAAGGAAGGCTTCACGGATTTCTGCGCTTTTCATAGGTTCTTCCACGGAAACGGCGGCCGTTTGGGCTAATACGTCGAATCGACGAAACGACGGCAAAGGGCGCCATTATAGCCAGCCTGAACAGGAGATACAGTGTGTTTGTACACCAGAACGGCATTGCGCGGATGAAATGCCGTTCATCGACACTGTCAAGGTCGCCTGGCAGCGCTGCACGGCCACGCTGGCGGTACATAAGCAACACCTGGGCACCCAGCCCAAAGGGGATGCTGCGCCTTTCTTCTCGATACCGGAATGCGCCATGCCTGAGCTGAACCTGTCCAAACTGCACTCGGACCCACACCCGCTCCCCCACCCTACGCCATTGATCAATGCCAGCCCCGTCTATTACCTCGACGATCGGCAGGCTGGCAGCCACCACACCGCATTCATCAACAAGGACCACCCCCAGCAGCAGACGGAGGTGAAGTACATCCAGGCTGATGACAATGTGCGTATCACCCTGGAACGCGCCTATGCGCTGGGGCGACGCTACCGTCGCCTGGCGCCCAGCACCGAGCTGCTGGTGTTCAATGTCGCCCCGCGCGCCACAGGTTCGGACGCACGGCAAAAACGCGTGCAGATCGCGACCCACGACTGCTTGCTGGAAGTCACGGTCAACGGCGCCGTATTCATGGTCGCCCAGCATACCGCTGAAGCCATTGCCATTCGCCTGACCGACGGCGGGCATCAGGTGGTCATTACCGGGCAGGTCCGCAAGCCGGTACTGATCGACATGATCGGCAGCGGCAACAGCATCGAGACAGGGGCCGGCATGGTGCACATCGATGCGCACACCGGCACGCACCAGGTAGTCGTCGGTAGCGGCCCTGTCCTGATCGACAAAGGCGATGCGGTGGTCAATGTCACCGGCCACTGCCTGCTTGGCCAGGCCAATTCCAGCACCGTGCTCTACCGCAACACGGCGTACGATGCGCACCTGGCCCAGCCTGTAGCGGCCGAGCATCAGGCGCTAGGCCGCGTCGGCGTGCAAGTGACGGGTGATGAGGCGTTCCGCCAGGCGGTAGAAGATGTGCTGGTGCTGATGCGCAAATTGCCGTGCGGCCAAGCACTGCTGGCAGGCCTGGACAACAAGGCCAGGCATACCGGAAAACCGATCAGGGTGAGCGAAGCGGCCAGGCAACAGTTCACTTGCTACACGCCCAGCGATGACGAGCAGGACGAAGACGAAGGCCACTTCATCATCAACGAAAACCAGAGCAGCTGGGGCTACAGCGGTGGCATGCTGGCCTACAACCCGAATTGGTCGACGGCAACCCAATTGCCGCTGCTGGACCTGTACCGCTGCCTGTGCCAGGGCTGGAACTCCATGACCGGCACCGTGTTCCCAGGCCAGACAGAGGTTCAGGGCACTTACGGCGCCTACCCGGTAGACAACCTGTTACTGCAGAGCATCGGCTTACCCACCGACTGCAAATTCAACTTTGGAGGCGCTACTGCGCTGAACACCAACCCCGCCGCTTTCACTGAGAACGGATTACGCCAGGCACTGCAACTGGAACTGCGCACGCAACTGTAAGCAACCCCTCAGCTCAACCGCTGCCCCGCATCGGGCACGATCAGAAGCCCTGCCCTGAGGCCATTCTTGACCTTGGGGTTGGGGAAGATGATGCGCGTGCCCTCTTCCTCGACCACCCAGCGCATCTCGGCCAGGTCTTCAGCCAGCAGGTAACCTTTGCTCAGTTCGGAAAAATTCTCGATATCCGCCGGCAGGTGCAGGTGAAAGCTGTCGCTGTGCTTGATGATTTCGCGGGAGACACTGAACAGCTGCAGGCCCTCCAGCGAGTCCCCGTCCTCGGGTTCTTCAGCCGCGATGATCCTGATCAGGCGGTCTTCGAGCTTGTCGAGGTTGACTTGCTCGTTCTGGCCGAACGGGCGGGCCTTGCCCAGCTCCAGGGTGAAGGCTTCAGCCTCCAGCTGTTCGTAGGTAAAGGCGCTGAAGGTGATGGAAGGCTTGCTTTGCAGCAACACCGCCTGCATGCCCGCCGCTGCCAGGCGTGCCAGTTGGCGACGGGAGTGCTGGCGCCCCTCTTTATAGGGGTACAAGGCAAACTGCTCGATTTTCGAACCGCGGATGGCAGTATGCAGGTCGTAATGCAGGCGGCTGCGCTCCGGCTTGCTGAAGAACACCCGGGCGAACTGCTCGAGCTCGGCCGCACGCAACGCCTCGAAACCGCTGGACAGCTCATGGCGCCCGTTGAACAGGCGGTTGATGTCCTGTTCGATGAAACGCTCACCCTTGCGCATCGCCACAGGGTTGCCGAACAGGAACAACACCCGCGCCTTGGGCTTGATCGACCCGTCGGCCACGCCATGCAGCAGCCGTTCGAGCAACTCGATCGGCGCTGTCTCGTTACCATGAATACCGGCAGACAACAGCAAGTCCAGGCCGCAATCCTCGCTGTCGGGTGGGCGCACTTCGAGCGCCCCCTCCCCTAGCCAGCGCAAACGCGTGCCCTTGGTGGTCACTTGGGTCTTCTCGGCCGGTTCGTGATCGGTGAGGGTCAGCTCAAGCAATTTACCAAGGGCGAGCATAGGAACTTCCTTAGTGGGTGTGGCCGCAGTCGGGGCCATGGACGTGATCGTCGTCTTCGCCAAGCTCTGCAGGTTCCATTTCCAGCTGCAGGCTGACCAGGTTGGTGGCCATGGGCCGCAGCAGCAGGTTGGCGTACTCGGCGTCGCCTTCCTCGACATCCACACCGATCAGCAACTGGCCGCGGCCATCCTGCTGGATCCACACTTCCTTGCCTTGCCAAACCACGGCAAAACGGGTGCAGGAGGTTTCGAGCTGGGTGCCGTCTTCATCTTCGAGGATCAGGCGCAGGGCGTCGGTCATTACAATTCTCTCTTCAAGGTTGGCGTTGGAACGGGTACACCGAGCCCAACTTCAGAATCTGGGTCAATTCATCCAGTGCGGTACGGCACTCCACCAGCAGTTGCGGGTCGGCCAGGTCCGCCTCGACCAGGCGATCACGGTAGTGCTTGTCGACCCATTGCAGTAGGGTGTCGTACAGCGGGGCGGTCATGATAACGCCTTGGTTGACCGCCGCCAGTTCCGTTTCATTCAAGGCCACGCGCAAACGCAGGCAAGCCGGGCCACCGCCGTTCTGCATGCTCTGCTTGAGGTCGAACACCTTGACCTCCTTCACCGGGCCGCCCTGGCGGGTCAACTGCCCAAGGTACGCCCAGACGCGTTCATTGTTGCGGCACTCTTCCGGCACCACCAGCAGCATGGAGCCGTCGTCACGGCTGAGCAACTGGCTGTTGAACAGGTAGGAACGCACTGCATCCTCTACCGCCACTGCCGAGCGCGGCACGCAGATGGCCTGGAAACGGCCGCCCTTGCTGGCCAGTTTAGCGCGCAACTGGCCCAGTACCGTGTCAGTCTCGAGGAAAGCGTCCTCGTGGTAGAACAGCACCTCGCCATTGCCCACCGCAATCACGTCATTGTGGAACACGCCCTGGTCGATCACCGCCGGGTTCTGTTGAGCGTAGACCACCCCGTCCTCATGCAGGCCATGCAAACGGGCCACGGCCTGGGAGGCCTCCAGGGTCTGCCGGGCGGGGTATTTCTGCGGTGCCGGGTAACGGCTGTCGAATGCACTGCGGCCGTAGACGAAGAACTCCACGCCAGCCTCCCCATAGGCGCGGCAGAAGCGCGTATGGTTGGCAGCGCCCTCGTCACCGAACTGCGCCACGGCAGGCAACGCCGGGTGGTGGGCGAAGCGTTGCTCGTCGTTGAACATCGCGGCCAGCACGCGACTGGTGGTCGGGTGCTCGATGCTGCGGTGGTATTTGCAATTGAGGTTGGCGGCAGTGAAGTGCACGCGGCCATCGGCGGTGTCGGCACTGGGGCTGACCGTGGCAGCGTTGGCCACCCACATGCTCGAAGCCGAACAGGTGGCCACCAGCAACGGCATGGCCTCTTTGGCAGCGCGCTGGATCACGTCGGCATCGCTGCCGCTGAAGCCCAGACGGCGGAGCGCGGCCACATCCGGGCGCTCCTGCGGCGCCAGCACGCCCTGCTTGAAGCCCATGTCGGCCAATGCCTTCATCTTCGCCAGGCCCTGGCGTGCAGCTTCGCGCGGGCTGGAGCCTTGCTGGCTGTTGCTTTGCGAAGCCACGTTACCGTAGGACAGGCCGCCGTAGTTGTGGGTAGGCCCCACCAGGCCATCAAAATTCACTTCATAGGATTTCATCGGCAAGGCTCCGTGACCTGTTGTTATAGGGTGACGCCCGGCGTAAGGGTGGCCGGCAAGGCAAGGCTGGCAGTCTCCAGCGAAGCCACGGGGTAAGCGCAGTAGTCGGCCGCGTAATAGGCACTGGCGCGATGGTTGCCACTGGCACCGACGCCACCGAAGGGTGCACTGCTGGCTGCACCGGTCAGTTGCTTGTTCCAGTTGACGATGCCGGCGCGGCTGCGCAGCCAGAAATGCTGGTAGCGGGCGCGCGAATCGGACAGCAGGCCGGCAGCCAGGCCGTACTGGGTGTTGTTGGCTTCATCGATGGCCGCATCGAAATCGGCATAGCGGACCACTTGCAGCAGCGGCCCGAAGAACTCTTCATCCGGGCGCTGCGCCACGGCGCTGACATCGACGATGCCAGGGGTAAGCAATGCGGCATCGGCTTGCGGCTGCGTCATTTCCAGCAGTTTCACCCCACCCTTGGCGGCCAGTTCGGCCTGGGCAGCCAGCAGCGCCTGCGCGGCCTGCAGCGAAATCACCGAGCCCATGAACGGTGCCGGCTGTTCATCGAACGCCCCCACCGTGATGGTTCTGCACACCTCGACCAGGCGCGCGAGCAGCGCATCGCCCCAGGCACCCTGGGGCACCAGCAGGCGACGTGCGCAGGTGCAGCGCTGGCCGGCGGAAATGAACGCCGACTGAATGATGGTGTAAACCGCAGCGTCGAGGTCCTTGACCTCGTCTACCAGCAATGGGTTGTTGCCACCCATTTCCAGCGCCAGGATCTTGTCCGGGCGCCCGGCAAACTGCTGGTGCAACAGGTTGCCAGTGCGGCTGGAACCGGTAAAGAACACGCCATCGATACCTGGGTCGCCAGCCAGTGCCACACCGGTTTCACGCCCGCCCTGAACCAGGTTCAGCACACCCGCCGGCAGGCCGGCGGCGATCCAGCAGTGCACTGTCAGTTCCGCCACCTTGGGGGTCAGCTCACTCGGTTTGAACACCACGCAGTTGCCCGCCAGCAGCGCCGGAACGATATGCCCGTTCGGCAGGTGGCCAGGGAAGTTGTAAGGGCCGAACACCGCGACCACACCATGGGGCTTGTGCCGCAGCACTGCCGTGGCATCGGCCAGCGGGCCGCTCTTTTCACCGGTGCGCTCGCGGTAACTTTGTATGGAAATGGCCACCTTGTTGACCATGCTGGTCACTTCGGTGGCCGACTCCCACAGCGGCTTGCCGGTTTCCTCGCCAATGCACTGGGCCATGGCTTCGGCATGCGCCTTCAATTGTGCGGCAAACTGCTCCAGCACACCGATGCGCGCGTCGAGGCTCAGTTGCGCCCAGGCTGGGAACGCCTGGCGCGCAGCCTCAACGGCGGCGCCGACCTGGCTGGCGTCGGCGCCCTGCCCCTGCCAGATCACGGCCTGGGTGACCGGGTTCAGCGATTGCAGGGGCTCGCCCTGGCCGGCCTGCCAATTGCCGGCGATGTAGTGCGTGGTCATTTATTGGCCCTCCCGGCTCGCCGACATGGGCACAGCGCGCACATTGTCGCCAGCGCCCATGCGCAGGCGTTTGGCGGTCAGCGGGTCGACCACCAGGGTTCCGGCGGCCAAGCGCGCAGGTGCAGCGGTGATACGGCAGTCGTCGCGCTTGCGGTTGTGGATGATGTAGGGGGTGGCGTCATCGCCCGGCGTGCCGACCGCCAGCACCAGCGTCTGGCTGTCGCGCACGGCGCGGATCCTGGCGGTGTCACACTCGATGGCCGGGCCGGCGTCGAAAATGTCGACGTAGCCCTGGTAAGTGAAACCTTCCTGCTTGAGCATGGCCAGTGCCGGCTCGGTGTCCTTGTGCACACGGCCGATCACGTTGCGCGCCGCGTCGGACAGGAAGCAGGTGTACAGTGGGAACTTCGGCATCAGCTCGGCGATGAACGACTTGTTGCCCACGCCGGTCAGGTAGTCCGCCTGGCTGAACTCCATCTTGAAGAAGTGCCGGCCCAGGCTTTCCCAGAACGGCGAACGCCCCTGCTCATCCGACATGCCGCGCATTTCGGCGATGATCTTCTTGCCGAACAACTCGGGGAACTCGGCAATGAACAGCATGCGCGCCCGCGACAGCAAGCGGCCGTTGAGCCCGGCGCGGTAGTCGCTGCGCAGGAACAGCGAGCACAGCTCGGAGTTGCCGGTCAGGTCGTTGGCCAGAAACAGCGTGGGGATTTCGCGGTAGATCTTCAGCTCCTGCGAGGCACTGACGGTCAGGCCGACCCGGTAGTTGTACCAAGGCTCGCGCAAGCCTACGGCACCGGCGATGGCACTGATGCCTACCACCAGGCCTTCGTCGTTTTCCAGCACGAACAGGTAGTCGGTGTCGCCGCGCTCGGCCTCGCCCCGAAAGCTCTTTTCCGCCCAACCTACGCGATGCTCCAGGCGCTCTTCGTTGGCCGGCAGCGTGGTCAGCCCGGTGGTGCCGGTGCTGCGTGCCAATTCGATCAACGCAGGCAAATCGCTGCTGCGTACAGGACGAACGATCATGCTATCTCCTTGTGCGGCGGCATGGGCCGGCGCGAAACTCTGCTAACGCATCAATCCCGAAACGCCTGTTGCCAGGCTTCAGGCCGCCACAAGGCGCACGCTGGCGCCCTCGCCCACGCCCAGCGCCTCGGCTGCTGCAACGTTCAGGCTGACCGGCTTGCCGGGCACCCAATCCAGCTCCAGCAGCACTGCCCGGTAGTCCTGCAACAGGCCGTTGCACACCAGGTACGGGCGCCCGCCCTTGGTTGGCGCGTCGTCGATTTTCACTGGGGCCACCCGGCTCTGGGCGATCGAGCGGATGCCCGAGGTACGCGCATGCAGGGTAGGGCCGCCGTCGAAGATGTCGATGTAGTGCTCGGTCTCGAAGCCCTCACGCATGAGGATGTCGAAGGTGATCTGCGCCCGCGGGTGCACCTGACCCATGGCTTCCTGCGCCAGGTCTGGCAGCAGCGGCACGTAGATCGGGTAGTGCGGCATGAGTTCGGCGAGAAAGGTGCGGCTCTTCAGGCCGCACAGGCGCTCGGCATCGGCATAGTTGAGGTCGAAGAAATTGCGCCCAATGGCGTCCCAGAACGGCGATTCGCCCTTTTCGTCGCTGTAACCGACGATCTCGGTCACCACCGAGTCAGCGAAGCGTTCCGGGTGCGCAGCCATGAACAGCAGGCGGCCGCGGGAATTGAGTTCGGCCCAGCCGCTGTTCACCAGCTCTGGCAACACGTAGAAACTGGTCAGCAGGCTGTTGCCGGTCAGGTCATGGCACAGCGAGAGCACGTGGATCTTGTTGTGGATCTTCAGCTCGCGCGAGGCGTGCACGAAGGTCTCGTTGCGAAAACTGTAGAACGGCTCGGAGTAGCCAGCCGAGGCCACGATGGCCGAGCAGCCGGCGAGCTTGCCGGTTTCGCTGTCTTCGAGCACGAAGAAGTAGCTTTCCTCGCCATTGAAGCTGACCTCCGCGGCGAAGGACGTCTCGGAGGCGGCAATCTTGTCGCCCAGGCGAGCAGAGTCGTCCGGCAGCGAGGTGACACCAATGGGGCTGTCGGCAGCCATGCGCTGCACTTCGTTCAGATCAGCCATTTGCGCGGGGCGCATCACCAGCATGGTGTCACTCCTTTGGAATACGGGCCGCTCATGGCGGCACGGAAAAACGGCAGGCGCATGGGCACCTGCTGTGGAATCGCAAATCGCCGGCCTGGTACAACCTTGGCTGCGGCCGGCGAAGGGACCGCAGGCGGATCAGCCTTGGGTCAGCGTGGCAACGGCGCGCTCGAAGCGGTCCAGGCCTGCATCGATATCGGCGTCTTCAACCACCAGGCTTGGCGCGAAGCGGACCACGTCCGGACCGGCCTGCAGCACCATCACGCCTTCTTTCTCGGCGGCATTGAGTACGTCCTTGGCCTTGCCTTGCCAGGCCTCGGCCAAGACGCAACCCAGCAGCAGGCCAACACCACGCACCTGGCTGAACAGGCTGTACTTCTGCCCGATCTGCTCCAGGCGGGCCTTGAACCGCGCGTGCTTGGCATTGATGCCGGCCAGGGTTTCCGGGGTGTTGACCACGTCCAGCACCGCGCAGGCAACCGCGCAGCCCAGCGGGTTGCCGCCGTAGGTGGTGCCGTGGGTGCCCACAGCCAGGTGCTTGGCCAGCTCGGTGGTGGTCAGCATGGCGCCGATCGGGAAGCCACCGCCCAAGCTCTTGGCGCTGGTGAGGATATCCGGGGTCACGCCGTAGTGCTGGTAGGCATACAGCGAGCCGGTACGGCCCACACCCGTCTGCACTTCGTCGAAGATCAGCAGGGCATTGTGCTCGTCACACAGCTTGCGAGCGCCTTCCAGGTAAGCCTTGTCGGCCGGCACCACGCCGCTCTCACCCTGGATCGGCTCGATCACCACGGCGCACGTCTTGTCGGAAATCTGTGCCTTCAACGCTTCCAGGTCGTTGTACGGCACGTGGCTGATGCCGGTGATCTTCGGGCCGAAGCCATCGGAGTACTTCGGCTGGCCGCCGACGCTGACGGTAAACAGGGTACGACCGTGGAAACTGTTCACGGTGGCGATGATTTCGTGCTTTTCAGGGCCGAAGCGGTCATGGGCAACCCGGCGGGCCAGCTTGAAGGCAGCCTCGTTGGCCTCGGCGCCGGAGTTGCAGAAGAACGCACGGTCGGCAAAGGTGGCGCTTACCAGCTTGTGGGCCAGGCGCAGGGCCGGTTCGTTGGTGAATACGTTGGAAACGTGCCAGAGGGTGTTGGCCTGCTCGGTCAGGGCCTTGACCAGCGCCGGGTGGCAGTGGCCCAGGGCGTTTACCGCGATGCCGCCGGCAAAGTCGATCAACTCGCGACCGGACTGGTCCCAGACACGGGAACCCTCGCCTCGCACAGGAATGAAGGCCGCCGGAGAATAGTTGGGGACCATGACCTGGTCGAAATCGGCACGTTGCACCGGGGCTTGCTCAACGGACATCTGAGTCTCCTGGAGAGGAACGCTGGCCTGGAAGTGGCGAGCGATGGGGGGATTGTAAGGACTGATCTGCGCCTGTCCTTGCGGCCAAGCGACAACTTGTTACAGCGCAAAACCCAGTTTTAGCAAGGTTTTCGGCAATGCGACAAACACTGTCGCAATCGCGCAGTGTACGGGAGAGAGGGGGCTGGGTGAACGGGTGTTCACCTGGAGATGAAGGAGTAGAAGGTGCAAGCCGATATTTTTATGCCGTAGCGGGTGTGAGGCGTTGGTATCGCGCCGTGGCGGGTGCATGACGTTGTTCTAGTAGCGCGGCGCACGATATCCGCCCTACCATCACCCTCAAGGCATACACCCCGGCCCCAACCGAGCTATCAACCCTTTTCAGCCGGCGCCGAACTCAACTCGAACGGGCTGCTGCTACGCCGCTGGTTACGGTCTTCCCGCGGCGTAGCACCAAAGAAATTGCGGTACGCACTGGAAAAATGCGGCCCCGACGAGAAACCACAGGAAAGCCCGATCTGGATGATCGATTTGCTGGTCTGCATCAGCATCTGCCGCGCCTTGTTCAGCCGCAGCTCCAGGTAGTACTGGCTCGGCACGCGGTTCAGGTACTGCTTGAAAATGCGCTCCAACTGCCGGCGCGAGACGCATACGTGCTGGGCAATTTCGTCGGTGGTCAGCGGTTCTTCGATATTGGCTTCCATCAGCAACACCGCCTGGGTCAGCTTGGGGTGGCTGGAGCCGAGACGATTCTGCAGCGGAATACGTTGGCGCTCGCCCCCCTCGCGGATACGCTCGACCACCAGTTCCTCCGACACCGCACCGGCAAGCTCGGCGCCGTGATCGCGGGCCAGCACCGCCAGCAGCAGGTCGGTAACGGCCATGCCGCCGCACGCCGTGAGGCGGTCACGATCCCAGTCAAACAGGTGGCTGGTGGCGATGACCCTGGGGAAGCGCTCGGCAAAATCATCCTGCCAACGCCAGTGCACGGCAGCCCGGTAACCATCGAGCAAACCCAGCATCGCCAGCGGGTACACACCGGCTGCAAGCCCCCCGATCATGCAGCCGCTGCGCGCCAGTTGCTTGAGCGCGGCCGACAACGCAGCCCCTACCGCCACGGGTGGCTCGTCTGCCAGCAGGAACAGCTTGTGACAACCTTCCAGGCCACCGTTCCAGGGCTCGCCTGGCAGGCGCCAGGCACCTTCCGGCGCAGGCTCAGCCTGCAGGAACGACAGTTCGTAGACCACGTCCGGATGCACCCGCTGCGCCACCTGCAACACTTCCTCGGCCAGCGCCAGGGTCAAGGGCCTGGTGCTGGGCCAGATGAGAAAACCGATTCGCTGGGTGGTCATAAGGTACGGTCCGAAACCTGAGGTCGTTCGAGTCTGTGCGCCGGGTCAGGCCGCGCTCGCCGCGCAGCATGCCCTATTCTGGTGCAAAAATGCAGCTTTTACTTCAGGCTGCCGGAGAGGAACTGCTTCAGGCGTTCCGACTGCGGGTTGGCCAGCACTTCACGCGGGCAGCCGGTCTCTTCCACCAGCCCCTTGTGCAAGAACACCAACTGGTTGGACACCTCGCGGGCAAAGCCCATTTCGTGGGTGACCACGACCATGGTCCGGCCTTCCTGGGCCAGCGCCTGCATTACCTTCAGCACATCGCCGACCAACTCGGGGTCGAGTGCCGAAGTCGGCTCGTCGAACAGCATAACCTCCGGCTCCACCGCCAGGGCGCGGGCAATTGCCACACGTTGTTGCTCCCCGCCAGACATGTGCCCCGGGAAGGCGTCCTTGCGGTGGGCGACACCCACCTTGGCCAGGTAGTGCTCGGCCTTTTCCAGGGCTTCCTTGCGGTTCACGCCCAACACATGCACCGGCGCCTCGATGATGTTCTCCAGCGCGGTCATGTGCGACCACAGGTTGAAATGCTGAAACACCATCGACAGCCGCGAGCGCATGCGCTGCAACTGACGCGGGTCTGCGGCCTTCAGCGCGCCGTCCTTGCCAGCGACCAGCCTGAGTTCTTCGTTGTTGAGCAGGATCTTGCCGGCGTGCGGCTGCTCCAGCAGGTTGATGCAACGCAGGAAGGTCGACTTGCCCGAACCGCTGGAGCCGATGATGCTGATGACGTCGCCGGCCTTGGCCGCCAGCGACACGCCCTTGAGTACTTCATGGCTGCCGTAGCGCTTGTGCAGGTCTTGGACTTCGAGTTTGTACATGCTGTCGATTCTCACAAAGCGGTCAGTGCTTGCGTGGCGCCAGGTAGCCGAGCCAGCGGCGTTCGGCCATCTTGAACAGGCGCACCAGGATGAAGGTCAGGCACAGGTAGAACACGCCCGCCGTGATATAGGCCTCGAAAGGCAGGTAGTACTGCGCATTGACCGTGCGTGCGGCGCCGGTTATGTCGATCAGGGTGACGATCGACGCCAGGCTGGTGGTCTGCAGCATCATGATCACTTCGTTGCTGTACTGCGGCAGCGCCCGGCGCAGGGCCGAAGGCAGCAGGATGCGGCGGTACATCTTCATGCGTGACATGCCCATGGCCTTGGCCGCCTCGATCTCGCCATGCGGCGTGGCCTTGAGGCTGCCGGCGATGATTTCTGCGGTGTAGGCACTGGTGTTGATGCCAAACGCCAGGCACGCACAGAAAGTGGCGCTGGACAACAGCGGCCAGAAGGCACTGTCGCGTACCGCTTCGAACTGGGCCAGGCCGTAGTAGATCAGAAACAGCTGCACCAGCATCGGCGTCCCGCGGATCACATAGGTATAGAGCCAGGCGGTGAAGTTGACCACCGGCTGCCGCGACACCCGCATCAAGCCCAACGGAATAGCCCCCAGCAAGCCGAAGAACAACGAAATGGCCAGCAGCTTGAGGGTGGTCAGCAGGCCGCCGAAGTACATCGGCAACGCCTCCCAGATGACGTTGTAGTCGAAGATCATAGTTCAGCCACCTTGACGCCCACCGAGTAGCGGCGCTCCAGAAACTTCAGGGCCAGCAGCGAGACACTGGTCAGCACCAGGTACAACGCGGCCACCGCCAGGAAGAAGGTGAACGGCTCGCGCGTGGCGTCGGCCGCCTGTTTGGCCTTGAACATCATGTCCTGCAGGCCGACCACCGAAATCAGCGCGGTGGCTTTGGTCAGCACCAGCCAGTTGTTGGTGAAACCAGGAATCGCCAGGCGGATCATTTGCGGTACCTGGATACGGAAGAACACCTGGCGCGCGCTCATGCCATAGGCGAACCCCGCCTCGGCCTGCCCCTTGGGAATGCCGAGGAAGGCGCCGCGGAAGGTTTCCGACAGGTAGGCACCGAAGATGAAGCCCAGGGTACCGATGCCCGCGATCAGCGGGTTGAGGTCGATGTAGTCTTCGTAGCCGAGCAGCGGCGCCACCCGGTTGATGATGTCTTGACCGCCGTAGAAGATCAGCAGGATCAGGACCAGGTCCGGAATGCCACGGATGACCGTGGAATACAGATCGCCAAGCCAGGCCAGCCAGCGCACCGGCGACAAGCGCAGCGCCACACCGATCAGGCCGAGCACGATGGCCAGGGCCATCGACGACAGGGCAAGCTGCAGCGTCAGCCACGCCCCGTCGAGGATGACTGCCCCGTAGCCTTTCAACATGATGAGGTCCTCGACCTAGAGAATGAAAAATGGTGCAAACCTCAGAGCCTCTGCTGTTTGCACCATTGCACAGGTAAACCCGACGTCTTAGTTCGAGTCTGGACCGTAGATGTCGAAGTTGAAGTACTTCTTCTCGATTTCCTGGTACTTGCCGTTGGCGCGGATGGCATCGATGGCCTTGTTGATGCGCTCGCGGTTGGCGTCGTCGCCCTTGCGTACGGCAATGCCGATACCGTCACCGAAGTACTTCGCGTCGGTGAAGGCCGGGCCTACGAAGGCAAAGCCCTTGCCGGCGTCGGTTTTCAGGAAACCGTCTTCCAGCAGGGTGGCGTCAGCCACGGTGCCATCGAGGCGACCGGCTGCCACGTCCAGGTAGATTTCGTTCTGGGTGCCGTAAGGCACGACGGTGACACCTTTGGCGCCCAGCACTGCATTGGCGAAGCGGTCGTGGATCGAGCCGCGCTGTACGCCGATCTTCTTGCCCTTGAGTTCGTCCAGGCTGTCGCTGACGGTGGTGCCTTCCTTCATGACCAGGCGCGCCGGCGTCAGGTAGTAGCGCTTGGTGAAGTCGACCGACTTCTTGCGGTCTTCGGTGATCGACATCGACGACAGGATGGCGTCGATCTTGCGCACCTTCAGCGCCGGAATCAGGCCATCGAATTCTTGCTCGACCCAGGTGCACTTGGCCTTCATCTCTTCGCACAAGGCGTTGCCGATGTCGTAGTCGAAGCCAGCGATGCTGCCGTCGGGCTGTTTGAAGGCGAAAGGTGGGTAGGCGGCCTCGATGCCGATTTTCAACGGCTTTTCATCGGCCTGCGACACCAGGGAAAACACGGACAACGCCAGGGCGCCAAGCAGTGCAAGCTTCTTCATCAGGTAACTCCATCGGTACGGGGCAATACAAGGCAGATCACGGCTGCCCGATATGCGAATGAGTACAACGCGAGCCGCGCAGGGTTCGACCAAGGCCGCATACCACGAGCGAGTGTGTGGCATTCTAACGACAGCCCGGTAGTCGATATTTCTTCAAAGCGACAACTACTTATAGAAGCGCCTGAAACCGCCGCGGGCGATGTTGACAGCCATTGCAAAATATGCAAAAGCGCAAGAAATAGAACCTATAGAACTAGCAATTCCTGGGCCTATTATTGGCAAAGCCTCGAATTACGGCAAGTGGGGCGAGCGGCACGGCTGCAAATGCCATGAAGCTGCACTGGAATGGGCCGGTTTTGTTTCCCCGCGCCCCGCCATTGTGCGGCACCGGTGACACAACGGTTACCGATGATTGTCGGGTAACAGTAAAGCAAAAACCCCGCCGGTTGCCCGGGCAGGGTTCCTGTAGGAGCAACTGTCTTTCCCAAAATTTGAAAAGCCTGCGCGATTCATTGTGGGAGCGGGCTTGCCCGCGAAGCAGGCGACGCGGTGTCTGGCACCGGCTGCGCCGGTGTTCGCGGGCACGCCCGCTCCCACAAGTGGAACGGTGAATGACAGCTTCTGATCCCCTGCTCTAGACACCAGCGGCCTTGCGTGGCGATGCGCTC
>NZ_BLJG01000109.1 GCF_009932375.1 Pseudomonas juntendi
GCAGCCTGTACAGGCTGCGGGCTTTTTCTTTTATCTGGCCAGAATAATCATTTGAGCCTGCCCGCCTCCTGCGCAAACTGGGCCAGGTGTTTTGCTGAAACGCCTGAGTCGGCCTGTTTCAGGCACCTCCAAGCTTTATCGTAAAAGCTGGGAAGTGGCTGAAAAACCACAGGACCCTTGCAGTCAGGCGAGGCGACCACCGAGGGTTTCAGCGACCCAGTCGGCTATATAATGGCC
This sequence comes from Pseudomonas juntendi, assembly GCF_009932375.1. Lineage (GTDB taxonomy): Bacteria > Pseudomonadota > Gammaproteobacteria > Pseudomonadales > Pseudomonadaceae > Aquipseudomonas > Aquipseudomonas juntendi. The sequence continues at coordinate 238 of NZ_BLJG01000109.1, forward strand.
AGCGTTGATACTGTTATCGAAGCTTGAGTGCTGTACCCCCCCCATACGCTCATCGAAAATCTTCAGCTCGCGTTTTGGGCTGTTGACCAGTTGCTCGTAGGTGCGTTCGGCCCACTTGACGGGAATCTGCGAGTCCCTAGCGCCGTGGGTAACGAGAAATGGGACCTTGATGCGATCCAGCACGCCGTCCAAGTGCACGTTCTCGGCGATGCGCATGAAGTCCTCCATGTCCTTAGCACCCCATACCCATTGAACGTGAGCCCAATAGTGCGGTACCGGAAAGCTACCTTCCTTCTCCAGGCGGCGCTTTTGTACATCGCGCCAGTCATGGTTCGCCCCCCAGACCACGCCGCAGGCGAAGCGCGGTTCGAACGCCACTGCACGCGGGCAGTAATACCCACCAAGGGAAACGCCTTCCATGCCGATACGCTTGGCATCGACGTCGTTGCGGGTTTCCAGCCAGTCCACCACACGGCTCGCCCAATGTTCGCTGTCGTACCGCGCGGTCAGGTGATGCAGGCGCAATGCCTCTCCGGTACCCGGCTGATCGATGATCAAAGAGGACACACCACGTTTGGCCAGCCAAGCGGGCAGGCCAACGCGATACTTCATTTCCTTGGTTGAGTCCAGTCCGTTGACCTGAACCAACAGCGGAGCCGCTCCAGTAACACCTTCGGCGCGTACAAGCAGGCCGGACAGATGCGCCCCCTCATAGGGTATTTCTACCCGCTCGCAGTTTTCCTTGGACAACTCAATGCTGCGAGCGAAGGTTTGTAACACGCGTTGATAAAGCGCTTCGCGACCTGGAGCGCCATGAGCCTGAAGGCGCTCGCAGGTCAGGTAGTAAGTCGATGCCCGGCTGTATTTCTCGCCCGCTGAGAACAGGCGCCCTGCGGCTTCATCTTCCTCGGCCATGCTGCAAAGCTTGTCGGCCATTTTTGCCCAGGTCTCGCGGAAGGCCGCAGTACCGGCCGCATCCGGATGCTTGGCAGCTTCAGCGAGCGGTTTGCACATTTCTTCGATTTCGCCGATGCGCGCGCCCATCTCTATGGCCAGGTTGACGGAAAGATCCCAGACGTAGTTGGTAGGGAAGTAACGGAACATTCTTGTTGTCCTTTGAGGTCGTCTGACACGCCCGCCTTGCAGGCGTAGTGCTGAGTCACCTTAAGGACCCATTCGGCAAGTTGGCCAATCGTTACTTTGGATGCGAGGTATCACGCGCCGCGATGCCTGGGGGCGAGAGATCGACCGTCTTGATGAATTCGTGAATACGTTCGCGCAGCCATCGGTGCATGGGGTCCCCGTCCATGCTGCGGTGCCATAGCATGAATTCCCGCATGGCCGGAATCTTCACAGGCGTTGGGAGAATACGTAGTGGCAGATATCTGGCGTAGAGGTATGCCAGCCTACGGTGCATGGTGGCGATGCGCTGAGTGCCCACCACCAACTGCGCAACGGTATTGAAGTCGTGGGTGATCACCTCCAGGCGGCGATTGAAACCGTACTGGGTCATGAACCATTCTTCAATACTTGAACTGCGGTTGCGACCGAAGCCAACCGAGATGTGTCCCAGTTCCATATATTGCTCGAGCGATAATTGCTCCCCCACCAAGGTATTGCCGGCCCAGACCACGCACACGTGTTCTTCCTCGAACAGCAGGTGCGATGGGTGTCCTTCGATTACGTAACGTTCAGGAACGATCATCAGGTCGATTTCACCACGGACCAATAAGTCGCCATCGTTAGGCGCGATCATGTCGAAGGTAATGTGGGGAGCCTGCTCGTGAATTTTCTGTATCACCTGCGAGAACAGTACGGTGATCAGATAGTCAGAAGCCATCAGCTTGAAGTGCCTTTTGCTTGAGACCGGGTCGAACAGCTGTTTGGTGGTGATGGACGAGCGAATGGTCAACAGCACTTCGCGTACCGGCTTGGCCAGCTCCAGTGCATAAGGTGTGGGCTGCATCTTGCGGCCGACTTGCACCAGTAATTCGTCCTCGAAAAATGTCCGTAAGCGACCCAGCACCCCGCTTGTGGCTGACTGAGTCATATGGAGGCGTTCGGCCGCGCGGGTGATGTTCTGCTCTTCCAGCAGTACATCCAATGCGACCAGCAGGTTCAGGTCGAGGTGGTTGAAGCGCATGGCATAGATCCTGATCGTTGTATTTATTTTCAAGATACATTTGCCGCCAACTATGGCTTTAGTCAACCTGCCCTGCACCACGATCGAGCTATGTCGCCTGCAGATGGGCGAGTGACGATGTATTGCGTTTGTCGATACCTCGCATCCCCATACGTGATTGGTCCTCATTGTCTGTTTTGCCTCATCTTGATTGCCAAGTCGCGGCGCTGGTGAGCTGCCCGGCTTCCACCACCGGCGGCTCGCCAACTCGCCGGAAGAACAATTTCAATGGAGTGGTAGTCATGAACATCATTGGCCTTGACGCGCTGGTATTTGGCGTCGATGACATTCGGGCTTGTGCCGACTGTCTGCGCGATTACGGTCTGGCCGCCATCGAACTAAGCGAAGAAGGCGGGCGGTTTGAAGCGCTCGATGGTACGGCCATCATTATTCGTCGACACGACGATCCGGCTCTGCCCCCCGCTATGGGGCCGGCACCTTCCCTTCGCGAAACAGTCTATGGGGTCGGGGCCTCGACCGACCTCGACGCCATTGCCGAGGAGCTTGGACGTGACCGGGCTGTGGTGCGTGATGCCCAGGGTGCCTTGCACAGTGTCGACGACCTGGGTTTCGCCTTGGCGTTTCAGGTTACTTGCCGACGTGCCTTCGACGCTGAGGCTGATCTGACCAATGCCCCCGGTTTTGCTCCCCAGCGCCCGGCCAACAAGCCAGGTATCACGCCGGATATGCCAGCACTCCCACGTACGCTGTCGCACGTGGTGTATTTCGTACCTGATGCCGCGAAGGGCGAAGCGTTCTACCGAGATCGCCTGGGTTTCGTCACCACCGATACCTTCGTTGGAGTCGGCCCTTTCATGCGCACTGGTGCAATGGTCGACCACCACTGCCTGTTCATGATCCAGACGCCGCCCCATATGCGCGGTTGCGAACATTTTACCTTCCATATGGGCAGTGGTACCGAGGTGCTACTGGCTGGTCGGCGGTTCGAAGAAAAGGGTTGGACCAGCTTCTGGGGGCCGGGCCGTCATCTGTTCGGCTCCAACTGGTTCTGGTACTTCAACAGCCCGCTGGGTTGTCATATCGAATACGACGCAGACATGGACACTCATGATGATCAGTGGGTGGCCCGTCAAGCACCGATGTCCGCGGATAACTCGCAGCTTTTCCTCTTCTCCTCCAGGGAGAAGTGGGCACCCGGTGGTCCGCCGCCAAAGCACGGTTGAGCATGTTTGTCGCGCTTTGCCGGCTCGATGAGCTGGTGGAGGGGCAGTCGCGTGGATTCGACCCGTTGCAGCGTGGCAAAGATAGCCTGTTTGCCCTGCGTCACGCTGGTGTCTTCTATCTCTATCGCAACAGTTGCCCGCACCTGGATGTACCTCTGCACTATCGCAAGGACCGCTTTCTGTCTGCCGATGGTTCTCGAGTCATCTGCTACGCGCATGGCGCCCAATTCGAGCCCGATACCGGCCTTTGCGTGTTCGGACCCTGCTTGGGAGAGCGATTGGTAGCCGTGCCCTGGAGGGAGAGGGGAGGTTGGCTGACGGTCGATGAGCGGGTATTGCAGTGAGTTGAGGTATCGCGATCGGCGATACATCGAATCCATACATGCGATTAGTCAAATTCCTGGTTTGGCCAGAAGCTGGTGGCCAAGGCTGCACAGCACCACCACCAGCGGCCATTTCAAATAAGAACAAGAAGCGAGAAGTTACATGAATTCAGTCAAGACAGTCTTGGTCGTCGGGGGTGGAATCGGTGGTCTTTGCGCAGCCATCGCCCTACGACGCAAAGGTATCGCCGTCGACCTGGTCGAATTGAAATCCGAGTGGACGGTGTACGGTGTCGGCATCATCCAGCAGAGCAATGTCGTGCGTGAGATGTCACGGTTGGGTCTGCTTGATGCCTATCTCGATGCGGCCTATGCCTTCGAAGATGTTGCCATCTACACCACCGATGGGCAGCCACTGGTGCGCATCCCAGGTCAGCGTCTGGCCGGTCCACAATACCCTGCCAATGTTGGTATTTCCCGACGTGCCCTGCACAAGGTACTGAGCGAGACGACCATCGAACTGGGTGCCAAGGTACGCTTGGGCACCACTTTGCAATCGATGGAACAGGATGAACGCGGCGTCGATGTGGTGTTCACCGACGGCACCCGCGCACGCTACGACCTCGTGGTAGGGGCCGACGGCTTGTACTCCAAAGTGCGCGAGATGCTGTTCGGCAACAAGTACATGCCGCGTTTCACCGGCCAGTCGGTGTGGCGTTACAACTTCCCGCGTATGCCGCAGATCGATCATCTGGCGAACTATCAGGGACCTGCGGGCAATGCCGGCTTGGTACCGTTGTCCGATGAGCTCATGTACATGTTCACCACTTCTCATGAGCCAGGCAATCCTTGGATGCCCAATGATTCTCTGGCTGCCGAGATGCGTCAGCGCCTGCAAGGCATGGGAGGGCTGATTGCCGAGTTACGCGAGCAGATCGCCGACAACGGGCAGGTAGTCTACAAGCCCCTAGAAGCTGTGTTCGTCAACGAACCTTGGTATCGCGGCCGTGTCGTGATCATTGGCGACGCTGCGCATGCCACCACTCCACATCTGGGCCAGGGTGCCGGCATGGCCATCGAGGATGCTTTGGTGCTTAGCGAGGAACTGACTGCCGAAGGAGATATTGGGCAGCAGTTGGCGCGCTTCATGGCCCGGCGCTTCGAGCGCTGCAAGTATATCGGCGAAAAATCTCTCCTGGCGGGTGAGAAGGAGATGGCGCGTGATCGCGACTTCGACCGTATTGGGCTTGTCAAGGAAATGCTGGAAGTTACTGCCAGGCCAATCTGAGGCCTTTAACCCGGCCGTGCTCGCCGGCATGCCGCCGGCGTGAATTCGGTGCGGCGCTTCATACGATTCGAGTCGCCTTGCAGCGATGCGTGAACAAAGCAAAAAACTCTCATAAAAACAAAAAGAGGTTTATATCGATGGCAAATCGAGAGCTCGTTGCACCCTGGCGAAAGCTGGCTGCCGACCGCCTGACCCTTGCCGCAGCGCTGCTGGCATGCACCAACCAGGCGGTTGCATTTCAGATCGATACTGCAAACCCCGACCTCAGTCTGCGCTGGGATAACACCGTCAAATACAGCGCCGCTTGGCGTATGCAGGATCGCAGCAGCAAGCTATCCGAGGGTCAAGTTGCGCGTAACCAGGATGATGGCGATCGCGCCTTTGGCAAAGGCCTTATTTCCAATCGGCTCGACATTTTCAGCGAACTGGACATGGGGTTTCGCGATTTCGGTGCCCGTGTCAGCGCCGCCGGCTGGTACGACACTGAGTATCAAGAACACAATGACAACAATGATCCCGCCCGGGCTAACCAGCGTTCGGTAGCTTACGATGCGTTTACCGACGACACCCGTCATTTGCATGGAGGTGACACCGAACTACTCGACGCCTTCGCCTACTGGAATGGCGAGCTGGCCAATAGAGCCCTGTCGGTGCGCCTGGGCCGCCATGGCCTGGTATGGGGCGAAAGCATGTTTTTTGGTGCTAACGGCATTGCTGGCGGGATGGCGCCCGTGGATGTGGTCAAGGCGATTTCCGTGCCCAACACCCAGTTCAAAGAGATCACCCGTCCGGTCAGCCAAATCTCCACGACTTATCAACTCACGGATGATCTTTCCCTGGGCGCCTTCTACCAGTTCGAGTGGGAGGAAACCCGCTTGCCAGGTGCAGGCAGCTACTTCTCCGTAAGCGACACTATCGGCGAGGGCAATGAGCGCCTGGTCGTAGGCGACCCGTTTCCCGCCTTTCTCGGTGGTAACCCGAATAGTCCATCAGCGTTTTTCCACGGTAAGGACAAGAAGGCCAAGAGCTCAGGTCAGGGCGGTGTGCAGTTGCGCATCACTGACGATACGGTTGAATACGGCCTGTACGCCATCCAATACCACGACAAGTCACCCAAGCTTTACCTCAAACCCAGCACCACCCCCGAGTTCAGCACCGGAAAGATCGGTGAGTATTACTGGGTCTATCCTGAGGATATCCGGGCACTGGGCGCCAGCTTCATTACCACGGTGGGTGAATACAGCTTCGCAGGTGAAGCCTCCATGCGCTGGAACATGCCACTGGTTTCCAATGGCCAGACGGTCCTGCCCGGCGTGGCCGCGGACAATAACGATGATGCCCTTTACGCGATTGGCCGAACCGCCCATGTCAACCTGAACATGATTGCGTCCTTCGGGCCGAATTTAATTGCGCAAGAGTCGGGGCTGGTCGCCGAAATCGCCTGGAATCGCCTACTCAAAGTTACCGAGAATCGCAGTGCGCTGGACCCCAATGCGACTGACGACGCGGTGGGCCTGAAGCTGGTGTACACCCCCACTTACCGGCAGATCATGCCTGGCATCGATCTCAGTGTGCCAATTGGTATCAGCTACTTCCCCATGGGTAAGTCCGCTGTGGTCGGCTCTTTCGGCCCTGACAAGGGCGGTGACGTCAACATTGGCGTGAGTGCCACCTACCTCGACCGCGTCACCCTTGGCCTGACTTACACACACTATTACGGCCCCGAGGACACCAATCTGAACTCGGCCAGCCAGTTCAATTACAAGCAGTCGTTGAAAGATCGCGATTACTTGGCCTTCTCCGTGAAAACCACATTCTGAGGATCGCGCACATGGCTAGTCAGTTTGCACTCAAGACGTTTTTCCTGACGCTCGCAGGAGCGATGGCCCTGAGCTTGCAGCCGGTGATCGCTGCTACCGCCGACGATCTTGGCAAAAGCCTGACACCGTTCGGCGCCGAAGCATCCGGCAACGCCGACGGCAGTATCCCTGCCTGGACTGGAGGCATGACCACGGTCGATCCCTCCTACAAACCCGGAGGCAAACGTGGCGATCCATTTGCCTCGGAAAAGCCGCTGTTCAGTATTACCGCGAAGAACATGGCCCAGTACGAAGGCAAGATTAGCGATGGCACCAAAGAGATGCTCAAGCGCTACCCAGACACTTATCGCCTGGATATCTACCCGACGCACCGTACGGCGGCCGCACCTCAGTGGGTGTACGACAATACGGCAAAGAATGCCCGGAACGCCAAGCTGGTCGAGAGCAGTGCGGGCCTGATTCCTGAGGGCGCTTATGGGGGTATTCCGTTCCCGGTACCGAAAAACGGCAGCGAGGCGATGTGGAACCACCTCCTGAACTGGCGTGGTACACCGTTGGCCATGGACTTCCGGCATTACCTGGTCACTGCCGAGGGTACGCCAGTCATGACTACGGACGGCAAGGCCATCCAAGAGATGCCCTATTACTACCCGGAAGGTTCGGCAGACAAGTTCGATGGCGATTATTGGTTGTTCCGATTGACCAACGTGGGGCCAGCCCTACGTGCGGGCGAGCAAATCATGGGGCGCACCAACCTGAACGGCGATAAAAGCCAGGCTCACGTCTATCTGGCGGGTCAGAGACGTGTACGCAAGCTGCCCAACGCCTGCTGCGACACGCCGACTCCGGCCACCGCTGGCGTCATGTCCTTCGATGAGTTGAATGTATTCCAAGGTCGCATGGACCGCTTCAACTGGAAGTTGGTGGGCAAGCAGGAAATGTACATCCCCTACAACACGAACAAAGTGCAAACCGCGAGCAACCCAGAAGATGTGCTGGGCAAGCACCATATGAACCCGGATTACGTGCGCTGGGAGTTGCATCGCGTGTGGGTCGTCGAGGCAGAGATTGCCCCTGGCAAGCGCCATCAGTTGCCGAAAGGGCGCTACTACCTCGACGAGGACACTTGGCAGGCCATTCTGGGTGATCGCTGGGATGCCAACGGCCGACTGTCGAAGAGTCTCTGGTCGCTGCCAGCTGTCATGCCGGACATCCCTGCAGTGGCTCAACTTTCCTCAGGTTTCTACGACCTGACCTCCAACACCTGGTTCATCCAGAACCTCTATGCGGGCAAGGCACAGCAGTACGCGATCGTCGATCGCTATAAGTCCTCCGAGTTTTCGCCAGCAGCGATGGCCGGCCGAGGCGTGCGCTAGAGCCTGATCGGGAGGGCCATGAGTCCTCCCTGTTCGATGCAGTTCGAGGTGAATGATGAGCAGATCGAGATGGACAAGCGGCTTTCTTTTAACCCTTGCCTTGCCCTTTTCGTTAGCCACCCAAGCCCAGCCGCTGGCTGTGGCTGGCGTGCTACAGAGTCCAGCGATGCGGACAGTGAATGCAACACATGCCGTTTTCAGCAGTGTCGTGCGTGCCGAGGATCGGCTGGTTGCCGTGGGCGAGCGGGGGTTGATCCTGTTGTCAGATGACAATGGCCTGACGTGGCGTCAGGCCAGCGTGCCGGTTTCCGTAGGTTTGACGGCCGTGCAGTTCGTTGATGCCCAACATGGCTGGGCGGTAGGCCACGGCGGTGTGGTGTTGTTCAGTGAAGATGGCGGGGAGAGCTGGCAGGTGCAGTTGGAAGGGCACCACGCTGCCGAGTTGGAATTGCTTGCCGCACAGCAGGCGGTAGGCGTGACAGCGGATGTCGATGCGGCTCAGGCACGTGTCGAAACGGCGCAGCGGTTAATGGATGAGGGCGCGGACAAACCGCTACTGAACCTGCACTTTACCGATCAACAGCACGGCCTGGTCGTCGGCGCCTATGGTATGGCGCTGCGTACTGCCGATGGTGGAAGGACTTGGCAGTCGGTTGCCGGCCAGATCGACAACCCGACAGGTTTGCATCTGTATGCGGTAGCTCAACAAGGCCGTGACTGGTACTTGGCCGGTGAGCAGGGTTTCCTGGCCCGCTCCAGCGATGATGGTCGGCACTTCGAGCAACTGCCAAGCCCCTATGAGGGCACATTTTTTACGCTGGTGCCAAGACAGGACGGCTCGCTGTTGCTTGGCGGTCTGAAAGGCAATGTTTTCCTCATCCGCAGCGCTGGCAGGGTAATCGAACCGCTGGAAGTGCCAACGCCGGTGTCATTCAGCGACGGCACGCGCCTTGATGATGGCCGAGTGCTGCTAGCCAACCAAGTGGGTGCCGTGTTCGTTTTGGGGGCTACCAGCCACCGTCTGCAGCAGCTGATCCCACCCCAAGGGCGTCCTCTTGCCGGGCTGGCCCAGGCCGCGGACGGCAGTCTGGTCGCTGCTGGGTTTACCGGTCTGGCTCAGCTGTCTTCATCTGCTGCGAAGGTTTCGGAGTGATTTCATGACTTTCAATACGTCTGCCAGCCAGCAAGCCTTCGACCCGCGTTCCGGTTCGTTGATTGAGCGAGCCTTGTTCAATCACCGGCACTGGGTACTGCTGGTCTGCCTGGTGAGCACGCTGCTGCTGGGCTGGCAATCGAGCCGCCTTGAGCTCAACGCTAGCTTCGAAAAAATGATTCCCACCGGGCACCCCTACATCGTCAACTATCTGGAGAACCAGAAGGAGTTGTCTGGCCTCGGTAACGCGCTGCGTATTGCTGTCGCCAATAAAAAAGGCGATATCTACGACGCCGACTACATGAAGACCTTGCAGGCGCTGAGCGATCAGATCTACCTGCTTCCTGGCGTTGACCGTGCTTTCATGAAGTCGTTGTGGACTCCCGCCACACGCTGGGTATCGGTGACCGAGGAGGGCCTGGACGGGGGGCCGGTGATCCCTGATCAATACGACGGCGGGCCTGATTCGCTGGCAGAACTGCGACGCAACGTGCAACTGTCCAACGAGATTGGCCAGTTGGTATCGTTCGATCAGCACTCCAGCATTATCTACGTCCCTCTGTTGGCGAGCACTGCCGACGGTCAGCCGCTGAATTATGCACAACTATCTTCCCAGATCGAGGAACTGCGCAGCCGCTTTCAGAGCGACAGCATTGCCATTCACGTGACCGGGTTCGCCAAGAAGGTCGGCGACTTGATTGCAGGTCTGGAGCAAATTCTGCTGTTCTTCGCCGCCGCGATCCTGATCACCACGGTTGTGCTCTACAGCTATACCCGCTGCGTACGAAGCACACTGCTGGTGGTCATCTGCTCACTGGTGGCGGTGGTCTGGCAGCTTGGCCTGCTGCCCTTGCTGGGGTACGAGCTGGATCCGTACTCGGTGTTGGTGCCGTTCCTGGTGTTCGCGATTGGAATGAGCCATGGCGCGCAGAAGATGAACGGCATCATGCAGGACATCGGGCGTGGCATGCATCGCTTGGTGGCGGCACGTTTCACGTTCCGACGACTGTTTCTGGCCGGTCTTACTGCGCTGCTGTGCGATGCTGTGGGCTTCGCTGTGCTGATGATCATCAAGATCCAGGTGATTCAGGATCTCGCCATCATCGCCAGCTTGGGCGTCGCAGTGCTGATCTTCACCAACCTGATCCTCTTGCCGGTGCTGCTCTCCTATGTTGGGGTCAGCCCGAAGGCCGCGCAACTCAGCCTCAAGAGCGAGCGAGCCGAGCAGTGTGGCCAGGCACGGCACGCCTTCTGGCGCTTTCTCGATCTGTTCACCCGTCGTCCTTGGGCCGGCGTGTGCGTGGCAGTGAGCCTTGCATTGGCGGTGCTGGGCTTCATGGTCAGCCTGCACCTGAGCGTTGGCGATCTGGACCCAGGTGCCCCGGAACTGCGAGCCGATTCGCGCTATAACCAGGACGATGCTTTTCTCACTCGGCACTACGGCGCAAGTAGCGACTTGTTCGCGGTGATGGTCCATACACCGGCGGGCGCCTGTGCGCGTTACGACATCCTGCGCAAGGTCGACCAGTTGGACTGGCAGTTGCGCAGCCTGCAAGGCGTGGATTCGACCAATTCGCTGGCGTTACTCAATCGTCGCATGCTGGTCGGCCTGTCCGAAGGCAGTCCGAAGTGGTACGAGCTGCAAAACAACCAGGCGACGCTGAACATGATCACCGCCAGCGCACCTCGAGGGCTCTACAACGAGGCGTGCAACCTGCTGACCCTGTATGTTTACCTCACCGACCACAAGGCCGAGACGCTGACTCGTCTGGTGGATCATGTCGAAGCCTTTGCTGCTGCCAACGACACTGAAGAAGTGCAGTTTATGCTTGCGGCTGGCAACGCGGGTATCGAAGCGGCCACCAATATTGTCGTGAAACAGGCCAACCGAGAGATGCTGTTCTGGGTCTACGGTGCGGTGATTCTGCTGTGCCTGATCACCTTCCGCTCCTGGCGCGCCACACTGTGCGCGGTGATCCCGCTGATGCTCACCTCGATCCTTTGCGAAGCGCTGATGGTCTGGCTAGGGATTGGCGTGAAGGTCGCAACGCTGCCGGTCATCGCCTTGGGCGTGGGCATCGGCGTGGACTACGCGCTGTATGTCATGAGCATCATGCTCGGCCATTTGCGCGAGGGGGCAAGCCTTTCGCAGGCCTATTACCGTGCGCTGCTCTCGACCGGCAAGGTGGTCATGCTGACCGGCGTCACCCTGGCCATTGGTGTGGGTACATGGGCGTTCTCTCCGATCAAGTTCCAGGCCGACATGGGCATTCTCCTGGCGTTCATGTTCGTCTGGAACATGGTCGGTGCGCTGCTGTTGCTCCCGGCCCTGGCCTATTTCCTTCTTCCTGTCGGCAAGCGCCATGCCCCGTTGGTCGAGCATGCGGCCGATCATGAGGTACATGCCCAACCTGCAGATGCTGTCATGCCTGCGCCACGCGTAGCCCATGGCTGAACTCGACTTTCCAAAACAACAATAGGCATCGCCAATGAAACGACTGACCTTGCTGCTCAATAGCCTCCATGAGGGGCTCATCATTTACGGCGCCATGTTCTGGGGCATCCTGCCGTATGAGGTGAGCCATGAGCACTGATCGCCAAGCGGGGCTCGCGCAATCCGCGCTGCTGCTGTTCGGTAGCTGTCTGCCGGTATTGGGGGCGGTATTGATCGCGCCGATCCTGCCGCGTATGCAGGAGCATTTCGCCGACACGCCGAGCGTCGCGATTCTGACGCCCATCGCGTTGACCATTCCGGCGCTAGTGATCGCATTGCTGGCCCCTTTTGCCGGAATGATTGCTGACCGTCTGGGGCGAAAACCCCTGCTGCTTGGTTCGCTCATGCTGTACACGCTTTGCGGTCTGTTGCCTTTGTGGCTGGAGTCGCTGCCGGCGATCGTCGCCAGCCGGGCCGGACTTGGCTTGGCGGAGGCCGGAATCATGACCTGCTGTACCGCGCTGATGGGCGACTACTACCAAGGCTCTCGACGTGAACGGCTGTTCGCGTTGCAGATGGTCGCCACCTCGCTTTCGGCAGCGGTGTTCATCGCGTTGGGCGGTGCCTTGGGGCAGAACGATTGGCGCTTGCCATTCATGCTCTATGCCGCCGGGGTGCTTCTACTGCCGATCATGGCCCGGTGTCTCTGGGAACCAAGCCCCTTGGAGGCGAGCTCACATCAGGCAGCGCCCGAGAGGTTTCCATGGAATGCGCTGTTGCCGCTCTATGCGTTGACCATCCTGGCCGGCATCAGCCTGTTCATCGTTCCGGTACAGGCGGGGTATCTGCTTACCCTCTTGCAGGTGGACGCCCCGCAGCAGATTGGCATGACCATGGGCGCGAACCAGCTTGGCGTGCTGATCGGTGCACTGCTTTTCCGGCTGCTGACAGGCCTGCGTCGGCAGACCGTGATGCTGCTGGCATTCGCCACCGCCGGGCTGGGCGGTTTGCTGATGGCGAAGGCGGGTAGCCATGGGTGGGTCATTGTCGCCGTGCTGGTCAACGGGCTCGGAGTTGGCCTGATGTTACCGGCCCTGATCACTTGGGTAATGAGCAAGGTCAGCTTTGCCCAGCGCGGCCGGGCAGCGGGCGGCTTCACGGCGGCACTGTTCGCCGGGGAGTTCCTCAGCCCATTGGTGGTGATTGCCTTCACAGGCGGCCAGCTTGCCGCCTTGCCAACAGTGCTGGTCTGGATCGCCATCATGCAATTCGTGCTGGCGCTGGTCTGCCTTGTTTTGCATCGCGTATTCCGCGCCTTGGCCGAATCGGCCGCTGCGCTTGCCTGACCCGTAGAGGTTGTCCATGACCTATCTGCCCGACTCCACGACGCTTGACCAACTGTTTTTGACGGCCCGCTCGCATAACCAGTGGCAAGATCGCCCGGTGCCTACCGAGCTGCTACATCGGCTGTACGAGCTGCTGCGGCAGGGACCGACCAGCAACAACTGTTGCCCGGCGCGCTTTGTATTCCTGGCCAGCACCGAGGCCAAGCACAAGCTGTTGCCAGCGCTCAAGGGGCACAACGGCGAGAAGGTGCTGCATGCACCCGTGACGGTCATCGTCGCTTGGGACAGCCGCTTCTTCGAGCACCTACCCGAGCTGTTTCCGCTTTATGACGCTGCGGCTGTTTATCGCGATGACCCCCAGTCGACCTTCGTTGCGGCCCTTCGAAACAGTAGCTTGCAGGGTGCCTACCTGATGCTCGCCGCCCGGGCACTGGGCCTGGATTGCGGGCCGATGTCCGGCTTCGATGCGGACCGGGTAGACGCCACATTTTTCCCGGACGGACGCTGGCGCAGCAATTTCCTTTGCAGCCTGGGTTATGGCGATGCAGAGGGCTTGCGCCCGGCTGGGCCGCGACTGCCCTTCGAGCAAGTTTGTCAGGTGCTGTGAGTCCACGGCCTAGGAGTCTTCGTATGCAAACACTTCCTGCATTCCGGCGCATCGTCACGGGCCATGACGGCAACGGCCGCGCTGTTGTCGCCATGGCGGGTGAAACGCCCAATAACTTCCCGCTCAAGGCCGTGCCCGGCACGGTGTTCTACGAGGTATGGAGCAGCCACGACAGCCCAGCATCTCTGGATAATTCTGGGGATCCCACGAATAAACCTTTGCAGCTCGGTCCCGCTGCATCAGGCAGTGTCATCCGGGTGGTCGACATTCCACCGGACAGCCTGCAGAACCAGGTTAGCGCCGAGGAGGCTGCCGCCGCGTTCGCCGAGATCGGTCAAGCGCAGGCCGGCACCGGCAAGCCAGACTCGAAGCATAAGCTGATGCACCGCACCGAGACCTTGGACTACGGCATTGTCACCGAAGGCGAGGTTTGGCTGGTGCTCGACGGTGAGGATGTTCACCTCAAGCGCGGCGACATCGTGGTGCAGCGCGGTACCAATCATGCGTGGAGTAACCGTACCGAGCAGATGGCGCGTATGGTCTTCATCCTGCTCGATGGCCGCTATGCCGATGAATTAAGGGAGCTGGTCGAATGAAATTGGCAACGTTGAATGACGGCACTCGTGATGGCCGTCTGCTGTTGGTCTCGCGCGATTTGACGCGCGCTGTGAGTGCCGCCGATCTTGCGCCGACTCTGCAGGCCGCTATCGACCATTGGTCGAGTGTGGAGCACGCGCTGCAATGTCGCTATGACGCACTGAACCGCGGCAACTTGAAGGGCGCGTTCGATTTCGACGCAGGAAAAGTGATGGCACCACTACCGCGCGCCTGGCAATGGCTGGATGGGTCGTGCTTTCTCAGCCACAGCGAGCTGATGCAACGTGCGTTCAACCTTGACCCTATCGAAGGGGTAGCGCACACGCCGCTGATGTACCAAGGTGCGGGCGATGACTTTCTAGGTCCGCGTCAGGACATCTCCCTGCCCAGCGAGGCCCATGGTATCGACTTCGAGGGTGAATTCGCCGTTCTGGTCGACGCGGTACCGATGGGGTGCACGGCCGAGCAGGCGCGTCAGCACATCCGATTGCTGCTGCAGGTCAATGACGTCAGCCTGCGCGCACTGGCGCCGCGTGAAATGCGCACTGGCTTTGGCTTCGTCCAAGCCAAGTCGTCCTCCAGCTTTGCGCCGGTGGCGGTGAGCCCCGACGAGTTGGGTGCGAGCTGGCGCGATGCGCGCGTGCACCTACCGTTGCAGGTCGAATGGAATGGTGAGTGGTTTGGGCATCCGCATGGCGGCGACATGCATTTCGGCTTCGATCAGTTGATTGCCCATGCGGCGCTGACTCGACGGCTGAGTGCCGGCACGCTGATTGGTTCAGGTACGGTCTCTAACCGTGACCGCAGCGTCGGCTCGGCCTGCATTTCCGAGCGACGGGCCATCGAGATGATTGAGCAAGGTGCACCACGCACAGGTTTCATGGGTTTTGGTGATCGCATCCGCATGGAAGCACGCTGTGCCGACGGCAGCGCGTTGTTCGGTGCCTTGGACCAGCGTGTGGTGCAGGAGGTAACCCCATGCGAGTGATGATCACCGGTGCCAACGGATTCGTCGGGCGCGAGCTCTCACTGCGCCTGCTGGCCGATGGCGTGCTTTGCGGCCAGCCTGTAGAGGCTTTGCTGCTGCTGGACCAAAGCCTGGACGGCTTTCCCGAGGACAAGCGCATCCGCCGATATTGCGGCAGTGTGGCCGATACCGCGTTGGTGCGGCGCGCGCTCGCTGACGGTGTCGATGTCGTGTTCCACTTGGTCAGCGTGCCAGGCGGTGCTGCCGAGGCGAATTACGAGCAGGGCTACGAAGTTAACTTGAGGGCCAGCCTGGAATTGCTGCATCAGTTGCGTAATGCAGACCGTGCGCCCCGTCTGGTTTACGCCAGTAGCATCGCGGTATACGGCAGCAATCTTGCTTTGCGCATGGACGAGGCATCAGCCTGTCTGCCGCAGTCGTCGTACGCCACCCACAAACTCATCGTCGAATCTCAGCTCGTCGACCTGGCTCGGCGTGGTGAGGTGGATGGAGTTGCGCTGCGCTTGCCCGGTATCGTCGCCCGTGCGCGTCAGTCGCGGGGGCTGAAGTCGGCCTTCATGAGCGATCTGCTGCAGGCGTTTGCGGCAGGCGAACACTATGTGTGCCCAGTTTCAGCGCAAGCCACGGCCTGGTGGATGTCGGTTCGTTGTTGTGTGGACAACTTAGTGCACGCCGCTGAATTGCGAGGCGAACTGGCGAGCCGGGTTATTCAGTTGCCCGTGTTACAGCTATCGATCGAGCAGGTGCTGGACGCGCTGTCGATCTGCTTTGGCGAAGAGCCACGCAGCCTGCTCAGCTTCGCTCCGGAGCCTGAACTGGAGGCACGCTTCGGCTGTTATCCGCCGCTGCGCACACCGCAGGCCAAGGCCCTCGGTTTCCACCACGACGGGTCCGCAGCCGCGCTGCTGCGCAATGCCCTGAATCTGCCCGCGACGCCACGAGCGCGTCGTCCCGTCCCGTCTCTTGCAGGAGCACCATCATGAGCCAGAAGAAGCGTCGCCTGGTCGATTTGTCCGTCACACTCGACAACAACCCCTACACCGACCCGCCGCCCTTGCTGCCGAAGATCGTTTACATGGATCACCAGCAGGGCTGGCCAGAGATGGCGGCGATGTTTCCAGGCTTGCGCAAGGAGCAAATGCCGGGCGATGAATCCTGGGCCGCCGAGCGGCTGGACATCACCACTCACAGTGGCACGCACATGGATGCGCCTTGGCACTATGCGTCGACCACAAATGGCGGTCAGCCGGCATTCGGTATCGATGAGCTGCCGCTGGAGTGGTGCTTGCAACCAGGCGTCAAACTGGACTTCCGTCATCTCCCTGATGGGCATGTGGTGAGCGCGTCCCAGGTCGAGGCTGAGCTGGACCGCATCGGGCATCATCTTCAACCGCTGGACATCGTGCTGGTCAACACCCGCGCAGGCAGCCTGTTCGGTCAGCCAGGGTACCTGGAGGCCGGTGTCGGTATGGGGCGCGAAGCCACGCTGTACTTGTTGGAACGCGGGGTACGGGTGGTCGGGACCGACGCCTGGAGCTGGGATGCCCCGTTCAAATATACACGGCAGCGTTTCGACGAAACGGGCGATGCCTCGTTGATCTGGGAGGGTCACAAGGCCGGGCGGGATATCGGCTACGGCCAGATGGAAAAGCTCGCCAATTTGCACAGCTTGCCGGCCAACGGTTTCCAGGTTTCGTGTTTCCCCTACAAGATCAAGCATGCCTCAGCGGGCTTTGTGCGCGCCGTGGCTATCTTCGAAGAATAAAAAGGAGTTTGCCGTGCGCCTTCCTGCCTTACTGACCGTCGCGATTTGCCTGGCAAGTGCCAGCGTAGTGGCAGCCGACCGGCCCAATATTCTGCTGATCGTCGCGGACGATCTCGGTTACTCCGACCTGGGTGCATTTGGTGGCGAGATCGAAACGCCCAATCTTGATCGCATGGCCGTCAATGGCCTGCAACTGACCAGCATGTACGCGGCGCCGACCTGTTCGCCGACCCGAGCCATGCTGATGTCCGGCACAGATAACCATTTGGCAGGCCTGGGTACCATGGGCGAAGCCATCCAGCCCTTCCAGCGAGGCAAGCCGGGTTACGAGGGCTATCTCAATCAACAGGCACACTCCATCGCGCAGCTGCTGCGTGATGGTGGTTATCGCACTAGCATGGTGGGCAAATGGCACTTGGGGCTGGCGCCCGAACAAGGGCCTGATAGACGTGGTTTCGAGCAGTCGTTCACGCTGCTTGAGGGCGGTGGCGTGCACTTCAAGCCCACTCCCGGATCCAAAGCGAAGATCGAGCAGATTACCTACCGTGAAAACGGCCAGCCGGTGGAGCTGCCGGAAGATTTCTATTCCACCGATTTCTATACCGATAAGCTGATCAGCTACCTCAGAGCGGGTGAGGGTAGCGACAAGCCGTTCTTTGCTTATGCCGCCTTCACCTCGCCGCATTGGCCTTTGCAGGCGCCTGAGCCTTACCTCGATAAATACCGCGGTCGCTATGACGGCGGCTACGACGAAGTGCGGGCGGCGCGTGTTGCGCGGATGAAAGAGAAGGGTTTGATGCCGGCTGATTTCCAGGCGGCGGCACCACTGCCGGTAACTGCGCAATTACCAGGTTGGAAAGAGCTGAATGCGCAGCAGCGGCAGGTCGAGGCCCGCAAGATGGAGATTTACGCTGCCATGGTGGACAACCTTGATCACAACATAGGTCGGTTGCTCGACTATCTGCGCGAGAGCGGACAGCTGGACAACACCTTGATCGTGTTCATGTCTGATAACGGCGCCGCAGGGGAGCGCCATGAGGTGTTCTACCCTGCAGGCCCAGACACCGACAACAGCCTGGAAAACATAGGGCGTCGCGGCTCGCAGATCGACTATGGGCTGCGTTGGGCGGAGGTCAGCGCGACGCCGATGCGTCTGTTCAAGGGTACCACTGCCGAGGGCGGCATCAGCGTTCCTGCCATCGTCCAGCTTCCTGTCAGCCTGCGGCGCCAAGGTTTGGAGCGCAGCGTGGCGCGCGTCGATGATCTGGCGCCGACCTTTCTCGCCCTGGCATCTTTGCCTGATCCAGGTGATACCTATCACGGCCAGGCCAAGCATCCCATCACGGGTCGCTCAATGCTGCCGATGCTTCAGGGCAAAGCGCGTCATGACGGAGTCATGGCGGGCGAGTTGTTCGGCAGCCGCTACTACCGGGAAGGCGATTTGAAGTTGCTGGGCCTGGTCCCGTGGGCGAAGCCGGGCGAGGCACCCCAGCCTCTGCGTTGGCAGCTTTTCGACCTGTCCCGCGACCGTGGCGAGCAGCACGACCTGGCAGATAGCCAGCCGCAGACCATGGAGCGGCTCAAACAGGCCTGGCAGGCTTATGCGCGTCAAGTAGGCGTGGTTGCCCCACCGCAAGCCGCCAAACCATGAAGCGTTGGTGGAACAGCGGTTTTATTCTGGCGGGCGTTGTGTTGGCGGTGGCCGTGGTATGGCCTCGTCCTGCACCGGTGCTGGGCAGTCGCACCACATGCGAGGCTTATGACGGTTTGCCCAACGGCTGGGAAAGCGAACCACTGGCCGGCATGATCCGTATAAGTGGGGGGCGTTTCACACCAGGCAACGAAAGGGGGTATCCGGATGAGCGCCCTTTGGGAGCCGTGGATGTTGGCGACTTCTGGATTGATCGTACCGAGGTCACTCGTGCGCAATTCGGTGTCTTCGTGGCCGCCACAGGCTATGTCACCGAAGCTGAGCGAGCGGGTGTGGCCGCCGTATTCAGCCCGCCACGGAACGGCGCCCAAGACATTACCCCTTTGAACTGGTGGAGGCTGGTCAAGGGCGCTGACTGGCGCCACCCTGAGGGCCCCGATGCTGCCCCTGCCGCCCTGGATGGGCGGCCTGTCACCTTAGTGACCCTGGCTGATGCCCAGGCCTATGCAAACTGGCGTGGCAACCGGTTGCCAAGTGAGGCCGAGTGGGAGTACGCGGCGCGTGCAGGCGGCTCTTCCCAGCGCTTGGGCGAGCTGCCGCTGGATGAAGATGGGAAGCCCGCTGCCAACTATTGGCAGGGCGCATTTCCGCTGATTGATATTGGCGAAGACGGGTACGCCGGCCTGGCCCCGGTTGGCTGTTTCGCGGCTAACGCCTTTGGTTTGTTCGACATGATCGGCAATGTCTGGGAGTGGACCACCGATAAACAGTGGGGCCCCTTGATGGGCCATGCCAATGGCGACCCCGGGCAGTTGCGAGCAGTCTCAGGCCGATCATCGTCCAGGGTTATCAAAGGGGGGTCATATCTGTGCTCGGGCAACTACTGTGCTCGCTACCGCGCGGCTGCCAGGGAACGCCAGGAAGCTGACTTGGCGACGTCGCATGTCGGTTTTCGGACCATTCGCCCTATCTTGCCCTGATGCATGACCCACGTGGAGTTGTGGCGATAGGTGTGGGACGCATCGAGGCCCCGGCCTCTGTGCTAACTGATTCAAAGTGAACCCGACCGGGTTTCTGTATGCATTGCTCGTACGTCTGGGCGTATAGGAGAATTGGAATATGCGTTTGATTGCATGCTTGTGCAGCGCCTTGTTATTACTGAGCTATGGTTCGGCGAAGGCCGATGAACAGCAACGCGCTCGGCAGTTGCTCCAGCGCGCGGTGGAATACTACTGCGTGCAGGGCGATATCGCTTTTGCTGCATTCAGCCGCCAAGGCGAGTTCATCGATAATGAGCATTATGTGTTCGTGGTCGATACCAACGGTACGCTCTTGGCGAGCGGCGGGACGTCGGCCACCTGGATTGGTCGGGATGTGACCCAGGCCTTCGAGCCAGAGGTTCGCGCAGGATTTCGCAAGGCACTGTCTGGTGACGAGGGGCAAGTGCTATCGGCAGAATACCGCTGGATGAACGCGCAAGACGGCAGAGTTGAACGCAAGCGGGTTTTCTTCCAGCGCGTGGGCGATCGGGTACTGGCCGTTGGCATGTACCTACCGCGCGCAACGGCTGACCAGGCCAAGGCGTTTCTGAATCGCGCAGTCGAAGCTATCGAGCTCGAGCCCGAAGCCACCCTGCAGGCTATCAACAACCTGTCCGCGCGTTTCAATGAGGATGACCTGTATCTCTTCATCATCGATCTGCGCAATGGTCGCTACGTGGCTCATGGCTACAACCGCAGGTTGCTGGGTGTCGAGTTCACCACCATCAAGGATCCCGAGGGCAAGCCGGTCGGCGCGCCCATTCTCGAGATGATGAAGAGTCGATCTGAAGGGGGGTACGGCTACCGCTGGCGTAACCCGGTGACCGGCAAGGTGGAAGACAAATATGCGCTACTGCGTAAAACCGGTCATCTGCTCGTCGCGACGGGCTACTACCTGGGCTCCCAGTAAGCAAATGCCGTTGTGGGGCTGTACTCGGGCAACTTCATGTAATCGGGAAATCAAGCCGTTACTTCATCAGTAGCTTCGACGCGCAAACGCAAAGGCCATCGGCGAAGTTTGATAAAGCTGCAATCCACTACGGCACTTCTTGCACCCTGCGCTTGGCGATGGAGAGTTTCGAGTAGTGTACTGGGGCGGCGGGTGCACCATTTTCAATCGCCTTGAGAAACGCCTCGGCGTCGTTCATGGGCAGGCGTTTGAGGTACTCGACATCCAGGTTCCACCATTGGCTTGCAAGCAGCCGCTCAATGACTTCAGCGCTATGCCGGTATTTGATGAACTTGGCTGGGTTTCCGCCAACGATCGCATAGGGGGGCACGTTTTTTGTCACCACTGCCCGTGTGGCAATGATTGCCCCCGTGCCTACCTCTACACCTTCCAAAATGGTCGCGCCATGCCCGACCCAGACATCGTGGCCCATGGTGACCCAGGAAAGCGCTGGAGAATAGGACAAGCCTCCCGTTTCATACTGGAAGGGGTGCGTGCTTACCCAATCGGTTGGGTGGGTATGCTTTTCCTGGCCCAGTGTGCAGTCGGATCCGATCGAGCAAAAACGGCCGATCGCAGAAATCACGGATAACGTGCTGCCACTCCTGATGTAGGTGTGGGCACCGATGGTCACCGACGGCGACTCTACCTTGACGTGTCCAAGGCTTACACCTTGCTCAATGGTTGCGCAGGCACGGGCGCTGAAGGAACCAGAACCTCCGGCGGCTTTGCCGCCCAGTTTTCGGAACGCTTTCTTGAATTGTTGTTCCCTGAGGATTCTGAGCATCTTTCTGATGGCACCACGGCTGTTGAGTGGGGATGTTAGCAAGCACCTCGCGATCAAAGAAGGCCTGGCCTGCGCTGCCCGGTCTCGCGCGCCGGCAATCTGCGGGTGTGGGCAGCTTGAGCCGCTGTGTTCAGCGCAAACTCGCGGACCGCCGCCTATAATCGGCTAGCTATGTATGTCTAACGATTATCGTGGAGATTACAATGAGCAACGCTTCAGTATCGTCTGAGCCCGTTCAAGATTTTTCCAGCTTCGTAGGTCGGCATTTCATCTACACCTATGCCAATGGATGGAAGTACGAATGGTATGCACGCAATGAAAAAACCTGTGACTATCGTATCCACCAAGGACTGGTTGGCGGTCGCTGGGTTACCCACCAGCCCATGAACCTGGTGCAGTTGGCGCCGGACTTGTTCAAGGTCGATTGGCATGAGCCAACCGGCACTTGCGTCAGCCTTTCATTCGACCTGTCGCGCCGGATTCTGCACGGCACCATTTTCTTTCCGCAATGGATCGCTGGCGAAGGCCAGCACCCGGAAAAAACCATTTGTTATCAAAACGAATTCATCGAAGACATGCATAGATTCCGCGATGAAGGCCCGGCTTATCCCTATGTGATCATCGCCGAATTCGCCCAGATCACCTATATGGAAGATGTGGGTACCGATAACGACAGCGTCATCAATGCCGCGCCGGGGCAACTGCCTCAGGGCTACACCGAGCGCGTCAACTGACGCTATTGCACAGGACTCGCAGGGGGCTCGCCCTGCGACCTGACAGCAAGTTGAGTGCCGCCGCCCAGGTGACTGCCGACAGGCCCGCCGCGCTCTACTAATTAGAACGCATCTCTGCAGCCCTCTGCTTGTAGCCCTTTAGGGTGCCTCATAAGATTAGCCAGTTTCGCCTGTATTTCTATCGAGGCGTTGATTCTGGGAGTGGGGAATCCATGAAGAGGCCAGTCAGCCAGGTCGGCATGAAGTGGGTCGTCGAGGCGTTGGGCAGGCTACCCCATCGCTTGCAATCTGCCATTGGCGGGTCTCGACTCAACCAGCCGGGTCACGTGTTAAGCGCCGAAGTGGCGATGTTTCTCAGGCTGATGGGGGATCGCGAGCTTGCCCGCCCGCAGCACCAGCCCCTGGATAAAGTGCGCAAACAGACCGACCATGACGCCTGGGTGTTTGGCGGCTGTGATGCACCTGTCGACCTGGAGCGAAGCTTCACGATCGACGGGCAGGGCGGGCCTGTTCCAGTCAAGACGTTCGTAACGAACGACTGCGCGCAGGGCGTACTCATTTACTTCCACGGTGGCGCCTGGGTATCCGGAAGCCTGGCAAGCTGTGAAAGTATCTGCCGGTATCTGGCGCGCGAAGCCAGGCTGCACGTACTGTCGGTGGACTACCGGCTGGCACCCGAGCATCCATTTCCTGCCGCCATCGATGACGCACTGGCAGCCTATGAGCATGTGCTGAAGGAAATGCAGGCGGCCAATACGCCTGGCGCATTCATTGCCGTGGCGGGCGACAGCGCGGGCGGCAATATTGCTGCCGCGTTGTGCTACACGCTCAGAGAGCAGAAACGGCGCTTGCCCGACTTCCAACTGCTGTTCTACCCGGTCCTGGACAACGAAAACAGGTCGACGTCCTATTCGCTGTTCGAAACAGGCTATGTGTTGACTGCGGACCAGATGAACTGGGCGCGTGAGCTGTATGTGCCCAGCCGGGCCTACAGCAAGCCGGCTGTGTCGCCGTTGCTGGTCGACAGTTTTGAAGGGCTGCCACCAACGTATATTGCCACCGCCGAGTTCGATGTACTTCGCGATGAAGGTGAGGCGTATGCGCACCTGTTATCGGCCGCTGGGGTGAACGTGACCCTGCGCAGGGCGGCTGGGCTCATTCATGGGTTTGCGAACATGATGGGCGTCAGTCGCGTGGCCAGGCAGGAAATGCAGCAGGCAGTAGCAGCGCTGGTACGTAGCCGACAAGTGCACGGTGGGAAATGAGGGGTTGTCAGGCCTCTGGTGCCTGACAACCGCCAAGTGTGCATGCCCCGATGCGCCCTGTTGCGTCAGGGGACACTTTTGATTTTCAGCACCAGCAGCCCGCCCATCAAGCCTGCCAGGCCTGCAAACATGTAGAGGGCAGGGTAGCCTCCGAACTGGGTCACCAGCATGGCGCACAGGGCAGGGGCGAGGATCTGTGGCCCGACGATGGCAACGTTGATGATCCCCAGGTCCTTGGCATGGTCCGCCGAACTGGGCAGCACCTGGCTGATGAGCGCTTGATCGACGGCGACATAGGCACCATAGCCAACACCGAGTACCGCTGAGGAAACCATAGCCATCGGCCAGTTCTGCCAGAAGGCCAACAACAGCGAAGCCACTCCCATGATCATCCCCGACACCGTCACGATGGCTTTGCGCCGGCCGGTTCGATCCGATATGGCCCCGCAGGCGAAAGCGGTGACCACCACGGCAGCGGTATAGATCAGCACCAGCTTCAGCAAGCCGTCTTCGGCCCGCTCACCCGGGAAAAGCGCCTCATAGCGCAGGCCGTCGCGAAGAAAGTACAGAAAGAACAGGGTACCCGTGGCGCTGCTGAGGCCGACCAGAAAGCGCGTCGACCATGCCCAGGCAAAATCCGGATGCTTTCTGGGGCTGATCCAGAAGGCCGAAAAGAACGCCTTCCAACGCCATTCACCGGTGTGCACCTGCTGCCCCAGCGGATCATCGGTAAACAACACAAATGGCATTGAAAGCACCACGAATATGGCCGCGACGACGGTGTAGCTTTGCGCTATGCCGACACCCAGCGTGGTGGTGATGACGGCGCCCAGTACAACTGCCACGGACAACATCACGCCATTCCAGGCGCTGACAATGGCCCGTTGCTCAACTGGCACGCGGTCCGGTATTGCAGCGGTGATTGCACACAACACCCCGCTGGTGCCCACTTGTACCAAGGCCCAATAAACGACGATGCCCGTCCAGGTCGTTTGCTTGCCCAGCATGTAAAGTGCCAGCGCGCCGACGACAATGCCGAGAAAGTTCCACGGGTGACGGCGGCCGAACACTGAGCGGGTTCTGTCCGACAGAAAGCCGATGACAGGCTGTGCGACCAGTGCGATGGCCGAGCCAATGCCCATCACCATGCCCAGCGCGCTTTCTTTTGAGTTGGGCGCCAATATTTCCATCTGCTGGGCAAGCAGTACTTGGATGGGGGCGAATACCGCCAGCCAGACGCCAAGCAGTGACAGTGCCATGGCTAGAATGAAACCCCCGCCTACACGGGTGCCAGGCCCGTGGTCACAGCGCTGCATTTTCAAATCCGTGCGCAACTCACCCATCGTATTTTCCTTGTTGTTATTGATCGGTCAAGGTCGCCAGCCAGTGTCAAACCTGCTGGCTGAGCACCAGCTTGTTCAGGAAGCTATTGCAAAGGTCCAGTTGCTCGAGCGACACGTATTCATTGGCCTTGTGTGCCTGCTCGATGTAGCCGGGCCCACAAACGATGGTGGGCACGCCAACTTCCTGAAATAAGCCTGCCTCGGTGGCATAGGAAACCCGGCGTACGCGGGTGTCTTGCCGCAAGCCGGCAATCAGCGTGCAGATTGCTTCTTTTTCGCTGGGGCTCAATGCGGGTGCCCTGGAGATTTTCTCGAAGACGATTCCTGCGGTATGCACGCGTGACTTCATCTCCGGCTGCAGCACCTCTTCGGCGTAGCGGGTTATTTTTGCGTATATCGATTCGGGGTCGACGCCTGGCAGGTTGCGGAACTCGAACTGAAACTCGCAGTGTTCCGGGATCGTGTTGATTGCTATGCCGCCACTGATCGTGCCTGTTTGCGCGGTACTGAACGGTACGTCGAAACCCTCATCGAACGGGCCGTGATGTGAAGACTGCCGTGCGAGGTCGCTGATGAAGGTAATCAGCCGCGCGGCATACTCGATGGCGTTCACCCCGGCCGGTTGCAGCGACGAGTGCGCAGCATGCCCTTTGACCTTGCAGCGGTAGGCATTGATGCCCTTGTGGGCAACGACGATGCCCATGCCGGTGGGCTCGCCAACGATGCAACCCTGCGGTGCAACGCCGCGCTTGACCAGGTCTTGCACCATTGAGGGGGCACCGGCACAGCCGATTTCTTCATCATAGGACAGCGCAAAATGCAGCGGCGCTTTCAACGCGGTGCGCAGCATGTTCGGCAGCTGTTCCAGAGCGACTCCAATGAAGCCCTTCATGTCGCATGCGCCACGTCCGTACAGCTTGTCGTCGCGTACGGTCGGTGAGAAAGGGTCGGACGCCCAGGCCTGGCTGGTGACCGGAACCACATCGGTATGGCCGGACAAGACCAACCCGCCGGTCGTAGACCCGTCACACGCAGGGACCGTGGCGAACAAGTTGGCCTTGCGCCCGTCACGGTCGTAGATGAGCGTGCTGTCGATACCGTAAGACTTGAAGTAGTCGCGCACCACTTCTATCAACCCCAAGTTCGACAGCGCGCTCGTTGTATCCATGCTGATGAGCCGCTCGACCCATGGGTAGGCAGTGCAAAAATTAGCAGAAGTCATCTTATGGTCTTCATTCAAAGTACATCGGCATTGGGTGGGCGCGGCGGTGGATGGCGCGAGTTTGCCGAGCACCAATGCCCACGTTTGAATCATCGCGTGCGGCCAACCGCCTGCATTATTGAAGTTCTGCAAGGCTGCAGGTACACCTGCCGGGCTGATGCTATGACGCCTAAAAAGTGACTACAATCAATGTCAGCTTGTTTTTTGTTCTGATTGTTAGATCAACGAGGGCGCGTCATGAGTCGACTGATCAACCTTTCACGCATTGCCTATTTCCACGAAGCTGCCCGTTGCGGCAGCATTCGCGCGGCTGCCGACCTGCTGAACGTCGCCCCATCGGCGGTCACCCGGCAGATCCAGTTGCTGGAGGCCGAACTGGCGACGGTATTGCTCGAGCGGCGTGGCCGGGGCGTGGCGCTGACGGAGGCGGGGAAGCAGGTCATCGAGTTTCACCGTGAACAGGAGGCGCACCTCGGTGACCTTCTGGGCCGGCTTCAGTCGCTTCGGGAGATGAAAACGGGCCACGTGAGCCTGGTTCTGGGTGAGGGGTTCGTCAACGACATCCTCAACGGCCCCTTGCCGCGGTTCTGCAAAGCCTACCCAGGCGTGAAAATCAGCCTCGACTCGGCGGGTACCAACGAGCTGATTCGCAAGGTACTGGAAGACGACGCCGAGATCGGGCTGGTCTACAACCCGCCGACCCACCCCAAATTGGTCTCTCGCGCCTGCCGTGTGCAGCCGATGAAAGTGATCTTCAGCCCCGACTCGCCGCTGCGCAAGGGCGACGGGCCCCTGCGTGCCCGTGAGTTACTGGACTACCCGCTGGCGGTCACCTATTCCACGCATGGCGTCAGGCAACTGGTGGATGTGCTGGAGCTGGCCGAGAAAGTCAGGTTCGACCCGGTGATGACCACCAACTCGATCGCCACGCTCACCCAGTTCGCCAAGACAGGGCTGGGTATCGCCTTCCTGCCGGCATTCGCCATAAAAGCAGAGCTGGACGCTGGGGAACTGCTGTGCCGGGATGTGGGCCATCCACTTTTCCTGACGGCCGAAGCCCACGTGGTAACGCGTGTTGGGCGCCGGTTGTCCTCGGCGGCTGCGCGCATGCTGCAAGTACTGACAACGCAGATGCAGGCTTTCAAGTAAACACAAGTATGACACTTGACAGGGCAAGTCGCGCCTGTATTCTGATGACAAGCGTAGTCAAAATGTGAGAACAATAATATGCATTATGACCTGATCATCAAGAACGGCCTGGTCTTCGATGGCGTCAGCCACAATGGCGTGGCGGCGGATGTTGGCATCCAGGACGGGCGTGTTGTTGCCGTCAGTGCATCAGCACTTGACCCGGCAGTGGCGGCAGCGGTACTGGATGCGAAAGGTTGCTGGGTGATGCCCGGTTTTCTGGAAATGCACTCGCACTACGATGCGGAGATATTGAGTTCTGCTGCATTGAAAGAATCCATCCGCCACGGTGTCACCACCGTGGCGACGGGTCTTTGTTCGCTGAGCATGGTTTCAGCTTCGGCGCAGGATTGCGCGGATCTGTTCAGCCGTGTGGAGTCCATCCCGCATGACCATGTACTGGACCTGCTGACCACACATAAGCGTTGGTCATCGCCGGCCCAGTACCGCACCTTCCTCGAAGGGTTGCCGTTAGGGCCGAACGTGGCGTGCTACATCGGCCACTCCGATATCAGGGCTGCCGCCATGGGGCTGGTCGAGGCCACCACGCCGCGGCCACCGACCGAGCAGGAACTGCGCAGCATGGAGGCCCTGCTCGATGAAGCGTTGGACCAAGGGTTCCTTGGCCTGTCGGTCATGAAAACCAAGATCGACCGGGTGGCCGGCGAACGTGCATGGTCGCGCCCACTGCCCTCGACCTTCGCCAGCTGGGCCGAAATGGCACGGCTGTTCAAACGGCTGCGCGCGCGCGGGGCGATCCTGCAGGGTGCCCCGGATGTGGCCGAGCCCTCCAGTGCCGTACGCCTGATGTTCGCTGCTTCGGGCTGGTTCCGGCCAAAGCTGAAAACCACATTGCTCACGGCGCTGGACCTGAAGGTGAAGCCCAGCCTGCAGAAGATGGTTCGCCTGAGTGGCTGGGTTACCCAAAAGCTGCTGCGCGGCAACCTCAAATGGCAGTTTCTACCGGCGCCACTGCGGGTCTACAGCGCGGGGCTGAACTTCAACAATTTCGACGAATTTGCCGGCGGCCTGGTACTGCGCAACCTGAAGAACGAAGAGGACCAGTACGCAGAAGCCACCAAGCCCGAGTTCCGTGAATTATTCAAACAGGGTTTGGGCAGCGTATTGAAAGTAGGGCTCTGGCAACGCGACTTTTCCGACGCTTATGTCACAGCCTGCCCGGACCCAAACCTGATTGGCCGCAATTTCGGCGAAATCGCCAGGTCGCGCGAGCAGGACCCTATCGACTGCTTCCTCGATCTGGCGGTGCAGTACAAATCCGAGCTTGTCTGGACCACGCTGATGGGCAACAGCCGGGTCGAGGTCATGCACAAACTCATGCGCAGCCGCAGCGTCCATGTCGGCTTCGCTGATTCCGGGGCGCATATTCGTGGCCTGGCTTTCTACAATTTCCCGTTGCGCTTCCTGAAATATATCCGCGATGCCCACCTGGAAGGTAACCACTTCATGAGCGTGGGCGAGGGGGTGGCGCGTGTCACTTCCGAACTTGCCGACTGGTACGGGCTGGACGCAGGCAGGCTGAGGCCGGGCGCCCGGGCAGATATCGCCATCGTTGATCCCCAGGGCTTGAACAGTGACCTGGACGCGGTCAGCGAAGACCTCATCGAAAACACCCCGCTCAGGCGGTTGGTCAACCGCAACGACCAGGCAGTGCTGGCCACGTTGGTCAATGGGCGAGTGGCCTATGCCAGGGACGGTGGGTTTGCCAAGGACCTTGGCGTAGCGCACCACTATGGCAAATTCCTGCCGGCCCGTACTCAGCCTGCCTGAGCAAGAGGATCACCAACATGCACAGAACCATAGGGCAGTTCATCGATGGCAGGCAGGTCTACGCCAGCGGTTGCAGCACATTCGACTCGATCAACCCAGCCAACGGCCAGCTGTTGGCCACTGTCGAGCAAGCCAGCGCAGGGCAGGTCGACGACGCCGTGCTGTCGGCCAGCGCGGCGCAACGCGAGTGGGTCAAGCTTCCGGTGGCTGAGCGCACTGCGATAATGCTGGATGCAGCCAAGCTGATCTTGCTGCGCAATGACGAACTGGCGCAGCTGGAAACCCTCGATACCGGCAAGCCAATCTTCGATACCTCCAGGGTCGACATCAAAGGCGGGGTAGCGGTCATGCGCTATTTTGCCGGCTTGATGGCGGCTATCGAAGGCCGGCAGTCACCTGTAGGCGAAACAGCGTTCACCTATACCCGACGAGAACCGCTGGGTGTGGTGGCCGGGGTGGGCGCCTGGAACTACCCCCTTCAGATCGCCATGTGGAAGCTGGCGCCCGCGCTTGCGGCTGGCAATGCCATGGTGTTCAAGCCCAGCGAGTTGACACCCTTGTCCACCCTGCGCCTGGCCGAACTGCTGGTCGAGGCTGGCGTACCCGCAGGGTTGTTCAATGTGCTGCAAGGCAATCAGGCCGTGGGCAAGGTGCTCAGCGAGCACCCAGGTATCGCCAAGATTTCGTTCACCGGGAGCGTCGCGACCGGCATGAAAGTGATGGCCAGCGCCGCCGGCACACTGAAGAAGGTCACCATGGAACTGGGTGGCAAATCACCGTTGATCATTCTGCCCGACGCCGATATCGAGCGAGCGGCAGATATTGCGGTAATGGCCAACTTCTTCAGCAGCGGCCAGGTGTGCACCAGTGGTACGCGGGTGTTCGTGCACCGCGCTATCCAGGCCAGGCTGCAGCGTGCAATCCTGAAGCGGGTTGAAAATATTGCGATTGGCGACCCCAGTGACCCGCGCACGCGGTTCGGCCCTTTGGTCAGCCAGGCGCACCGCGAGAAAGTGCTGGCCTACATTCAAAGCGGTCGCGACGCCGGCGCGACATTGCTGTGTGGCGGGCACCTGCCGGCAGGGCAGGCGTTCGCGGCAGGCAGTTACTTGCTTCCGACTGTGTTTACGGACTGCAGCGACGACATGCAGATTGTTCAGGAAGAGATATTCGGGCCGGTGATGAGCCTGTTGACCTTCGACAGCGAGCAAGAGGTGATCGCGCGTGCCAATGCCTCGGTACTAGGCCTGGCGGGCGGCGTGGTAACCCAGAACATCTCCCAGGCGCACCGTATCGTGCACGCGCTGGAGGCGGGTATCTGCTGGGTCAATACCTGGGGCCAGGTGCCGCCTCAAATGCCCGTTTCCGGCAGCAAGCTGTCTGGTATCGGCCAGGAGAACGGCATCGAGGCACTGTTCGAGCACACGCGGACCAAATCGGTGTTCATTGAACTGGGCAGCTATCAGTCCGTTTTCCCACCCTGCTGATCGTGCAGGGCTGCGCCAGGCACCTTGGCGCAGCCTTCGATCAGGGCAAGCCCTGTGTCGATCAGCACGTTCACAGGGTCCCGGTATTGGCTCAAGGTCCAGTACACGGCAATCTGGTTTATTGCCCCGAGTATGCCCATGCACATGTACAGTTCCGAGGCGACCGGCTTGAAGCCACCGTAGGTGCGGTTGATCGCGGACAACAGGAAGTTGCAGAAGCGCAAGTTGTTCTGCTGGTAGAGGTTGTCGACGCGTTGGCTTACCCCGAGCACTTCGACCAATACGATTTTCGCCACCAGCGGGTCCTGCATGGCCTCGAAAAACGTGGCGAGGAACTTGCGGCCTGCGTGGTGTTGTACCTGGTCGTGGTCCTGGTAGAGCTGGCTAAGGCGTTGTTCCAGGTCGTCCATGATCGATACGTACACCGCGCACAGCAGCTCTTCCGTGCCCTCGAAGGACTCGTAGAAGTACCGATCGGTGAGTTTCGCCTCGCTGCACAGGTCGCGCACGGTCGTGGCGCGGTAGCCCTGGGTGCCGAACAGCTGCATCCCCGCCTTCATGAAGGCCTCCCGGCGGGCCTTGATGCGCTGCTCTTGGCTGACGCCACGGTAGGAGCGCTCGGCACCCCCGGAGGTTTTGCTCATTGTGGCCACCCTTCTAATAAACTGAATTCCATTGTAGTCAAAATTTTTAAATCACGACAAGCGCGGCCCTGTCGCACCGCGCTGTGCCGTTCAGTCACGGAAAAAGGCACTGATTTAAGCAACAAAGCCGCGTAAGAAACTGAATGGTCAGCGCCCCTAGACGATTGACAGCAGCCAGCCTTGGACGCATCTTGATGACATGCATCGTCAGATAATTCGAGTTTGGACCTTGCTCTGGTCGCGTCACTCCGGTGCGTAAAAAAACAAAAAGACATCCCAGGAGCAGTACTGATGAAATCTTTCCGTTTTGCTGACCCTTGTGGGTCGAAAAGCAGGGTTGCATGGCTCGGCTTTGCGTCAGCTATCACCTTCACCCAGCCCGCTGCAGCGCTCGAATTTGCCCTCGCCGATGGCGATATCACCGGCACCCTGGATAATACCGTGTCTTTCGGCCAGGTATGGCGAGTTCAAGGCCAGGCGAAAAACAACGATGCGCTCAATGGCAACGACGGCAACCGCAACTTCGATACCGGGCTTGTTTCGCAGGTGTTCAAACTGACCTCGGAGCTTGAGGCCAAGTACCAGAATTATGGGCTGTTCGTTCGTGGGTCGGCGTTCTATGACACGCAGATAATGGACAAACGCAGTGACTACTACAACAACCCGGCGGTGGTAGAGCCTAGCCAGAATTATCCAAAGGATGACAGCTTTACCCGCAGTACCCGACACCTCGCCGGCCGCTCTGCCGACATTCTGGATGCCTACGTATACGGGGCATGGGACGTGGCCGATCACCCCCTGACGGTGCGTTTCGGCAGGCAGGTGTTCAACTGGGGTGAGTCCTTGTTCTATCGCGGCGTGAGCGTTTCGAACCCCGTGGATGCGGTCAAGTACCGCTTGCCTGGCTCTCAGGTCAAGGAAGTGCTTGTGCCGGTTGAGGCGCTGAGCCTGAATTTCGGCCTGACCGACAACCTGTCCATGGACGCTTACTACCAGTTGAAATGGAAAGAAACGGCGCTTGACCCGGTTGGCAGCTACTACTCCACCACCGATATCTTCGGGCCGGGTGGCAACACTGCGTACGCCCAGGTCCCTGCATTGGTTCCGGCAATGGCAGCGTACGGCATGGCCACCCAGATCCCGGGCGGCCTTGGCCAAGGCCCCTTCAATGCCAGCCGCTACCTCGACCCCGCCACGGGCATCTTCAAGGTCAGCAATGTGCAGTCGGACGACAAGGCTCGGGCCAGCGGGCAATACGGTATCAGCCTGCACTATATTGCCGAGGCCTTGAATGCCACCGACTTCGGCTTCTACTTTGCCAATTACCACACCAAGGAGCCCGTGCAGCAGATCGACACCGGCGCCTACCGTGGCGTCGATCTGACCACGCTTGATTCGCTAATCGGCCCCAGCGCCGCCCGGGCATTGGCAACCCTGGACCTGTCACAGAATGCCAATGTGCGCCGTGAGTATGTCGAGGACGTTCGCATGTACGGCCTCAGCTTCAATACCACGATAAACAATGCGTCGGTTTTCGGTGAAATTTCCTATCGGCCGAATCTGCCGATTGCAATCAGTGCGACCAACGACCTGGTGGGTGACCTTCTCGCGCAAGGCGTGGCCGGTACGTCGGGGCTGTCCGACGCCAACCTCAGCGGCGCCCAGGCGTGTGCCTCGCTGGGCGGTAAGCCGTTCTGCCGGGGCGGGGTCTATTCCAACTACGAGCGTGTCGAGTCGATCAACGCCTCGCTGGGAACCATCTACAACTTTGGCCCGTCGTTGGGCTTCAACTCGTTGGTCGGCATTGCCGAAATCGCGACCCAGTCCTACCACGGCAGCGACTTGAGTTATACCGGGTACAACCCCACCCCGGTAAAGCGCAAGTTCGCCGGCACCCCAGACACCACCGACAACCCCATGACCCGCGAGGCGTATGGCTACACGCTCAGCATGCAGGGCACCTGGACCAACGTATACGCTGGCGTGAACCTCTCGCCGTTCTTCGTCCACACCAACAACTTCAAAGGCAACTCCGACCTGACCGGCAGTTTCATGGAAGGCCGAAAAGGCTACACCTTCGGCATCAAGGCTGATTACCTGAGCCGCGTTGAAGCCGGCCTGCAATACACCCTGTTTACCGGTGCGGGGCAAAGCAACCTGATCCGTGACAGGGACAACGTCAGCATGGACGTGAAGTACTCGTTCTAACGAGGTATTCATTCTTTCAAGCAGGGCTAACCATGAAATACTACGTCAAGCATGCCAAGTGTCTTTCTCTCGTCGTTGGCACCGTTATGCTGTTCGCCTTCGGCGCGGCACACGCCGCTGTGTCCGAACAACAGGCAAGCCGGCTGGGTAAAGACCTTACCCCCCTGGGCGGCGAAACCGCGGGCAACGCCGATGGCAGCATCCCCGCCTGGACCGGCGGCCTGAGCAAACCCCCGGCCGGTTACGTGCCAGGCCAGCATTACGTTGATCCGTACCCGGACGACAAACCGTTGTTCACCATCACCGCGGAAAATGTCGAGCAGTACAAAGGCAAACTGAGCCCCGGGCAGATCGCCCTGCTCAAAGCCTACCCGCAGACCATGTCTTACCCGGTCTATACCACTCGCCGCAGTGCTGCCGAGCCACAGTGGGTGTACGACAACACCCGGCAAAACGCGACCACGGCGGAGCTGGCCGAAGGCGGCAACGGCTTCATCCACGCATTTGGCGGTATCCCGTTCCCGATCCCGCAAAGCGGCGTGGAGGCACTGTGGAACCATATCGCCCGCTACCGCGGTACCTATGTGGTCCGCAAGCTCTCGGAAGCCACCGTTCAAGCCAATGGGCAGTACAGCCTGGCCACTTATGACCAGGACGTGCTGTTCAAGTACTACGTCAAAGGCGGCAGTTACTCGACGCTGAACAACATCCTCTTCTACTACCTCAGTGCCGCCCGTAGCCCGGCCCGTATGGCGGGTGAGGCGTCGCTGGTGTACGAAACGCTGAACCAGGTGGCCGAGCCACGCATGGCCTGGGGCTACGTGCCTGGGCTGCGGCGGGTGCGTCGCGCCCCTACCATCTCCTACGACACGCCGGACAGCGGTTCCGATGGCCTGATCACCGTTGATGACCGTGATATGTTCAACGGCTCCCCCGATCGCTACGACTGGAAGCTGGTCGGCAAGAAAGAAATCTACATTCCCTACAACAACTATCGAATCGCCAGCCCGCAGTACAAGTACGATGACATCATCAAGCCCGGCCACCTGCTCAGTGCGCCGACCCGCTTCGAGTTGCACCGGGTGTGGGTGGTAGAGGGCACGTTGCGGCCAACGGCGCGGCATATCTACTCGAAACGGGTGTTCTACCTCGACGAAGACAGCTGGCAAATCGCGCTTGCCGACCGCTATGACAGCCACGGCGAACTGTGGCGGGTATCGATAGGCTACATGAGCAACTTCTACAACGTGCCCACCACCTGGACCACCGTCGACGCATTCTATGATTTGCAGGCGCGCCGCTACATGGTTCAGAAGTTGGAAAACGAGGAAAGCAAAACGCTCGACTTCAGCCAGCCAGTGCCCTCCGAAGACCGCTACAAGCCTGCAACCCTGCAGCGCATGGGCAACCGCTGACACGTGCCGCCAGGCGGCTCTGCCCGTGGCGGGCGGTGCCGCAGGGTTTCAGATGCCAGGCTGGCCGTGCCATGCCAGCCCGGCATTCTCGAAAGCTCATTCCGCCCATTCCGGGTCGCCCGTGAACACCACCGTCAACCAGCGGTTCGGCCCTTCACCGCCCACGGCTTCACCAATCTCGTTGCGCCACGCGTCCCATTCATCGATGGTCTTCGCTGCCATGGCCTTGGGTACGATGAAGTACAGCTCGATCTCGCGTGAGCGCCCGACCTTGGCAACATAGGCACGGTAGGACTGCAACCCGTGGCGGGCGACAAAGGCTTTGGCCACTTCGTCCACGTGCAGCTTGAGGTCGCCTGGGGTGACCAGGAAAATGTCCGCCAGGGCCTGGCGCACCACCGCCATCGGCAGCGGCACAATCACCAGGCACACCAGCGCCAGTACCGCCGGGTCGATGTACGGTGATACCCACTCCCATGAGGTTCCCTGAACCGCGTAACCAAAGCAGAAGGCGATCAGCAGCGCAGCGGTGATGCTGGCCGACATCACCCAGCCCTTGACATCCATGGCCACGAAGTCCGACTTCAGCTGGCGGTTGGCGCGGGCCTCGACCAGGGCGATGGTCACGCAGCAGATCACGGTCACTACCGCGTAGACCATGGCAATGCCGAACTCCAGGTGTCGGCCGCCCTGCAGCAGGCTGCTGACGGCGTTGATCAGGGCATAGACCGCCACGCCGCTGAGCAGGATGCCATTGAGTGCCAGCACCATCGGCTCCAGGTGCCAGAAGCCCATGGTGAAACGCTCGCGCAGCTTGCGCGACATCTGCACGCTGGTGGTATGCGAGGTGATCAGCTTGACCACCACCAGCGACAGGCCGCTCATGCTGGCGTCGACCAGTGAGTAAACGCCATCGAACATGATCGAGAACGACCCGGAGGCCACGCCGAAAGCGATGCCGATGCTGGCGATGAACAGGGTGACGGCGATCGAGGTGCGCAGCAGGCCCTGTTCGCAGGTGATGTCGAAGAACGAGGATCGGGGGGCGGTTTGCATAAGGTGTGCTCGGCAAAAACGATGATGCTGTGGTGCCTGTGAGGGCCTCTTCGCGGGTAAACCCGCTTCTACAGGGGGCATGGCTTCAAAGGCCAGTGCTGGTCCTTGTGGGGGCGGGTTTAACCGCGAAGAAGCCCTTACAGATTAGACGCGGAACTGCTCCATGAGCGCTTGTTGCTGGTTGGCCAGCCGGTTCAAGGCCTGGCTGATGCGTGCCGACTCGTCTGCCTGGCCTGCCAGCGATTGGGTAACGTCGCGAATGCCGGCTACGTTGCGGTTCACCTCTTCGGCCACTGCGCTCTGCTCCTCGGCGGCCGAGGCAATCTGCAGGTTCATGTCGCTGATCACCGCCACCGCCTCGCCAATGCGTTGCAGTGCCGGCAGGGCCTGCTCCATGCGTGCGGCACTGGCTTGCGCCTGGCGTTGGCCCTCGTGCATGGCGCCCACGACATCCTGGGTGCCTTGCTGCAAACCTTCGATGACCTGGCGAATTTCCTCCACCGACACCTGCGTGCGCTGGGCCAGCCCGCGCACCTCGTCGGCGACTACGGCAAAGCCACGGCCGGCTTCCCCGGCACGGGCTGCTTCAATGGCCGCATTCAGTGCCAGCAGGTTGGTCTGCTCGGCGATGGTGCGGATGACTTCCAGCACCGTGCCGATCTGAGTGCTGCGGCCCTCCAGGGCGCGTGCGTCGGCCATGGCCGTGTCCATGTCCAGTGCCAGCCGGTCGATGCCCTGGCGGGTGCTGTCGATCAACTGCAGGCCTTCCTGGCTGGCCTGGTCGGCGGCACGTGCCGCCTGGGCCGCCTGCGCGGCGTTATGGGCGACATCCAGCGCGGTGGCGCTCATTTCATTGGCCGCGGTGGCCACTTGCTCGATTTCACGGTGTTGCTGCTGCATGCCGGCGCTGGTCTGGCTGGCGATGGCTGCCGACTGGTCGGCGGTGCCGCGGGCCTCCTGCAGCGAGCCTTTGAGCTGGGCGATGACCGGCTGCAGTTTGTCGAGGAAGCGGTTGAACCACGCGCTGAGCTGGCCCAGTTCGTCCTGGCGGGCGTAGTCCAGGCGGCGGGTAAGGTCGCCTTCGCCGCTGGCGATGTCTTCAAGCCGGGCAGCCACCGCCAGGATCGGGCGGGTTACCCCGCGGGCCGTGAGCCACACCAGCAGCAAGCCCAGCACTGCCGCGCCCAGGCCGATCAGCAGGCTGGTCAGGTTGGCACGCTGGTTGTGCGCATCCAGGCGCTGATTGAGGGCTACCGCGGGCGCCTGCAGCACGCTTTCCGGCACTTCCAGCAATACCTGCCACGGGGCGGCGTCGGGAATGGGCGTGAAGGGGTGCGCAACCCGTAACTGGCCAGCGGCAACTGCAGGTTCAACGGGTTTGCCGAGCATGCTGGCGTCGCGGCTATTGCCTGCCAGCAGGCCGGCCGCGCTGGCGATGCTCACCTGGCCCTGACCCTCGAACAGCTCGCGGCGGCCGTTTGTGCTCAGTTGCTGCAGGTTGTCCAGGCTGATATCCAGGCCGACCACGCCCACCACTTTGCCGTGTTCCAGCAAGGGCAGGGCGATGCTGGTCATCAGTACCTGGCTGCCGTTGACCTCGTCCAGATACGGTTCCAGCAGGCAGGTTTTGCCGGTCTCCAGTGGGCAGGTCAGCCAGCGGTTCTTCGCCGCGCCGTTGCTGCCGATGCTGGCGTCGCCGAGCAGCGCTTCTGGCATGGCTTCGCGCTCCAGGGTGCCCGGGCGCGGCTGCGACCAGTACAGCGAAAAGCGCCCGCTCTCGTTGCTGCCCACCGCGTCCTGGCCGCGGTACTGGCTGTCTTGCTGGTCCAGTGCATCGGGTTGGAACACCAGGTACAGGCCGATCATGTCAGGTTTGCCGGCCAGGCTGGCTCGCGCCTGGCGGGTGAGTTCGGCACGCAGGTCGTTGCCACCTCGGGCTTGCAGCACTTGCACCAAACGGGCAAAGCCATTGCCGTATTGATAAGCGTCCATGAAGTAGCGCTGAATGCGCATGGCCTGGGTTTCGGCATGGGCCTCCAGGCGCTGCCGCGCGCTGCTGTCGAGCATGGCGGTGTTGGCTTGGTTGACCAGCGTGGCACTGCGCTGTGCCTGAGTCAGCGAGGTGGCCACCAGCAAGGCGACGATGGCCAGCAGGCAAAGGCCGGCCAGCAAGGTGATCTTCCATTGGATGGAGAGGCGGCGCAGCAGCATGGAGCTTTCCTTTTCGAACACTGCAACGCCCGCGGCCAGGCGCGGGCGTTGTGGGTAGCGTGGGTCATTCAGGCACGTAGTTGGGGGGCGCCGAGCGGAACGCCTTGGTCAGCCAGCCCAGGTACAGCAGGCCGAGCGCCGCCCAGATACCGCCAAAGATCAGCGAGTGG
Source organism: Pseudomonas juntendi (assembly GCF_009932375.1). Taxonomy (GTDB): domain Bacteria; phylum Pseudomonadota; class Gammaproteobacteria; order Pseudomonadales; family Pseudomonadaceae; genus Aquipseudomonas; species Aquipseudomonas juntendi. The sequence continues at coordinate 38,462 of NZ_BLJG01000109.1, forward strand.
GCATTCAGGTCCAACCACAGCGAAACGATGATGCAGAAGCCGATGGTGGGCAGTACCAGGTACTTCAGCTGGTTGGCCAGGCCCTTGCGGTTGCCTTCGCGCAGGTAGCAATGGTTGATTACCGACAGGTTGACGAAGCTGAACGCCACCAGGGCGCCGAAATTGATGATCGAGGTGGCAGTCACCAGGTCGAAGAAGATCGCCGACAGCGAAATGATGCCGACCACGGCAATGTTCAGTACCGGTGTCTTGTAGCGTGCGTGCAGGCGGGCGAAAACGCGGGCCGGGATCACGTTGTCGCGGCCCATCACGTACAGCAGGCGCGACACGCTGGTCTGCGAGGCCAGGCCCGAGGCGATGGTGTTGATCACCGTGCAGGCTATGAACACCGACTGGAACAGTTTGCCCCCGACATACAGGGCGATTTCCGGCAGGGCCGCCTCGTGGTCATGGAAGCGCGCCATGGTCGGGAAGTAGGCCTGGATGAAGTACGACACGGTGATGAACACCACGCCACCGATCAGGGCGGTGAGGAAGATCGCCCGCGGGATGGTCTTGCCCGGATCGCGGGTTTCTTCGGACAGGCAGGTGACGGCGTCAAAGCCCAGGAACGAGAAGCACAGGATGGTCGCGCCGGCGGCCAGTGCGCTGAACTGGGTCTGACCGTCGGCGAACGGGATCAGGCTCCAGGCCGTGCCAAGCCCTTCACCGTGGTGCAGGCCACGCACGCACAGGTAGATGAACACGGCGATGATCGCCACCTGCACGCCCACGAACAGCAGGTTGAAGTGCGCCACCAGGTTCACGCTGCGCATGTTGATCAGGCTGATGAGGGTCACGAAAGCGGCCACCCACACCCATGCGGGTACTTCCGGGAACATCGCCGAGAGGTACAGCTTGGCCAGCAGGGCATTGACCATTGGCAGCAGCAGGTAATCCAGTAACGACGACCAGCCGACCAGGAAACCCACGTGCGGGTTGATCGCGCGCTGGGTGTAGGTGTAGGCCGAACCCGACTGCGGGAAGCGTTTCACCAAGGTGCCATAGCTGACTGCGGTGAACAGGATGCCGGCCAGCGCCAGGATGTACGCGCTGGGCACGTGGCCGGCGGTTATCCCGCTGACGATGCCGAAGGTGTCGAATACGGTCATCGGTGTCAGGTAGGCCAGGCCGATGATGATCACGTGCCACAGGCGCAGGGTTTTGCGAAGTTGGCCGTTGCCGGCAGCGCTAGGGTCATGCTGCATGCTGGCATGGCTCCTGTTGCTGGGCGCGAACGGCGGGCACGGGGTATGGCGCATGCGGCAAGGGCGAGCGGGTGAGCTCCATGTTGTTCACCTTTTATGTTGGAGCAGCGGAAGGCGCGAGGGGGCGCGCAAAGTGGTGAAAATAAAAAACGATGGGTAGGTGGGTGTCAAGTTAAACATGACAAGACGTTACGGCATTGAAATATTTATCGATATTAAGTGGAGTTTGTTCGGTTTTTACGCGGTTTTTTGCGGTTCTGATCAATTTGTGTGTTCGAAAAAATCAACGATTCGGCCATGGGGTCAATCGGTTTGTCAGATGCTTCCGAAAGGCAGGATTTCGGCACTTTGGCCTGCGTCCCGTGCCTGCGGGGGTGATATTCTTCGTACTCTGTGTGGCCCGTGGCCGCCTACCCAGCCCTTACGGACAGCAATCGGTTCAATTCATGAAGAAATCAGTTGGCATTCTTTCCGGCCTGGCGGTTGCCATCGCCGTCGCAACCACCGCTGGCGCCTGGTACACCGGCAAGCAGTTGCCAGCCGAGCTGGACAACGCGCTTGCCCGCAGCAACGCCGAGCTGCAAAAGGCCCTGGTCACCACCGGTGGCAGCCTGCGTATCGAGCGGGTGTCGCTGGAGCAGCACTTCTTCAGCAGTACTGCCCAGTACCGGCTCAAGGCCCGCGACATCAACGTGGGTGAAGGCGAGGTGATCAACTTCGACGTGGGCGTGACCGACCACATCGAGCACGGCCCATTCCCCTGGTCGCGGGTCAAGGCGCTGAAGCTGGTGCCGGTGATGGCCGTCAGCAACAGCACGTTGCAGAAGGACGATGCCGTCGCGCCTTGGTTCGACGCTGCCGGCGGCAAGGTGCCGCTCAGCGCGCAGACCAGCCTGGGTTACGGGGGGGATGTGGTCAGCCGGATTCAACTGGCGCCGCTCAAGCTCGACAAGGCAGACGGCAACCGCCTCGATTTTTCGGGGATGCAACTGGAGGTCAGTGGCGACAAGGACGGCAAGGCCTCCAAGTTCCACGGCCATGCCGACCGTTTGCTGATGAAGCTGGTGAACGACGACCAGCCACCGGCCACATTCGAGCTTCAGGGCCTCAAGCTTGGTGGCAACCTGGCGGCCACGCCGTACGACAATATCTACGTGGGCAACGTCGACCTGTTGTTGGCCGAGGCCAAGGTCACGCTAGGGCCAAAGCAGCAGGTCCTGCTGGTCAAGGGCGTGGAGCAGTATGCCCTGCAGAGTCTTGAAACCCCCGACACCGTGGGCGGCCGCGTGGAGTACAAGGTCGGGGACATCAGTTGGGACGGCCGCGCGGTGGGCAAGGCGCAAATGGCGGTAAGCATCACTTCGGTCAATGCCCCGGCGCTGCAGGCCTTGTCGAAGTGGTACCAGTCGCACCTGCCGGAGTTCGAAGCTGCCGCTGCTGCCGGCCAGCCGGTGCCGCAAATCCAGATGGACGCCGCCGAAAAGGCCCGCTTCCAGGGCGACCTGCGGCAACTGCTGGCGGCCAAGCCCAAGGTGGCGGTGGAAAACCTGTCGTTCAAGACCGCCAACGGTGAGAGCCGCTTCAACCTGGCGATGGACTTCGCCGCGCCGGCCAGCTTCGACCTGCCGCCGGACCAGCTGAGCAAACAGGTCGTCACCGAGGTGAAGAGCAAGCTCTCGCTGTCCAAACCCATGATTGGCGACCTGGCGACACTGCAAGCGCTGCTCGATGGCCAAACCGATGCCCAGGCGATCGCCATGCAGTCGGGGCAGGCCGGGGAGATGGTCGGCATGATGGCCGTGCAGAGCGGCCTGGCCACCGTGCAGGGCGATGATGTGGTCAGCAGCCTGCACTATGCCGATGGCATGGTCGATTTCAATGGGCAGAAGATGACCGTGGAAGAATTCGCCATGCTGATGGCCGCGCACCTCGCAGCGCTGTCGCCGCGGGGGTGATGGTTATCCGGCGCTGGTCTCCTGGTGGCTTCACCCGCGAACAGGCCAGCGCCGGCAACACAAAAACCCCTTTAGTAATCGCTGGATTCTCTGTAGCCTTCGGCCTCCGATAATAATCCGCGCCCGCAGAGGGCCGTGGCGGCCTGCGCCGTCCGGCACCCTTAGCCGATCTGTCAGGGCCGGGTGATACACTCGATTTGATGCGCACGCGCGCTTGCAGGTCCAGCGATCATGACCCAGATTTCCGAACGCCTGTTGGTTCAGGCCCACCTCGACGCCAAGCAGCCCAACCCGCTGACAGCCGAGCAGGAGGCCGAATACCGTGCGGCCATCGCTGCCGAGCTCAAGGCCCAGAACGCTGTGCTGGTCGCCCATTATTACTGCGACCCGGTCATTCAGGCGCTGGCCGAAGAAACCGGCGGCTGCGTGTCCGACTCGCTGGAAATGGCCCGCTTCGGCAAGAACCACCCCGCCGAAACGGTGATCGTGGCCGGTGTGCGCTTCATGGGCGAAACGGCAAAAATCCTCACCCCGGAAAAGCGCGTGCTGATGCCGACCCTGGAGGCCACCTGTTCGCTCGACCTGGGCTGCCCGGTCGAAGCGTTTTCGGCGTTCTGCGACCAGCACCCGGAGCGCACCGTGGTGGTGTATGCCAATACCTCCGCTGCGGTGAAGGCCCGTGCCGACTGGGTAGTGACCTCCAGCTGCGCACTGGAAATCGTCGAAAGCCTGATGGACAACGGCGAAACCATCATCTGGGGCCCGGACCAGCACTTGGGCCGTTACATCCAGAAGCAGACCGGTGCCGACATGCTGTTGTGGGACGGTGCCTGTATCGTCCATGAAGAATTCAAGTCGCGCCAGTTGGCCGACATGAAGGCGTTGTACCCGGACGCCGCCATCCTCGTGCACCCCGAATCACCGGAAGCGGTGATCGAGTTGGCGGATGCGGTGGGTTCCACCAGCCAATTGATCAAGGCCGCGCAGACCTTGCCGAACAAGACCTTCATCGTTGCTACCGACCGCGGCATCTTCTACAAGATGCAGCAGTTGTGCCCGGACAAGGTATTCGTCGAAGCGCCTACTGCCGGCAACGGCGCCGCCTGCCGCAGCTGCGCGCACTGCCCGTGGATGGCCATGAACACCCTCGAGCGTGTGCTGCACTGCCTGCGCAATGGGGGGGATGAGATTTTTGTCGACCCTGCGTTGGTGCCCAAGGCGATCAAGCCATTGAACCGCATGCTGGACTTCACCCAGGCGGCGCGGCTCAAGCTTTCCGGTAACGCCTGAGGTTGCCGGAGGCCGCTCGGCGGCCCCAGCACAGCCACCGCGCCGCCTGCTTCGCGGGTAAACCCGTTCCTACGGCTCACGCTACCGATGTAGGAGCGGCTTCAGCCGCGAACACCGGCAAAGCCGGTGCCATCCACCGTGTTGGATTCTTCGCGGGCACGCCCGCTCCCACACCGCGAGCACCTGCAACGCCGGTGCCATCCACCCCGTCGCCTGCTTCGCGGGTAAACCCGCTCTTACAGCTTACGCTACCGATGTAGGAGCGGCTTCAGCCGCGAACACCGGCAAAGCCGGTGCCATCCACCGGGTTGGATACTTCGCGGGCACGCCCGCTCCCACGCCGGCAACGCCGGTGCCCGTAGCGGAATTGAGTCGCGATGGGCCGCAAGCGGCCTATAGCCAGCCCGACCTCTTGAAACTGGCATACAACCCGGTACACCCCGCAGCAATCACCCCCAACACCGCAAAATAGCCGTAATGCCAGCTCAGCTCCGGCATATTCTGGAAGTTCATCCCATACACCCCGGCGATCGCCGTGGGGAACGCCAGGATCGCCGCCCACGCGGCAAACTTGCGTTGCACGATGCTTTGCCGTGACGACTCCAGGAACATGCCGATCTCGATGGTCTGGCTGGCAATGTCACGAATGCCCGACAAGTCCTCCATCTGCCGGGTGACGTGGATTTGCACGTCACGAAAATACGGACGCATGTTCTTGTCGATGAACGGGAAGCTCAGGCGCTGCAGCTCTTCGCTGACCTCAACCATGGGCGCCACGTAGCGGCGCAGGCGCAGGATGTCGCGGCGCAGGCTGTGCAGGCGGCGAATGTCATCCTCTTGCAGTGAGCCCCCCAGCACGCTCTGCTCCAGCGCTTCGATCTCGCCATGGATGGCTTCGCTGACTGGCTGGTAGTTTTCGGTGACGAAGTCGAGCAGGGCGTACAGCACGAAGTCTTCACCGTGCTCCAGCAGCAAGGGCCGCGCCTCGCAGCGCTGGCGCACCATGGCATAGGATTTGGAGTGGCCGTTGCGGCAGGTGATGATGTAGCCGTTGCCGGCGAAGATGTGGGTTTCGATGAACTCCAGCTTGCCTTCGTGACGTACCGGCGAGTATGTGACGATGAACAGCGCGTCGCCGAATGTCTCGAGCTTGGGCCGGCTGTGCTTTTCCAGGGCATCCTCAATGGCCAGTTCGTGCAGGTTGAACTGGCATTGCAGGGTGGCCAGCTCCTCGGCGTTGGGCTCTTCCAGGCCGATCCAGACAAAATGCCCAGGCTTGCGTGCCCACTCGCTGCCCTCGTCGATGCTGATGTTGGTGACCTTCCGGCCGGCGCTGTACACCGCTGACGCCACTACTCGACCCATGGTTGCCCGCTTATTCCGGTTGAACACGGTTCATAGCTTGGGCTGTAGACGGCAGAAGAGCAACCTAGCCCTTGCCCAGTTCCCCTTCCATGCGCTCGATGCACTGTTGCATCTGCACACGGCACTGCTCCACCAGTGCTGGCAGGTCCTGCTGGGTCAGGCCCGCGGTGGCAATGGGCGGCAGCGAGCGCACGATCACGGTGCGGCGGCGCCAGCTGTTCAGGCTCAGGCGCCGGGCATAGCGGCTGACGCACACTGGCACGATCGGCACGCCGGCCTCGATGGCCATGTGAAACGCGCCTTTCTTGAACGCCAGCAACTGCTCGCCGGCATTGCGTGTGCCTTCGGGGAAAATCCAGATAGAGGTGTCGTTCTGCAGCACCCGGGTGGTCTTCTGCAGGGCCTTGCGCGCCTGGTAGGCATTGTTGCGGTCGACCAACACGTTGCCGCCCAGCCAGAACAGCTGACCGAACAACGGTATCCAGCCCAGGCTTTTCTTGCCGATGGCGACCGTGCGCTGCGGCACCACCTGGCCCAGCACGAACAGATCGAAGTTGGACTGGTGGTTGGCCACGATCACGCAACCGGGCGGTTGGTCCCACAGCGGGCCGACCTCGGCCTTGACCTTGATGCGCAGCAGCCAGGTGCCCGGCCGGCTGTAAAGGCGTGCGAACAGGCGGCTGTTGTCGGGGTTGAAGGGGCGGCACAAGCCAATGGCCAGGCCCAGGACGCCAACGGCGAGAAAGTGCAGCGCCAGCAGGAGCATGCGCAATAAATAAAGCATGGTACGACTCACACCAGACAGTCGCCGGGCAGTGTACGGCTGTGCACTGGTTGGGGCAAATGCCGGTGTCAGCTTGTGCTGGCCACTTCGCGGGTGAGCCCGCTCCTGCGCGGGAGCAGCGTACGCCTGCCCCGCGTCGCGGCCAGCAGGCTCAACCCATAGGCTGCTGGTCCAGTTGTATGGCGGTGTCCAAGGCCTCGAGCAGCCCTTTGCGCACCTTCAGCTTGGTGTTCTTGTGCGCCAGCATGTTCAGCTTCTTCAATTCCCGCGCCACGTTCAGCGCCGCTTCCTGCAGTTGTTCGGCGGGCACCACCTTGTCGAGGAAGCCGGCATCCACCGCCGCATGCGGGTCAAACACTTCGGCGTTGATCACCGACCGGTGGAAGGCCGAGCGGCGCAGACGGTCGCGAGCCAGTTCGATGCCGGCGTGGTGCATGGTCATGCCGATCTGCACTTCGTTCAGGCAGATCTTGTACGGCCCTTCGACGCCAATGCGGTAGTCGGCCGACAGCAGCAGGAAGGCGCCCTTGGCCACGGCATTGCCCGGGCAGGCGACCACCACCGGGAAGGGGTGAGCCAGCAGGCGGCGGGCGAGGGTGGACCCGGCGGTGACCAGGCTGATGGCTTCCTGTGGGCCGCGGGTCATCACCTTGAGGTCGTAGCCGCCCGACAGAATGCCCGGCTGCCCGGTGATGATCACCACCGCGCGGGCCTCGGCGGCGCGGTCCAGCGCGGCATTGAACGCGCTGATGACCTCCGGCGAGATGGCATTGACCTTGCCGTTGTTCAGGGTCAGGGTGGCGATGCCGTCTTCGGCGTGGTAGGTAATCAGCTCGCTCATGGCAGAGTCCTTTTGTTGGCGTGGCACCGACGTTACCCAGCGCGATGGCCAAGGTAAAGCAGCAAGGCTGACTGGTCGGTCAGCGCCCAGCCGGGCTCTGGTGCAAATACATGAAAAAACTGAAAAAAATGCTTGCCAAAGGGGAGCGCTTTCACTAAATTAGCGCACCTCGACGGGCCGCAAGGCTTGAAGAGAAACGGTGAAGTGTCCGAGTGGTCGAAGGAGCACGCCTGGAAAGTGTGTATACGAGAAATCGTATCAAGGGTTCAAATCCCTTCTTCACCGCCACATTCTACGAAAAGCCCCCGCGCTGAACAGCCCGGGGGCTTTTTGTTGTGCGCC
>NZ_BLJG01000110.1 GCF_009932375.1 Pseudomonas juntendi
GAGGAAAACCTCGACCTGCTCGAATCCCTGCGCAAGTCGAAGATCAAACTGGTACTGACCCGTCACGAGCAGTCTGCAGGCTTCATGGCGGCTACCTACGGTCGCCTGACCGGCAAGACCGGCGTCAGCCTGTCGACCCTCGGCCCGGGTGCCACCAACCTGGTCACGGCCAGCGCCTATGCCTACCTGGGCGGCATGCCGATGATGATGATCACCGGCCAGAAGCCGATCAAGAAGTCCAAGCAGGGCCGCTTCCAGATCATCGACGTGTGCGGCATGATGGACCCCATCACCAAGTACACCCACCAGTTCGCTTCGGCCGACAACATCCCTTCGCGCATGCGTGAAGCCTTCCGCCTGGCTGAAGAAGAAAAGCCGGGTGCCGTGCACCTGGAACTGCCGGAAGACATCGCCGCCGAGCAGACCGACGCGCTGCCGATCCCGCGCAGCCTGCACCGCCGCCCGCTGGCCGAGCACGTGGCCATCGAAGCTGCGATTGAAAAGCTGCACAAAGCCCGCAGTCCGATCTTGGTTATCGGCGCCGGCGCCAACCGCAAGATGACCGCCAAGGTCCTCAAGCAACTGGTCGATAATACCGGTATCCCATTCGTCACCACCCAGCTGGGCAAAGGTGTGGTTGACGAGCGCCACCCGCGCTTCCTGGGTAACGCTGCGCTGTCGTCCGGCGATTTCGTGCACCGTGCGATCGAAGCGGCGGACCTGATCGTCAACATCGGCCACGATGTGATCGAGAAGCCGCCGTTCTTCATGGTGCGTGGCGGCACCGAAGTCATCCATATCAACTTCCGTTCCGCCGAAGTCGATGCCGTGTACTTCCCGCAGGTTGAAGTGATCGGCGACATCGCCAACGCCGTGTGGCAGATCGCTGAAGGCCTGGGCGACACTTCGCACTGGGACTTCACCCGCCTCATGGCGATTCGTGAAGCCAACGAAGCCCAGATCGCCGAAGGCGCCGACGACGACCGCTTCCCGGTCTACCCACAGCGCCTGGTGGCCGACATTCGTCGCGTGCTGCCGTCCGAAGGCATCGTGGCCCTGGACAACGGCATCTACAAGATCTGGTTCGCCCGTAACTACAAGGCGCACAAGCCGAACACCGTGCTGCTGGACAACGCCCTGGCGACCATGGGCGCCGGCTTGCCATCGGCCATGGCTGCACACCTGGTCTACCCGGATCGCCCGGTGATTTCGGTGTGCGGTGACGGCGGCTTCATGATGAACAGCCAGGAACTGGAAACCGCCGTGCGTCTGGGCATGCACATCACCGTGGTGATCCTGCGTGACGATGGCTACGGCATGATCCGCTGGAAGCAGGCCAACATGGGCTTCACCGATTTCGGCCTGGACTACGGCAACCCGGACTTCGTCAAGTATGCCGAAGCCTACGGCGCCAATGGCCACCGCGTGGAAAGCGCCGACGGCCTGCTGCCGCTGCTGGAGCACTGCATCAAGACCCCAGGCGTGCACGTGATCGACTGCCCGGTCGACTACAGCGAAAACGACCGCATCCTCAACAGCGAGCTGCGTGAGCGCGCGCTGGCGGTCTGAGCCTGGGCAGCCCACCTTGGTGGGCGCGTCCTGGCGCCGTGAAAGGGCCAGCGCAATGCGGCCCTGAGTCTCCAGCTGACGCTTTGGGGCTGCCTGCAGGGTGGCCCCAATCATTTCACCGGCAGGTAGCTGCGCTCAGCCCTCAGCCCGAGGGCCCCGCCAGGCGGCGGCAGACAACCGTTCGACAAAGAAATCGGCCAATGCCTGCACCTTGCGTGGCCGACTCCGCGCCGAAGGGGTGACGAAATACAGGCCGCCCTGGGTCATGCGCCATGCCGGCAATACCCGTTCCAGGCGGCCATCGGCCAGGTAGTGCGCCGCAATGAACTCTGGCAGTTCGGCAAGCGCGACACCCGCCAGCAACGGCGCCACCAGTGCATCCGAGTTGGTGACCCGCAGCGGTCCTCGCGGTGTGACATCCTGTTGCGTGCCATGGGCGTGGGTAAAACGCCTGACGGGGGCGGCACCCGCGCGCTAGCGAACGGGCCGCCTGTCCCGGGTGGGGTACAAATGTACTCCTTGAGCGCAAGCGCTTGAAGCGGGGTGTGATCAATGCTCTCATCCCGCGCTTGCGCTTATGGGTTTTGAACGATGAACCGTCCGCTTTTTGTATCTCTCGATGGCCCTAAAGGCACCGGCAAGACCACCTTGCTGGAGGCCGTTACGCAAGCCCTCAGGCTGGGCGGGCACAAGGTGGTCCGCCTGTGCGAGAGAAACAACGATCCCTACCGCGGCGATACCATGGCCTTGGTCAACAGGCTTGCCCGCAACCCTTGCCAGGCGCTGGAGCATGAGGTTTGCCAACGCTTTGCCGACAGCCGTGCCTGGATTTCCCGAAACGTGCTGCCCCGGCAACCGGCCGGCAGCATCATCCTGATCGATCGCTGGTACCCGTCGGACGCAGCCTTCCGCCGCAGCGTGCCGTTTGCGCAGATCCTGCAGTTGAACCTTGAGCGCGGCGTGCAGGTGCCGGACCTGCACGTGGGCGTGGTCACCGCCGCCGAAACCTCCTGGGCCCGGGCGGCTGCGCGCACCCGCGGGCTGCGCAGTACCGTCATCCACACCCTGGATGAACAGGTAGCCTGCACCGAGGCGTTCGAACGTGCGGTTGCCGAACAGGGCTGGGTGCTGTGCCGCAATGAAGGCACGGTGGAGCAGGCCAGCTGCCAGATCGTGGCTGAAATACACGCAGTGCTGCGGCAGGTGTAAGGCCCACCGAGCCACCCTCGGCGGTATCCGCACCTCGTGCTCGCGGCGGATGCGAGCCTCGGCCGCCTGCTGGCCCCACCCTCAGGCCTCGATCGACGAGTGGTGCCCGGTGATCAGCCACTGGTCGTCGATCCGTTCAAAGGTGAACAGGAAGCGCGCGGGCACCACCCGCTGAACGCCTGCTTGGCGATAGACGAACGTATAGAGCCCACCGACCACCACGGTGCCGAGCTTGCGGCTTACCCGTTTCTTGAATACCTGGATGTCACACACCATCCCATCATTGGCCAGGAAGTTGTCGAAGTAGTTGCGACGGCTGTCGTCGCAGTCCCGTACCTGGTTCGACAGGGTCGGCACCAGGATCGCATCTGGTGCATAAAGCGCCAGCACCTGGTCGACGTCACGCGTGGCGACCGTCGCTGCCCAGCGATAGAGCGCAGCCTTGGCCCCCGCCAGGCAGGCCAGTTCAGTGTCGGCGTAGGGTTCGGCGGCAGAAGTGTGAGAAGCGCGCATGCGGATTACCTGTAATGCAAGAAGAGGGTGACGGGGAAATACCCACTGGTATACAGTGTTATAACATAACATTTTAGCAGTGAGAGATGGGTCATGCCGTTCCGGTTCGAGCAGCCAGCCAGTGTCAGCCACGGGGACGCGCGTTCATGAGCCGTATCCTGATCAGAAATGCCCGGCTGGTGAACGAGGGCAAGGTGTTCGAGGCCGATGTCTTCATTGCCCGCGGCCGAATCGACAAGATCGCCGCCAGCATCGAGGGCGTGAATGCCCCTGTGGAGATCGATGCCCAAGGCCGCTGGCTGGTGCCTGGCATGATCGACGACCAAGTGCACTTTCGCGAACCCGGCGCCACGCACAAAGGCTGCATGGCCAGTGAGTCACGTGCTGCCGTGGCCGGTGGTATCACCAGTTTCATGGACATGCCCAACACCAGGCCGGCCACCTTGACGCAGGCGGCCCTTGACGACAAGAAGGCCCGCGCTGCCAGCTCATCGGTTGCCAACTACGGTTTCCATTTTGGGGTGAGCAAGGACAACCTGGAGACCGTTGCCCGCCTGGATCCCCGGCAAATTGCCGGGGTGAAGGTATTCATGGGGGCCTCCACCGGCGACATGCTGGTTGATGACACCAGGGTGCTCGAGCGGCTTTTTGCCTGTGTACCGACGGTGTTGCTGGCGCATTGCGAGCATACCCCTTCGATCATTGCCAACGAAGCCCGCTACCGTGCGCAGTTCGGCGCAGGCATCACGCCAGCGATGCACCCGCTGATACGCGATGCAGACGCTTGCTGGCGTTCGTCCAGCCTGGCGGTCGAGCTGGCAAACCGTTTCGCTACCCGTCTGCATGTGCTGCACCTGACCACTGCCAGGGAGTTGCGGCTGTTCGAGCCTGGCCCGTCGGCCCACAAGCTGATCACCGCTGAGGTGTGCGTCCACCACCTGCTGTTCGATGACCGCGACTACGCAAGCCTGGGCAACCTCATCAAGTGCAACCCGGCGATCAAGACCACTGCCGACCGCGACGCGCTGCGCCAGGCCTTGCTGGAGGACCGCATCGATGTGATCGGCACCGATCATGCCCCCCATACGCTGGCAGAAAAACAACAGCCTTACGGCTTGGCACCTTCCGGGTTGCCGTTGGTGCAGCATGCACTGCCAGCGCTGTTCGAGCTGGTCGAGCAGGGGCTGCTGCCGATCACCCAGCTGGTGCGTAAAACCAGCCATGCGGTCGCCGACCTGTTCGCGATAGAGGCACGTGGCTACCTGCGCGAAGGCTACTGGGCTGACCTCGCCCTGGTCGAACGCCTCGACGCACCCAGGCCGGTTGACCTCGACCCGGTCCTTGCCCACTGCCAGTGGACACCTTTGCAGCACCACTGCCTGCGCCATCGGGTCACGACCACGATCGTGTCCGGCCAGTTGGCCTGGCATGAGCACCGCTTGAACGCGCACTGCCAAGGCTTACCGCTGGCGTTCAATGGCCAGCGGCGCTGAAACGCAACCCTCCACGCGAGAACGACTGCAATGACCGAAGACCAATTGCTCCGCATGCCTGAAGCGGCCTATATGGACGCTGCACAGCTGGCCTTTTTCCGTGATCTGCTGCTGGTACAGCGGACTGAGCTGCAAGCGCGAATTTCCCGTGAGTTCGAGTTGATGCAGCAGTTCGAACCCAGCAGCGACCCCTCCGACCTGGGCACCGTGGAAGAGCAACGGCACTGGCAACTGCGCTTGCTGGAGCGGGAAAAAAAGCTGCTGGACAAGATCGACGAGGCTTTGGAGCGCATTGCCCGGGGTGAGTACGGTTGGTGCAAGGACACTGGCGAACCCATTGGTCTCAGGCGCTTGCTGCTGCGCCCGACAGCCACGCTGTGTATCGAAGCGAAAGAGCGTCAGGAACGCCAGGAGCGGCATATTCGCGAGGATTGAACACCCGCCAGCAAACGGTAGCCAAAGGGGCGCGTCACCGCAGCGCTGTAGGCGGGTCTCGCGATGGCCGGCATTGACTCCCCCCGGCCGATTGCTTACAACGTGAGCACTCACAACAACAATAAGAGTGGCGCGCTGTGACAACCATGGCCTCTTGCAACGGCGTTGCCCATGCGGTTTCGTTGCTGCGTACCTATACACAAGCCGCGTTGAGCTTTACCGCAGACCAGGTCGAGGCTTGCGATGCGCGGCACGCGTCGGACGTGCTTGCAGCCAATTACAGCGCGAACCGGCTCGCCGTGGACAACCGCGATGGTGCGCTTGCCATGCAGTTGCAGCGCCGCGCTGTCGGTGAATTGCAGGTGGCCAGTTTGCGCTTTGGCGTGCCGGTCATGCTCGACCAGACGCCCACCTCGTTTTTGCTGGTCAGCACCCAGCTACAAGGCAGCGCGACCATCCACACGCCAAAAGGGGTTTACTCCGGCGGGGGCGGGCTGGTGATGATCGATTCACTGGAAGACCGTATCAACAAGGCATTCAGTGCCGACAGCTGGCGTCTGCATGTGCAGTTCCCCCTGGCCCTGATCGAGGCGGCTTGCGTGGATTTCCACGGCTGCATGCCGGCCAGGCCACTGCGATTCGATGCGATGTTGCAAGCCGGCGGTACGGCGCAGATGCGCTGGATCGGCTTTCTCAACCTGTTGATGACGTACATGATCGGCCCAGAGCCTACGCCCGATGCTCGCACGCTGGAGTTTCTGCAGCAAAGTGCGCTGTTCACCCTCATGCATGCGCTGCACGCCGATCACGGCGCCGGGTTCGGCCCGCAACCCTTGATGCCCCGGCATGTGAAGCGTGCCGAGGGGTATATCCGTGAGCACCTGCGCGACGATATCAAGCTGACAGACATTGCCAGCGCAGCGGGGGTCAGCGTGCGCTCCTTGAGCGAAGGCTTTCAGCGCGCGCTTCAGCAGTCTCCCATGCAGTACGTCAAGGCGCTGCGCCTGGATGCTGCGCGCAATGAGTTGCTGTGCAGCGGCTCGGACCGGCTGGTGTCCGAGGTTGCCGAAGCCTGGGGGTTCAACCACCTTGGTCGTTTCAGCGAGCAGTACCGCCGGCGCTTCGGCGAGTTGCCGTCCAGTACCCCAAGGGCCTGATCAAAGGCTCAGGAGTTCGGCCACGGGGAACTGGTTGGTCGTTTTCATCTCGCGCAACGACAGGTTGGACCTGATACTCGCCACGCCGGGCAACTTGCGCAGCACCTTGTCGATGAAGCGGCTATAGCTGTCCAGGTCCCGGGCGACAACTTGAAGCAGGAAGTCGGCTTCGCCCGTGGTGTTGTGGCAGCTCAGCACCTGCGGAGCCGCCGCGATGATCTTTTCGAACTTCGCGGTCGCCTCTTCGCTGTGGTCGGTGCAGGAAATCTGCACGAACGCCATCACCCCCAAACCCAGCTTCTTGCGGTTGAGTATGGCCTGGTAGCCCTCTATCACGCCGCTCGCTTCCAGCCGCTTCTGTTTCCTCCAGCATGATGCCTCACTCAGGCGCGGGCACTGGGCGCCGTGGCCACCATCAATGCCAGTCAGGTAGCGGACGTGACGGAGGCGGTGATGGACATCACCCGGGGCGGCGCACATGTGTCGCTGGACGCATTGGGCCACCCGACCACGTGCTTCAACTCCATCAACAACCTGCGCCGTCGCGGCCGGCATGTACAAGTCGGGCTGATGCTGGCAGACCACGCCCAGCCTGCGATCCCCATGAGCAAGGTGATTGCCCATGAGCTGGAAATCTACGGCAGCCATGGCATGCAAGCGCATCGCTACGATGCCATGATGGAGATGATCGCTTCGGGCAAGCTGGCCCCTGAAAGGTTGGTGGGCAAGACCATCAACCTGGCGCAGTCCATCGACGCGTTGATGAACATGGACCGCTTCGATACAGCGGGTGTGACCGTGATTACCGAGTTCTGATGCACCAGCAACGGTGGGCTGGCACGGGTTACTGCCGGCGCTGGCCTGAATCGCGGGCAAAAGATAGCCCGCTGCTAGACGGGCCAATGGGAACTGCTATCACACGTAGGGATGGCTCAACGATCGCCCATCGCTTGTGAAAAATGAGTCAAAAAAAGGTGCCGAGCTTGTGATCCCGCTGGCTGGCGCATGTGGTCAGCCACGATCGCAGAGGTGCTCGCTGCTGTTGCCTGCACACAAATCCGCCCGAACCGGATAGCTGCTGCTGGAATCGGCTAACGCCGCGTACGGCGCCTCGGTAGCCTGAGGGTGCTGGATGCCTGGGCTTGGTCAGCAGTGCTGACGGGGCCGGGCGCTACTTCCTCAGGCAAGCCCGCCTGCCAGCAGCGGGCACTGTTACTCATAAAAACAATGAAAATAAAACTTGGCGTTACTGCACAACTGAGTATCTGTCTCTGTGCGTCTTCACTGCCCATCCAGGGTGCGCGGGCCGATTTTATCAGCGACAGCCATGCTGTGATCGATGCACGCAACATGTACATGAACCGTGACTTGCGCAACTCGGGAAGCCCCGAGCCCATGCGCGACTGGGGGCAAGGGTTCACGCTGCGCTTCAACTCGGGCTTCACCGACGGGGTAGTGGGGTTCGGCGTGGATGCCATCGCGCAGATGGGCGTCAAACTCGATGCAGGCCAACGCGGTAGCAGCACCAACCTGTTGGTGCTGGGGCGTGATGGCAAAGCAGAGAACGAATGGTCTGAAGCCGGCGTGACCGCGAAGATGCGCCTGGGCAAGTCGCAGTTGTCGGTGGGTTCGTTGCAGCCCAACTTGCCCGTGGTCATGTACAACGATACGAGGCTGTTGGCCACGCGCTACACGGGAGCAATGTTGACCTCCAAGGATGTCGACAACCTTAGCCTGACGCTTGGCCAACTGACCCGGGTCAACCTTCGCGATTCGACCGATAACAAGGACATGGCCTACGCGTATAACGGCTTGAGTGCTGGCGACTTTGATTTCGCGGGTGGGGCCTACACGGTCAACAAGGACCTCTCGCTGAGTTATTACTACGCGCGCCTGGAAGACGCCTATGCACAGCATTTCGTGGGCCTGAATCACACGGCTGAAATAGCCCCTGGGCTGAAGCTTGTGACCGATCTGCGCTATTTCCATAGCCTCGATGAAGGCCGGGCCATC
Organism: Pseudomonas juntendi; assembly: GCF_009932375.1. Taxonomy (GTDB): domain Bacteria; phylum Pseudomonadota; class Gammaproteobacteria; order Pseudomonadales; family Pseudomonadaceae; genus Aquipseudomonas; species Aquipseudomonas juntendi. Next base: position 8,390 of record NZ_BLJG01000110.1, read on the forward strand.
GGGGGCGACATCGACAACGACTTCCTCAATGGCATGGTCACACTGGATACCCAAGGGCATGGCTTCAGTGCTGGCTGGCAGAAATTGTCTGGGGACGGCAACTTTCCGTTCCTGGCAGGTGCCGACCCCTATTCGGTCAACCTGGTCACGCACAATACCTTTGCAAAACAGAACACCCGCGCGTGGCAGTTGCGCTACACCTACAACTTTGCGGCCATGGGCGTGCCCGGGCTTACTTTCATGACGCGTTACGTACAAGGGCGCAGTATCGAAGCCAGCGGCGTGGCGGACGGGCATGAGTGGGAGCGCGACATGGATATCGCCTACGTCATACAGTCGGGGCCATTGAAGGATTTGAGCCTGCGTTGGCGGAATGTGTCGTTCCGCTCGGGCAATGGCTTGACCACCGATCTTGACGAGAACCGGGTGATCCTGGGGTACCAGATAGCGCTCTGGTGAGCCGGGTAGGGAGGGGCGAGCACGCCCCCTCACACCATCGAATCACGCTGAGGCGTACGCCAGGCAACGCAGCAGGGTGTTGAGTGCCGGGTTGGTGTTGGCGGTGCACCACACTGCCCGTACTTCAGACAGAAGGTTTGCGGTATTCACCGGCAAAATACTCGCCTCGTTTCTGGCTTGCAGTTTTCTGGCGAAGTGCTCGGGCAGCAAGCACAAGTGCCGGCTGTGGGCCAGCAGCGAGACGATCAGCGTCATGGAAATGGAGTCTATGGTCCCGCCAGGCAACCTCAAGCCATGCATGGCCAGCATCGCCTCCAGTGCCTCACGTGCGGGTGAACCCGCGTTCGGCACGATCCAGGGGTACTTGACGGTCTGTGCCCAGTCGACCACGCCCTGCCGCGCGAGCGGGTGATCAGGCCCGGCGACGATGACCAGGGCTTCATGCATCAAGGTTTGCTGGGAGACACCCGCCACTGCCAACGGTTGCCATATGCGGATAATCGCCATGTCGATCGAACGGTCGACCAGCTGCGGGATGAGTTTGTCGGCGGTGTTTTCTTCCACTTTGATCGACACCGAGGGCGCGTGCTCGTACAGGTAGTTGAGCGCGCCAGGCACCAATGTCGCACACACTGATGAGACAGTGCCTAGCACCAGGTGCCCACCTTTGCCCTCGCGCAGGGCAAGGATTTCATGCTGCGCCCGTTCCAGATGATGGAGCACGCCCCGGGCGCTGCTGATCAGGGCCAGCCCCACCGGTGTCAGCGCCAGGCGGTTGCCGACCCGCGTGACGACAGGGTGCCCGATACCTTCCTGTATTTCTGCCAGCTGCTTGGAAACAGCAGACTGGCTGACGTTCATGGCTTCAGCCACCTTGCGCACCTGCCCAAGGTCGGCAAGCGCTACCAGTATGCGCAGTTGCTTGAGGCTGAGCGATGACCGGAAGAACCTGTCCAGCAGCGCTTTGTTGTCACTATCAGTCATTGTGGTCCGGGGGCGATTGCGGCAATTGCCGGTGGCTGGATTGTATCGGCATGACGCGTTCGATACAGCGCCAAAAGCACATGAGCTACGGCTCATGCGTTGGGGAAAATAAGTCAGTCGACCTGCGCGCCGGCGTTCATTAACGTCTGCCAAAGCCTGGCGTTGGCCAGCGAATCACAATAAAAAACACGAGATTGCCTAACATGTCAGCCTTCGGTTCAACGCCCAGCGCAGGCGAACATCGTCTACCCGATGCACGCGATGCCGTCCCCTGGCTGCGTGAGCACTTCGCCCGGGCGCGCGCAGACCACACCACGCTGCAGATTCGCGGCGCCGGCACCCACAGCCACGCGACCACCGAGGCTGCCGTGATTTCCATGCAGGGGCACACCGGCATCGTTGAGTACGACCCCAGTGACCTGGTCGTGACCGTTCGGTGCGCCACCCCGGTCGCGCTGCTCCAGCAAGTGTTGGCCGAGCACGGCCAGATGCTCGGTTTCGAGCCAGTGGTGCAACAGACCAACAGCATAGGCGGGGCGGTGGCGCTGGGGTGGTCGGGCCCGCGGCGGCCCTATGCCGGGGCACTGCGCGACCACCTGATCGGGGTACGGCTGATCGATGGCCTGGGAAGAGACCTGCGTTTTGGCGGGCGGGTGGTCAAGAACGTCGCCGGGTTCGACGTGGCGCGCCTGGCGGGCGGCAGCCGCGGCATGCTGGGGGCGCTGCTCGAGGTGACGCTGCGCGTGATGCCGCGGCCTGCGGCAGAGGTGACGGTGGCCACGGCCTGTACCGCGCAAACGGCGCTGGCCACGATGCTGGGGGGCGGCCAGGGGCCTGGCCTGCTGTCCGCATCGGCTTACGTGGGTGGCCGCCTGTTCCTGCGCTACAGCGGGAGCGATTACAGCGTTCGTCACGCCTTGGCGAACCTGGCAGGTGAGTATGCCGAAGTGGCTGATGGGGCGGCCTTCTGGCGCAGTGTGGTTCATCGTGAGCATGGTTTTTTTCGGCCAAGGCCAGGGCAAACGCTGTGGAGGGCAAGCGTGCGCCCCGATGCACTGCTGCACCCTGCGACGGGTGCAATCGATTGGGCAGGGGGCCTGCGCTGGGCTTGGCTGCCCAGCGGCGATCAGCACCTTCATGGCTGGGCCCAAGACCATGGCGGGCATGCGCTGGCCTGGCGTGGGCCTGCAGGCGGGGACTGGCACGGATTGTCTGCGGGCATGACCCAGCTGAGCCATGGCCTGGCGGATATTTTCGACCCCTGCCGGATCTTCGATCGCGGCGCCTTGCGTGACGCTGCCAAAGAGAATACCCAATGCGTGTAGACCTGCATGAACGTTTGATCGCCAGCGATTGCGCAATCCAGGCTGCGGCCCTGGTCGAGAGTTGCGTGCATTGCGGGCTGTGCGCTTCCGTTTGCCCGACCTATGAAATGCTGGAAAACGAACTCGACAGCCCAAGAGGCCGAATCTACCTCATCCGTGACACCCTTCAGGGCGGGACGGCAACGGCCGTTACGCGGGGGCACCTGGACAACTGCCTGCACTGCAAGGCATGCGAGACTGCCTGCCCGTCAGGTGTGCAGTATGGCCACCTGATCGACTTGGGGCAGCAACTGATCAACGCGCAACAGCCGCGGCCCTTCTGGCAGCGCGCCAAGCGTTTGGCCATTCGTTCGGTGATGACCTGCAGGCCTGCCCTTGGCACCCTGGCGCGTATCGGCTGGGCGTTGAAGCCCTGTTTGCCAGGCCGCCTGCGTGCCCTGGTACCCGACCGCCCGGCACTGGCAACAGGGCTCGCGCCCAGGCACGCGCGCCATGTACTGAGCCTGCAGGGTTGTGTGCAGCCGGTGTTTACGCCGGGGCATGACGCGGCGCTGTCCCTGTTGCTGGACCGGTTTGGCGTTGCCATGGTGCACGCGTCGGGCGGTGGCTGCTGCGGGGCACTCAGCCAGCATCTGGATGCGCCGCACGCCGCCAAAGCGGCCATGCGGCGCAATATCGACGCCTGGTGGCCCGCGATCGAGCGGGGCGCGGAAGCGATCCTCTCTTCATCTACCGGCTGTGGTGCGCAGCTCAAGGACTATGGGCACTTGCTGCGCGATGACCCGGCCTACGCGCCCAAGGCGGCGCGGGTCAGTGCATTGGTGCAAGACCCTGGCACGTTCCTCAATGCCCTGTGGGCTGAGCGGCCCCTTACCCTGAAACCGCTGGCAGCCGGTGAAGAGCGGTTGGCCTTTCATGTGCCGTGCAGCTTACGCAACAGCCTGCGGGCCAAAGCGCAGGTAGAAACCATTCTGCGCCGGGCGGGCTACACATTGATACCCGTGCAAGAGGAGCACATGTGCTGCGGCTCTGCGGGCGCGTATTCGCTGCTGCAGCCCGGGCGCAGTGAAGAACTGCTCACGCGCAAGCTGGGTCACCTTGCCGCCGGCCAGCCCTCACGGGTGGTGTCGGCCAACGTGGGCTGCATCCTGCACCTGCAGAAAGCCAGCCCGGTCGAGGTCGGCCACTGGCTGGAGTTGCTTGCGCAGCGTCTAACTGACGAGGAATGCTCACATGCCTGAACACAACCGTGCGCGCCAGTGTGCCGTCGATGCCTTCAAGGCGATCGTGGGCGATCGCTGGGTGATCGATGAGCCGGCGGCGCTCGTCCCTTACGAGTGCGACGCGCTGTTTCATTTGTGCGAGCGGCCCATGGCGGTGGTACTGCCGGCTGATGAAGACGAGGTCTGCCAGGTACTGCGCTATTGTGCGCAGCATCGCATAGCCGTCACGCCACGGGGGGCCGGCACCAGTCTTTCTGGCGGGGCAACGCCTGTGTCGGGCAGTGTCGTGCTGGGCCTCAACCGGCTTCGCGCTGTCACCGTGTTGGCAGCCGCAGGGCAGGCGCTGGCCGGGCCGGGCGTACGTAACGTGGCGGTTTCAGAGCACGCGCAACACCATGGCCTGTTTTTCGCCCCCGATCCGTCCAGCCAGAGCGCCTGCACGATTGGCGGCAACGTGGCGGAGAATGCAGGCGGCGTGCACTGCGTCAAGTACGGGCTCACGGTGAACAACCTGCTGGGCGTACGAATGGTCGACGGGGCAGGCCAGGTGCTCGAGGTGGGCAGTGCCGCGCTGGATACCCCGGGTTTTGACTTTCTGTCGTTGCTGACCGGGTCGGAAGGGCTGCTGGGCCTCATTACCCAGGCGCGCCTGCGCCTGCTACCTGTGCCGTCGAAAATTCGTGTCTTGCTGGGCTTTTTTTCCACGCCAAGAGACACCTGCAACGCTGTGACCGCTATCATCGGGGCCGGGATTGTGCCTGCCGGGCTGGAAATCATGGATAACGCGTCCTTGATCGCTGCCGACAGTTACTCGCCGGGGCTGAAGCTGCGTACGGATGCAGGCGGCGCGCTGCTCTGCGAACTGGATGGCCAGGCCGCCGAGATCGCCGCCTGGACGGAACAGATCCAGGTGATCTTCCGGCAGCATGGGCTGCTGGAGTTGCGCCAGGCAGATGAGCAGCATGAGCGGCTCGAACTGTGGGCGGCGCGCAAGAACATCCTGCCGGCGTTGCTGAGAACGGCGCGGGATGTGTATGTGGCCGATTGCGTAGTACCCCGTCGGCTGCTGGGTGAAGTGCTGGACCGTATCAACCAGATGGCCGCCGAGGCGGCGATCGAGGTGGTGCAGAGTTTCCATGCCGGCGACGGCAATCTCCATTCGGTGTTGCGCTACGACAGCCGCAACCAGGGCGAGGAGGCGCGGGCAATGGCGCTGGCGGACCGGATCATGGCGCTGGCGCTGGAGGCCGGCGGCTCGATAAGCGGTGAGCATGGTATCGGTACGGAGAAGCTACACGGCATGTGCTGGCAGTTCGGTGCGCACGAGCTGGAAGTGTTCGCGCAGATCCGCACGCTGTTCGACCCGCATTCGATCCTGAACCCCGGCAAGGCAATACCCACCCTGCATCGCTGTGCGGAACTTGGCGGCATGCATATCCACGAAGGGCAAATGGCGCACCCGGACCTGCCTCGTTTCTAGGCTCTGTACGAAAAGTCTTGAGACGCAGGCCAGGCAAGGCGAAAACAGCCGAGGAAGCGGAGTGTACTGGAGTACATGAGCATTCCGAGGCTGTTTTCAACGCAGCATGGGCAAGTATCAAGGCTTTTCGTACAGAGCCTAGGTGCTGCCTGCAACGCCCAGCCACCTGTAACCACCCACAATTCAAATAAAAGGTGACACCATGAGCACGATGACATGCACTGCGCGCTCCTCCATGTTGACCATCGGGCTGTGTTTCATAGTCGCGCTGCTCGAAGGCATGGACATTCAATCTGCCGGTATCGCCGGCCCGTCACTGGCGGCCCATTTCGACCTTTCTTCAAGTGCGCTGGGCCTGGTGTTCAGCGCAAGCATCATCGGGCTTCTACCTGGCGCGCTAGTGGGCGGCTGGCTAGCGGACAGGGTTGGCCGCAAGCGGGTGCTGATGGCCGCAGTGAGCCTGTTCGGCCTGTTCTCGCTGGCCACTGCCCTTGCCTGGAACTATGAAACCCTGCTGAGCGCCAGGTTCCTGACCGGGTTGGGGTTGGGCGCAGCCATGCCCAACCTGATTGCGCTGTGTTCCGAAGCGGTCGAACAGCGCCTGCATGGCACGGCCGTCAGCCTGATGTACTGCGGCATGCCGCTGGGCGGCGCCCTGGCGGCCGGCATCGGCCTTACCGGCACCGAGGACAGCTGGAAAACAGTCTTCATCGTGGGCGGTGTCGGGCCATTGCTGATCATCCCGCTGCTCTACCGGTGGCTACCTGAGTCGCGTGCATTCAGCGCGCAACGAGCGGCCGGCGCGCGGCAGCAGGCCGATTGGCGTGGCCTGTTCCAGCGCGACACCGCCAGACCCACGCTGCTGTTGTGGGTCGGCTTCTTTTTCACGCTGATGGTGCTGTTCATCCTGCAGAACTGGCTGCCCACATTGCTGAGGGGGCTGGGCTTCAGCCGGGTCGACGCAGCCACCGTGCAGATCGTGCTGAACGTGGGCGGGGCGTTGGGTGCGCTGATGCTCGGGCGGCTGCTCGACCGGTGGAATGTGGCGATGCTGGTGGTGCTGATGTACTGCGGCATTCTCGTGGCGCTCGCCGGGCTAGGGCTTTCCGCGCACCTCACCGGCATGCTGGTCGCAGGTTTCACCGCGGGCTTTTTTTCCATTGGTGGGCAGTTGGTGCTGTACGCCCTGGTGCCCCGGTTCTATCCAACCGCCATTCGCGGCACCGGCGTTGGCGCTGCCGTGGCGGTCGGCCGGCTGGGCTCCATGAGCGGGCCTTTGCTGGCTGGGCAGATGCTGGCCGCTGGCAGTGGCGCAGCCACCGTGCTGATGGCTGCAACCCCTGGCATTCTGGTAGCCGCTGGGGCGGTGTTGTGGCTGTTGCGGGGGCACCGCGTGGTGCAGCACGGCGTGCCCGCCCAGCTTTAGAGCTGGCTGGCCCATTCTTTCAGCCACGGGCCCAGGAATTCGGCGAAGCCGTCGGCAGCGGGCGAAAGGTTGCGCACGGTGGATTGATACAAGCACACCGAGCGCAAGGTTTCCGGGTCTTCGACGTTGCAGGTCTTGAGCCCGTAGTGCCTGGCCAGGCAACCCACGTAGGCGGGGGCGAGTGTGGCTGCCAGCCCCTGTTCGGCCATGCCCAGCGCCGTGGTGATGTTGTCCACGATTTCTACCGGGCTGATGCGCAGCGCCTCCGGTGCGTTTGCGTGCATGGGCAGTACGCTGCGTTCGTGGTCCCGGCCCGAGGCCACCAGGTGAATATCATGCAGATCGTGCCAGGTGACCCTGGCCCTGCTGGCCAGCGCGTGGTCCGGCGAGCAGAACAACACCCAGCGGCTCTCGAACATGGCCTGGCGGCGAACATCCGTGCCAACCGGGCGATCCGGGCCCAGCGCCAAGTCCACATCACCTGCCGCGACGGCATCGGCCAGCATCTCCACCGGCAGGTCGCGGATGCGCACCACGACCTTGGGGTGGGTCAGGCCATAGGCCTTTATCGCAGCAGGTAGCGCGCGACTGGCCAGCACCAGGGGCGCCCCGATCCGGACCACGCCCGCAGCCCGGTTGCGCACATCGGAAGCGGTACTTTCACAGGCGCGCGCGTGGCGCATGGTGGTTTGCACCGAGGCAAAAAAGTCACTGCCTGCCGCGGAGAGGCTGACCTTGCGGGTGGAGCGATCGAACAGGCGGAACGACAGCACCTTTTCCAGCTCAGCGATGAGCTGGCTTACGGCCTGCGGCGTCATGCCCAGGCGCTCTGCGGCGCCGGCGAAGCTGCGCAGTTCTGCCACGCAGACGAAGGTTTCCAGTTGGCGCAGGGTGAAGCGCAAGAAAGCCATGATTATCAAGCCCAGGTTGATTTAACAGCAACTTTCATTGCTTTTTATTGCTAAGTCAATCCGTAAGAATCCCCTCAATCCACAACGACAACAGGCCACTCATGGCCGGGGGACACCCACAGTGCTTGAGCGATCAACTCATCGGGCGTTGGCTGCCGAACTCCACGAAGCGCAGGTTTCGCGCCAACAGGTGCGGCAGTTTTCCCAACGCTTCCCTGATATGACGATCCACGACAGTTATGCCATCCAACGCGAATGGATAGCGCTGCAGCTTGCCCAGGGGCGCAAGGTCATTGGCCACAAGATCGGCCTCACGTCACGGGCCATGCAGATCTCGGCGCAGATCACCGAGCCCGACTACGGCACCTTGCTCGATGACATGCTGTTGGCCGACGGCTCTGAAGTGCAGGCGTCGCGGTTCATCGTCCCGCGCCTGGAGGTCGAGCTGGCGTTCATCCTTGCGCGCCCCCTGCGTGGCCCTGACGTGACCTTGCTCGATGTGCTCAACGCCACTGACTATGTGATGCCTGCCCTTGAACTGATCGATGCGCGAATCGAGCAGTTCGACCGCGATAGCAAGGTGCCCCGCCAGGTGCGCGACACCATCGCCGACAACGCAGCCAACGCCGGGATCATCCTGGGTGGCCGGCCGATGCGGCCCGACCAGGTGGACTGGCGCTGGGCTGGTGCGTTGCTGTTCAAGAACGGGGTCATCGAAGAGTCGGGGCTGGGGGCGGCGGTGCTCAACCACCCCGGCAATGGCGTGGCGTGGCTGGCCAACCGTTTCGCCCTGCATGGCGAAGGCCTTGAAAGCGGGCAGATAATCCTGGGTGGCTCGTTCACGCGCCCGGTCGCATGTGCGCCTGGCGACACTTTCCATGCCGACTACGGCCCGCTCGGTTCGATCTCGCTGAGGTTCGTATGACCGCCCGTTCCTTCCGCGAAGCGCTGGCCTTCGACACGGCGCAAATCGGGTTGTGGCTGGCCCTGGCCGATGCCTACAGCGCTGAAGTCTGCGCTACCGCGGGGTTCGACTGGCTGTTGATCGACGGTGAGCATGGCCCTAACGATCTGCGCACGATTCTGGCCACCCTGCAAAGCCTTGCAGCCTATCCCGGGCACCCCGTGGTGCGCCTGCCGCACGGGGATGCGGCACTGATCAAGCAAGTGCTGGAAACCGGTGCCCTGACGCTGATGGTGCCCATGGTCGAAAACGCCGAACAGGCGCGCGACCTGGTGCGGGCCATGCGCTACCCGCCGCAGGGTGTGCGGGGTGTGGGCTGCGGCCTTGCCCGGTCGTCACGGTGGGGCGCCGATGCGCAGTACCTGACCCAGGCCAACGAGCGGGTGTGCTTGCTGGTTCAGGTAGAAACCGTAGAGGCGCTGGCCAACGTGCAGCAGATCGCCGCGGTGGAGGGGGTGCACGGCGTGTTCTTCGGGCCTGCCGACCTGAGCGCTTCGATGGGCTTGATCGGGCAGCCGGGGCACCCTGAGGTGGTCGCCGCCATCGAGCAGGCGATCGACGTGGTGAACGCTGCAGGAAAAGCGGCCGGGGTACTGAGTACCGACCTTGCCTTGGCACAGCGCTACACGGCGCGAGGCGCACGCTTCGTCGCCGTAGGGGTGGATGCCACGCTGCTGGCGCAAGCGGCACGCACGCTACTGGGGCGCGTCCGGGCACCCGTGTCCGAGGCCGCACCTGCTTCCTCCGGTTATTGAGCCCCAGGCGCTTGATGACCTTCAACAACGACAAAATGGAGTTATCGATGCCATCTGCCCTTATTGACGTGGCCGGTGTACAGGTTTCCCCCGACCACTATATCGACGGCCAGCGGATCGCCTCGGCGACCACCTTTGAGCTTTTCAGCCCCATCGACCAGCAGGTGCTGGGCCATATCGCCGAGGGCGAGGCGGAGCATGTGGAGGCCGCGATCGTGGCCGCCGAGCGTGCCTTCACGTCGTGGAGTGCACTCAGCGCGGCGCAGCGCAAGGTGTACCTCGACCGCTTTTCGGAAGAGATCGGCAAGCGCGCCGACGCCTTTTGCCTGCTGGAAAGCACCGACGCCGGCGTGCTGCTGTCGCGCATGCGCCATGGTGTGATCAACCGCGCCAAACTGAACATCAGCTGGTTTGCCGAGCACGCGCTCACCCTGCAGGATCGCTGCCTGGAAACCGAGCAGGCTACCCACCACATCCGCCATGACCCCGCCGGCGTGGCCGTGATCATCACGCCGTGGAACTCACCGTTGATGCTGGCCACCTGGAAGCTGGGGCCGGCGCTGGCAGCCGGTAACACCTGCATCGTCAAGCCGCCGGAGTGGGCACCCCTGACCAGCTCGTTGCTGGCTGACGCCGCCCACGCCGCCGGTTTGCCGGCCGGGGTGCTCAATATCGTGCAAGGGACCGGGGCGACAACCGGGGCCAAGCTGGTCAGCGACCCGCGGATCGCGCGCATCTCGTTCACCGGCAGCGTGCCCACTGCCAAGGTCATTGCCGGTGCTGCCGCTGCCAACCTGGTGCCCTGCAGCCTGGAACTGGGTGGCAAAAGCGCATTCATCGTGCTCGAGGATGCCGACCTGGATAACGCTGCTGCCACCGCAGCGCTGATGTATCGCAATGCCGGGCAGGTCTGCCTGGCGGGCACCCGGCTGCTGGTGCATGAGCGTGTTGCCGAGCGTTTCGTCGCCGCCATGCGTGGTTACGTGGAAAACCTGGTGGTGGGCGACCCTCGTGATCCGGCGACCGAGGTGGGGCCGGTCATTCACCCGCGCCAGGTCGAACGTATCCAGGGCTTTATCGAGCGTGCGGTCAGTAGCGGGGCACAGGTGCTCTGGGGCGGTGACAAGCACAGCTACGGTGCCCAGTACCTGCAGCCGACCCTGATCGGCAACGTCGAGCAGGCCGACGAGATCGTCCAGAACGAGGTGTTCGGCCCTGTCCTGACCCTGCAGACCTTCAGCAGCGACGCGCAAGCCGTGGCCATGGCCAACGGCACGGACTTCGGCCTCGGCGGGGTGTGCTATGGCGAAACCGTCCACGCCACGGCCGTCGCGCAGCAGGTGCGCACCGGCTTCATCTGGGTCAACAGCTTCGGTATCCGCGACCTTGCCGCACCGTTTGGCGGCATCAAGCGCAGCGGCATCGGCCGCGAGGGGGGCGACTGGAGCTTCGAGTTCTTCTGCGACGTGAAAGACGTGGTCGTGCCGCAAAAGCCGTTCCGCGCCAGTTTCAGCCAGCGATAACAAGGAAAACGAAAAATGGGACAAATAGTCGGCGCGGCGATTGTGTCGCACCACCCAGGCCTGATGCAGTGTGAAGAGTTCCGCCGCGCCATGGGCGCCGGGGAGGACTCTGACCTGATTGCCGGGTTTGCGCGTGTACGCGAAAAAATCCAGGCGCTCAAACCCGATGTGGTAGTGATCTTCGACAGCCACTGGTTCACCACCGGTTATCACCTGGTCGATGCCAGTGCGCGTTATGAAGGGCGCTACACCTCAGATGAAATGCCGTGGTACCTGCATGGCGTGCCCTATGCCTACCGTGGTTACCCGGCGCTGGCGCAAGCCATCGAGCAGGTGTCCCGCGAGCAGGGGGGGTACAACCGGGCAATCGCCCACCCAGACCTGGAGCGCCAGTACGCGACGATCAACGTCATCAAGCTGCTGCGCCTGGAAACCCTGGACATTCCCGTGGTCACCGTCAGCTCCTGTCAGAACTGCGAATGGCCGCAGTTCCTGCAGTCGGGCGAGGCGGTCGGCGAGGCCATCCGGCGCAGTGACCTGCGCGTGGTGCTGCTGGCATCAGGGGCGCTGAGCCACAAGTTCAACGGCATCGACTGGAAGCCCAACAACCCGCGCATTTTCCATGAAAGCAACGTGTCTTCCGCGGCGGCCATGGAGAGTGACAAAGGCGCTATCGCCTTGATGGCCGAAGGGCGCCATGACCAGATTCTGGCGCGCTGGGATGAAGACTACCGGCGCCAGCCGTGGGAAGCGTTCGGTGCCCATTACCTGCAGATGCTGGGTGCATTGGGCGGCGACAAGTTCCAGGGCAGGGGTACTGCGCTGTCGGAATACGAGAACGCCCGCGGTACCGGCAACATCCACGTCTGGTTCGACGTCTGACCGATTTCCAACCACCCCTACAATAATAAGATGAGGCAAACCCATGAACGGTAATGCCGTTACCGGCCCGCTACCGCTGGCCGCGCTGGACATTGAAGAAGCCACCTATTCCCAGGTGACGCGGCGGCTGATTCCTTTCTTGTGCCTGTGCCTGGTCATCGCGTTCCTTGACCGGATCAATGTCAGTTTCGCCAAGCTGCAGATGATGGACGACCTGCAGTTCAGCGAGGCAGTGTACGGCCTGGGTGCAGGCGTGTTCTTTCTCGCCTACTTCCTGTTCGAGCTGCCGAGCAACCTGATCATGCACCGCGTGGGCGCCCGCCGCTGGATCGCGCGCATCATGATCAGCTGGGCGTTGCTCACCGGTGCGATGGCGTTGGTCCATGATCAGACCACGTTCTACATACTGCGCTTTCTGTTGGGCGCCGCGGAAGCAGGGTTCTTCCCCGGCATCGTGCTTTACCTCACCTACTGGTACCCGGTTAACCGCCGCAGCCGGATCATGGCGCTGTTCATGTCGGCGATACCGCTGGCGGGCTTGCTTGGCGGGCTGTTCTCGGGCTGGATCATGGATTCGCTCGATGGCAGCTACGGCATGGCCGGCTGGCAGTGGCTGTTCGTGGTCGAATCGATTCCGTCGCTGATCGTGGGGGTAGCGGTGCTGTTCTACCTGGACGATCGTATCAGCAGCGCCAAGTGGTTGACCGACGAACAGAAGACCTTGCTGCAGGCGCGCATCGACAGCGAAAGCAAGGTGAAAACCGAGCTGTCACTGGGGGCAGTGCTACGCCACCCGTTGGTGTGGATGTTCGCGCTGGTCTATTTCGGGAGCTCCATGGGGCAGTACGGGTTTGGGTTCTGGCTGCCTTCGATCATCAAGGCAACCGGCGTTGAAAGCACCACCCACATCAGCCTGTTGTCGGCAATCCCCTACGCCTTCGGCGTGGTTGCGATGATCCTGGTCGGCCGCCACAGCGACCGTACCGGCGAGCGCCGTTGGCACTATTGCGCGGCTGCCAGCACCGGGGCATTGGGCTTGGCCCTGGCCGTGGTGTTCCAGCACAACACCATGGCCGCGATGTTCGCCCTGACCCTGGCCAGCATGGGCCTGCAGAGCATGGCGCCGATCTTCTGGTCCATGCCCACGGGCATGTTGGGCGGCGTGGCTGCCGCTGCCGGGATCGCCCTGATCAACTCCATCGGCAACCTGGCAGGGTTCTTCAGCCCGTACCTGGTGGGCTGGATCAAGACCAATACCGGTACTACCGCCAGCGCCATGTACATCATTGCCGGCTTCGTGCTGATGGCCGGGTTGGTGGTTGTCGCTTTCGTGCGCACTGGCAAGCGCTGAACATTTCAAGAGGTTAGAAAAAATGGATTTCGAGTTTCCACTCCAGGCCTTGCCTGAAGTCATGCGTGGCCCCCGTGTCGAGCGACGCCGGGTGTTGTTGGGCGGCACCGCGTGCTGGGGCACGCTGATCGAGGAAGGTGACGCGGCCGGGCAATTGCGCCTGGACGATGGTCGGGTGATCGCTGCCGAAGGCCAGGCCTACCTGCCGCCGGTCAACCCCGGCAAGATCATCGCTGTGCACATCAGCTACAGCTCGCGGAGTTTCGAAACACGCAACAAGGCCAAGCCCACCGAGACCCCGACGTATTTCGTCAAGCCGCGCACGTCGCTCAATGGGCATGAAGGGCAGATCCACAAACCCGCAGACTGCCAGTACCTGAACTACGAGGGCGAGTACGCCGTGGTGATCGGGCGCAACTGCCGTAACGTCACCCCCGATGAAGCCTGGGCCTACATCGAAGGTTTCTGCCCGGCGCTGGACATGGGCCTGCAGGATTTCCGCGACACCGACCAGGGCAGCATGCTGCGCGTCAAAGGCGCCGACACGCTGCTGCCGATCGGCCCGGGCATCGTGCGCGGGGTGAACCTGTTCGAGCAGACGCTGCGCACCTACGTCAACGGCCAGGTGGTCCAGCAGGCCCACATCGGTGATGAAACCATCTGGGGCCCGCATTACGTGATCGCCGACCTGGCGCGGCATATCACCCTGGAGGCGGGCGACGTCATTCTCATGGGCACGCCGTGCCACTCGCGCAGTATCGGCGCGGGCGACGTGGTGGAGTGCGAGGTGACCGGCATCGGCCGCATTCGTGGGCAGGTCATTGCCATCGACGCACCGCGCGCCAGTGCGCTGGGTGTCGGCCATCAACCCACCGACAGCCCGGAAGTTCGCCGTGTGGCCCTGGGGTTCGACGAGCGTGTGCCGTCGTTACTGAAGGACAACCTCGCGCGCGCCCGCGAACGGGGCTGATGTGCCAGTGGCAGCGCCGCGCGGGGTGAGCGCTGCCGGTCTTTAGGATGTGGGAGTAGCCCAAAGCGATGTATTGCAATTTCATCGACGGAAAATGGGTCGAGGGCCAAGCGGTCTCGACCAACATCAACCCCTCTGATACCCGAGATATCATTGGGCACTACGCACGCGCCAGCGAAGCCCAGGCGCAAGCAGCGTTCGCCGCCGCCAGCGAGGCGCTGGCGGAGTGGGCAGCATGGGGGCCGCAACAGCGCAGCGATGCACTGGACAGCATCGGCAGCGAAATTCTGGCCCGCCGTGACGAGTTGGCAGACTTGCTGGCACGGGAGGAGGGCAAGGCCTTGCCCGATGCCCGCGGCGAGGTGCTGCGGGCGGGGCAGATCTTCAAGTTCTTTGCCGGTGAGTGCCTGCGCCTGCCAGGCGAGCTGCTGGCTTCCACCCGCCCGGGCATGACGGTGGAGATTACCCGTGAACCGATAGGCGTGGTGACGGTGATCACCCCGTGGAATTTCCCGCTGGCGATTCCGGCCTGGAAGATTGCCCCAGCCTTGGCCTACGGCAATACCGTGGTGTTCAAACCCGCTGAACTGGTGCCTGGTTGCGCCTGGGTGCTCGCTGAAATCATCAGCCGCGCTGGCCTGCCTGCCGGCGCATTCAACCTGGTGATGGGCAGCAGCCGCGAGATCGGTAATGTGCTGCTGAACGACCCCAGGCTGGCGGCCATCAGCTTTACCGGTTCGGAGGGCACTGGCCGCAAGGTGGCGCAAGCAGCAGTCGGCCGCCCAGGTGGCATGGCGCGCTTCCAGCTGGAGATGGGCGGCAAGAACCCACTGGTGGTGCTGGATGATGCCGATATCGAGGTGGCCGTGGCCTGCGCCCTCGACGGCGCGTATCACGCAACCGGGCAACGCTGCACGGCATCGTCACGGCTGATCGTGACCGACAAGGTCCATGACCGCTTTGTGGCGGCGATGCTGGCGAAGCTGCCAGGCTTGCAGGTGGGCGATGCGCGCAACCCGGCAACCCGGATTGGCCCGGTGGTGGATGCCGCGCAACTCGCCCAGGACGTCGACTATATCCAGCTGGGCCAGCGCGAAGGCGCTGAGCTGGTGTACGGCGGCCAGGCCATTGCAGAGGTCGAGGGCAAGCCCGGCTTCTACCTGACGCCCGCGTTGTTCGTCGGCGCTTCGCCGGCCATGCGTATCTGCCAGGAAGAGATTTTCGGCCCGGTGGCGGCGGTGATCCGGGTGGCGGATGCCGAGCAGGCGTTGGCCGTGGCCAATGCAACGCCTTATGGCTTGTCGGCCGGGGTGTGCACGACCTCCCTCAAGCAGGCTGCGCGGTTCAAGCGCGGGCTGCAAGCCGGCATGGTCATGATCAACGCGCCGACCGCAGGGGTCGACCCCCATGCGCCCTTTGGCGGGCGCAAAGGCTCCAGTTACGGGCCCAGGGAGCAAGGCCGTTATGCGGCCGAGTTCTTCACCCAGGTGAAAACCAGCTACATCAACCCGTGAGCCCGGCCTGGAAGTGAGCGGCAGCGCGCTGGTACAGCAGCGCTGCCATCTCGGCCCTGGTTTCAACGGTAATGGCAGCCGCATGCGGGGAGAGAATGACGTTGGGCAGGGTGGCGAGGCGGCTGTCGAGTGCCGGTTCGCTGGCGAACACATCCAGCGCCGCGGCTGCGATGACGCCTTGGCCCAACGCCTGGATCAGGTCATCTTCCGCGACCACGGAGCCTCGCGAGATATTGATCAGCGTGCCAGCGCTGCCTAGCGCCTGCAGCACCTGGCTACCGACCAGCCGGTCGGTGGCGGGGGTTGCAGGGCAGCACAGCACCAGCACATCACACCAGGCCGCCAGTTGCTCGATGTGATCGAAATAGGCAAGCCCGGCTGCCGGCTTTGGCCTGGGCGTGTGGTAGCCCACCTCAAGCCCCAGCCCCTGCATGCGCTGGGCCACCAGCGAGCCTATCTTGCCCAACCCCACAATGCCGACTTTGCTGCCACTGACGCGGCGGGTGGGTGTGAAGGCTTCCTTGCCCCACTGGCCGGCCCGGACGAAGCGATCCGCCTGGGTAACCCTGCGCTTGGCGGCATACAGCAAAGCCACGGCGTAATCAGCGGTGTCTTTGGTAACCGCGTCAGCGGTGTTGAACACCTCGATGTGCCGTGCTGCCGCTTCAGCCAGGTCGATGCGGTCCAGGCCGGCACCGTTGCACAGAATCAGTTGCAAACGCGGCAACTGGGCCATCTGCTGAGCGCTGGCACCGACCATGCTGGTGGTCACGGCCACTTCGATCTGCTCGGGCGCTTCGGCCTGCGCGATGGGGCACAACTCGAAGCGCGCCCGCAGGCGGCGCTCCAGCATGTCGGGAATGGGCCCGAGATTGACGATGGTCGGCATGTTCAATGGTCCTTGCAGGTGGGTTTCGCCTTGCCGCAGCAGGCATCAGTGCCCGCGATACGTTGGCTTGCGCTTTTCCAGGAAGG
Source organism: Pseudomonas juntendi (assembly GCF_009932375.1). Taxonomy (GTDB): domain Bacteria; phylum Pseudomonadota; class Gammaproteobacteria; order Pseudomonadales; family Pseudomonadaceae; genus Aquipseudomonas; species Aquipseudomonas juntendi. The sequence continues at coordinate 25,132 of NZ_BLJG01000110.1, forward strand.
CAGTCATGCCTTCTTTCTGGTCTTCGCTGTCGAACAGTTGCACGAAGGCGCTTCTTTCAAGCTTCAACATGCTATGCAGGGGGGCGTCCTCACCGGTGGCCAGCAGTGCCTTGATCGCCCGCACGGCCAAGGGCGGCTGAGCGGCGATACGCGCGGCGATGGCACATGCGCGCTGCAGTGCAGCGCCTTGGTCACACACTTCGGAAAGCATGCCGGCATTGAAAGCCTGTTCAGCGCTGAGGGGTTCACCTGTGAGGGTGAGCAACGCCGTGCGGTACTTGCCGATGGTGCGCAGCAGGCGCTGGGTGCCGCCTGCCCCTGGCATGATGCCAACGTTGATTTCCGGTTGGCCGAGGCGCGCCGTGCGCGAGGCAATGATGATGTCGCAGGCCAGGGCCAACTCGCAGCCGCCACCCAGGGCGTAGCCCTCGATCGCGGCGATCACCGGCTTTTCGCAGCGGTCGACGACTTCGAACAGGCGTCCGGTTTGCAGGGCCGTGTGTTGAGTAGGGGTCATGTCGCGCATCTCGGCGATATCCGTGCCAGCGACGAAATAGCCACCTGCACCGGTGATCACCAAGGCATGCACGCGCGGGTCGCCTGCCAGTGCCTCTACGGCCTCGGCCAGCAGCTGTTTGATTTCCAGGTTCAGGGCGTTGCGCCGCTCTGGCCGGTCGAGGGTGATGATGGCGTAGCCATCTGTGTGAATCTGCTGGTGAACGGGGTTTGTCGAAGGCATGTTCGGGCTCTATTCAGCGTGGTTCCAGGGCGTGTTGGTCAGTGCCTTGCGGCGCAGCAGCGCATTGGCGCGGTAGCGGCCATCGGGGCAGGCGCGGGCCAGGTTGTCCAGCACGGTGACCACGTTGTGGTTGCCGAAGGCGTCGGCCCAGGCCAGCGGGCCCACCGGGTAGTTGACCCCCTTGAGCATGGCAAGGTCGACCGCCTGCGCGGTGGCGATGCCTTGGCTGACGGCCTGCGCCGCTTCGTTGGCAAGCATGCACAGCGTGCGTGTCACGAGCATGCCCGCCACGTCGTCGATGATGACCACCTGCTTGCCCAGCGCCTGGAAAAAGCCAACCACGCTATCCAGGGAGGCGCGCCTGCAGGTGTCGGCGCCGCTGAGCACGACCAGGGAGGCTGCTTCAAGGTGGGTGGAGGCGTCGAACAGCACGACCTGGTCTAGTTCCTGGGCGGTCGCCAGCGCGAGGGCAGTCAGCCCGAGGCAAGGGCGTAGCTGCACGCCGTCGACCATCAGGTAGCCGTCGCCGTTGTGCCTTTCGATAGGGCAGCCACGTTCCTCGGCCAAGTGCCGAACGGTTTGCGCCCCAGGAAAATCGCCAAATTGCTGGACCAGCGTCGGTTGCGGGCAAGCGGCTTCATAGGTGATGCCATCGGGCGTCGAGCCCGGGTCGTAGCGGTAGAAGCCGCGGCCGGTCTTGCGGCCCAGCCACCCTGCGTCCACCAGTGCTTTCTGGGTGAGCGAAGGGCGGTAGCGAGGGTCCTGGAAGAAGGCGTCGTAAATGCTTCGCGTCACCGCAAAATTGGTGTCGTGGCCGATCAGGTCCATCAGCTCCAGCGGCCCCATGCGAAACCCGCCTGCATCGCGCAACGCGGCATCGATCACTGCAGCAGGCGCCACTTGGTCTTCCAGGCCCAGCAGGGCTTCGGCGTAGAACGGGCGGGCCACGCGGTTGACGATGAAGCCTGGCGTTGACTTGCACTCGACTGGGCATTTGCCCCACTGGGCGGCCAGTTCGCTGACCTGGGCTACCACGGTTGCGCAGGTGGCTTCGCCTTTGACCACCTCGACCAGCGGCAGCACCGTTGCCGGGTTGAAGAAATGCATGCCGACCATGCGCTGCGGCCTTTGCAGGGTTGCCGCGATCGCCGTGATCGAAATGGAGGAGGTGTTGCTGGCGAGGATGGTGTGCTCGCCGACCACTGCTTCGAGTGCGCTGAACAGTTGTTGCTTGATTTCCAGGTTTTCGATGATGGCTTCCACCACCAGTGCGCACGCCGAGAGTTCGCTCAACTCGGCTGCCAGGGTCAGCCGGGCCAGGCATTCGTCCCGTTGCCGGGCAGTCAGGTGCCCGCGCTTGACCCATCGATCCAGCGAGGCGGTGACGCTTTCGGCGCCCTGGGTCAGCGCTTGCTGGCGCGTGTCGTGCAGGTACACGGCATGCCCGGCTCGCAAGGCCACGGCGACGATGCCCGCACCCATCGTGCCTGCCCCTATGATGCCAATGCTGGCTGTTTTGCTCAGTGCGGTGCTCATGCCTGATACCCGTGTGACAGTGCGAATGATGCCAACACTGTACGTACACGAGGCCTTAAAGGTCAATAGGATGACCTATAGAATTAACTGCCAATGGACCTTAAAGGCTAATAATGCAAACCTATGGTTTATGCGATACTGCCGCCGCGCGATCAAGGCATGCCCCACGGGCTCACAAACGAGAAGAATTGATGAAAGACCTAGATGCATTGGCCAGCAAGTCAGGCATTGATTTCAGCCGCAGTGGCGTAGCCCGCTACATCCAGCTGGCCACATTGTTCCGCCGCAGGATCGAGCAAGGCCTGTGGCCGGTAGGTGGGCAGATACCCACGGTGGATGACCTTGCCGCGGAGTGCAGCGTGGCTCGCGCAACGGTGCGTCAAGCGCTGGACATCCTCGAAGAGGACAAGCTGATACGGCGCTTCCGTGCCAAGGGCACTTTCGTCATCCAGCAGCCACAAGAGCAGATGTGGTGTGAAGTGCCCACCGACTGGTCGGGCCTGTTGCTGTCACCGGAAGGGGTCACGACAGAGGTGCTGTCTTTCGACGTCAAGGCCCAGCCTGTCAATGTGCAGCACAAGATCGGTGAAATGGCACAGGAGTACCGGTGCTGGCGGCGCCGCCACCTGCGCGAAGGCAAACCGTATTACATCGGCAACGCATTCATCGATGCGCGGCTGGTGCGCAAGATTCCGGCGAAACTGCTTGAAACCCACACGACCTTGCGAATTCTCAAGGACCTGCCCGGCCTGACGCTGAAGGAAGTGCACCAGACCATCACCATTGGCACGGCAGACCTGGCGACTGCAGAGGCGCTGGAGATCCCGCTCAATGCCCCGGTTGCCTATTGTTACCGGTCTGCCATCGATGACCAGGGGCGGTTGGTGTTCGTCGGGGATGGGGTATACCGAGGTGACGTGGTCAGGCTCGACGTCAAGGTCAGCGTATGACTGGCCGGATGACGCTGCATTGGTCGCCACTGTCGCCGTTCGTGCGCAAGGTCATGTGCGTGATCCATGAACACCGGCTGGGAGGCCAGGTGCGCTGTGTGCGCACCAAGGTCTCCCGGCACGTGCCCAATGCTGCGCTGCTGGCGATCAACCCGTTGATGCGCATTCCAACACTGGAGCTGGGTAACGGCTCGGTGTTGTTCGATTCTGTGGTGATCTGTGAATACCTCGATACCCTCGGGCACGGCCCGGGGCTGTACCCGCAGCAGGCCGACAGGCGTTGGCAAGCCTTGCGCTGGCAGGCGTTGGGCGATGGCTTGTGTGACACGCTGATTGCATGGCGACATGAACGTGAGCGGCCCGAGGCCCAACAGCAGCAGGACTTCCTGCACGCCAGCGCACTCAAGCTCTCATCGACCCTGCAATTGCTGGAGCATGAGGTGGCGCAACTGGATACGGTTGCCTACGGAATTGGCCATATCGCGATCGGCTGCGCCCTGGGCTACCTGGCGGTTCGCTTCGCCGACGTGCCGTGGCATGCCAGCCACCCCCAGCTTGCCCAATGGCAGCAGCGCTTCGAGGCGCGCGAATCCAGCCGGTTGAGCGCGCCTGCGCACGCCTGAGAAAAAATCATTGCACGGGGGATGGCAAGCGCTTTTCAGATAGGTCTATACTGAAAAGGTCATAAAGTTAGCACATAGGATCAAAAGTGACCTTTGTCTCTACTCCCCACCCGGCAAGCCAAGCGATGACCCTGCACTGGTCGCCGCGCTCACCGTTCGTACGCAAGGTGATGATCGTACTGCACGAAACGGGTCTGCTCGACCGCGTCACCTGCGTGCGCAATGTCGTGGGCATGAACCAGCTCAATGAGCAGGTCATGCTCGACAACCCCTTGAACAAGATCCCGACGCTGGTGCTGGCCGATGGCCGCAAGCTCTACGACTCGCGTGTCATCTGTGACTTCCTCGATGGCCTGCACAATGGCACCAGGCTGGTCCCGGCCGACCGTGCCCGTTACCTGCAAGCCATGACCTGGCAAGCGCTGGGCGACGGATTCATCGATGTGCTGTTGCTGTGGCGCAACTGGTACATCGACCGTGGCTTGCCCCACGACTGTGCCGACGACCCCTTTCTCAATGCCTTCAACGCAAAATGCCAAGCCGTGCTCGCCGCCCTGGAAGCCCAGGCTGCCGAGCTTGAAGCCGCACCCTTCGGGCTAGGCCATATCGCCATCGGTTGTGCGCTTGGCCAGCTGGATTTTCGCTGGTCATTCATTGCCTGGCGCCCTGGCCACCCGGCCCTGGCGCACTGGTATCAGCAGTTCCGGTCGCGCCCCGCGGTGGCCGCGACCGCAATTCGTGATGACAACGCGCCGAGCGCCACCTAACTCTGGAGTCCATAACATGGCAGGCCCACTTTCACATATCCGCGTTCTCGATCTGAGCCGGATCATGGCAGGCCCCTGGTCGGGACAGGTTCTGGCTGACCTCGGTGCTGACGTAATCAAAGTCGAGCGCCCCGAGGTCGGGGATGACACCCGTACCTGGGGGCCTCCCTTCCTCAAAGACCAAGCAGGCAACGCGACGAAAGAAGCCGGCTACTACCTGTCGGTCAACCGCGGCAAACGCTCGGTCACCGTCGACCTGGCGGACCCGGCCGGGCAGCAGGTGGTCAGGGAGCTGGCGGCCGCGTCGGATATAGTCCTGGAGAACTTCAAGGTCGGTACCTTGAGCCGCTACGGGCTGGGTTACGACGATCTCAAGGCGGTAAAGCCGGATATCATCTACTGCTCCATTACCGGGTTCGGGCAAACCGGACCCAAGCGTGACAACGCCGCCTACGATTTCATGATCCAGGCCATGGGCGGCTTGATGAGCGTGACCGGGGAGCGGGACGACCTGCCGGGCGGTGGGCCACAGAAGGTCGGTATCCCGATCGTCGACATCATGACCGGCATGTATGCCACCGTGGCGGTGCTGGCTGCACTGGCGCACCGCGAGCGCACCGGTGAGGGCGAGTACATCGACCTGGCCATGCTGGATGTGCAGACGGCGGTGCTGGCGAACCAGGCCATGAACCACCTGGTATCGGGCAAGATCCCGCAGCGCGCTGGCAATCGCCACCCGAACATCCAGCCACAAGACGTTTTCAAGTGCGCCGATGGCCACATCGTGCTGGCGGTAGGCAACGACGGTCAGTTCCGGCGTTTCTGCGAAGTGATTGCAGCGCCAGCACTGGCCGACGATCCCCTGTATGCCACCAACCAGGCCCGGGTCGACAACCTGCCGTCCTTGCTGCGCCTTATCGCCGAGCGGCTTGCCGAGCGCCCGCTGCAGGAATGGCTGAGCGCGCTGGAAGCAGCCAAGGTGCCGTGCGGGCCGATCAACACGGTGCCCATGGTGTTCGCCGACGAGCAGGTGCAGGCCCGAGAAATGCTGCGCCAGCTGCCCCACCCACTGGCCGGCGTGGTACCGCAAGTGGTAAGCCCTATTCGCCTGCGCAATGCCAGCCTGGATTTCAACCGTGCACCGCCGCTGTTGGGCCAGCACACGGCTGAGGTGTTGCGTGAGCTTGGCATCACGATCCCTGTTCCATCCGCCGCCTCGCAGGAGTGAGTCATGGCCAGAATTCCGCTGTTTGATGCCCGCACCATGTCCGAGGCGCAGGCTGAAGTGTATGAAGCCGTTGTCCGTGGCCCCCGCGGGCGCCTTGTGGGCCCTTTGCGGGCCGCCATGCATAACCCGGTGCTGGCTGACCGCTGGCAGCGCCTGGGCGAAGTACTGCGGTACGACACGGTGTTGCCCAAACGCTTGAGTGAACTGGCGATCCTGGTCACTGCGCGGCGCTGGAATGGCCAGCTGGAATGGCATATTCACGCCGACGACGCAGCCAAGGCCGGGTTGCAGAGCACGATCATCGACGCCATTGCAGCAGGGGAGGCACCGGTGTTCGACGACTCGGAGGCCTGGGACATTTATACCTTCGCCCGGCAGATGCAACTGCATGGCGACGTTCAGGAAGACGTGTACGAGCGCATTCATGCGCGCTGGGGCACGGTGGGCGTGGTCGAATTGTCTTCGGTGATCGGCTACTACACGCTGGTTGCCATGACCCTGAACGTGCACCGTATTCCGCTGCCCGATGAGGTCAAGGCGCCCCTGCAAGTGGCAACCGATGCCCAGTGCGGCTTACCGCGTTTGACAGAGCCGGCGCCGGCGGTATTCCAGGCTGGCGCACACCCTGCGATGGGGGAGCGTTGATGGACACCATTGAACCGCGCATGCCGGCGCACACCGCTCGAAGCGTGCCGGCGGGTGCCTGTGACGTGCACTGCCACGTCTTCGGCCCGCTCGATACCTTTGCCACCGGCCCGGCCACGTATGCGATTCCATTGGCGGCGCCCTCGGTCTATCGCCAGATGCTGGACAGCGTCGGCCTGGACCGGGGCGTGCTGGTGCAGCCGGCACCTTATGGCACCGATACCCGCGCCCTGGTCAATGCCCTGGGTGAGCTGGCCGGCCGGGCACGGGGCGTCGCCGTTGCCGATGCGAGCATCAGCGACGCCAGCCTCGACACCTTGCATCAGGCGGGGGTACGCGGGTTGCGCTTTATCGAGATGCTCGACCCCAGCAGCGGCAAGCGTTACGCCGGCAGCATAGGCGTCGATACCCTGTGCCAATTGGCGCCACGCATGCGCGAACGGGGCTGGCACGCGCACATCTGGGCCAAGGCCCAGGACTGCCCGCGTGTCTTCGAGACGGTCAGGCATCTCGACATGCCGATCGTGTTCGACCACATGGGGCAATTCGATGTGGCGGCCGGCGTGGAAGGCGCGGCATTCCAGCAGTTTCTGGCCCTGCTCGACAGCGGCCAGGTGTGGGCAAAGCTGTCGCTTTGCCGGGTGTCCCGGCAGGCACCTGCATACGCCGAGCTGCAGCCATTCCACCAGGCCCTGGTGAACAAGCGGCCAGACAGGCTGCTGTGGGGGTCTGACTGGCCCTTTGTGCGTATGGCCGAACAATCACCGGACGTCGGCCAGTTGCTGGACGTGTTCATGAACTGGGTAGGGGACGAAGCGATCATTCGTCAGATCCTGGTGGACAACCCTGCCCATCTTTTCGGTTTCGACAGTAAGGAAAGCGCGTGATGCAAGATTTGAAGCTTGAGATCAACGAGGGCGTGGCGGTCGTCACGCTGGACCGTGCACCGGTTAACGCAATCACCTTGGCCCACTACCAGGCTATCGGCGAACTGTTCACCCGGCTGGGGAGCGACCCGGCGGTCAACTGCGTGATTTTCACCGCTGCCGGTGATCGGGCCTTCTGTGCTGGCCTGGATCTGCACGAGTTCCTTGCCGCGACCGTCGATGAAGACCCCGCGCGTGCGGCAGTCGTGCGGCAATGTTTCGCGGCGGTACGCCAGTGCGCCGTGCCGGTGATCGCAGCGGTAAACGGCCCTGCGTTGGGCGCCGGAACGGTGCTGGCGGCAGTCTGCGATATTCGCCTCGCCAGCGAACGGGCAAAGTTCAGCATGCCGGAGATCAACGTCGGCCGCTGTGGCGGCGGCGCGCACCTTGGGCGTTTGATCGGGCAGGGCAACCTGCGCAAGATGTTCTTCACCGGGCTGCCGATCGACGCCGCAGAGGCACTGCGCATTGGCCTGGTCGAGGAGGTTCTGGCGCCTGAGGCCCTGATGTCGCGGGCCCAGGAGCTGGCCCGGCTGATCGCGAGCAAGAGCCCGCTGGGCTTGCGCATGGGCAAGGCGTCGCTGAACGAGATCGAGTTCATGCAGGTAGAAGACGGCTATCAGGTCGAGCAGGGCTACAGCACCCGGCTGATGGCGACCGAGGACGCCCGTGAAGCGACCCGGGCGGTGGTGGAGAAGCGCGCACCGGTGTTCGTCGGGCGCTGATCAGGCGGGGTGGCGCAAAGGGAGATCAGTGATGATCTCCCTTTTTTCGTCACGCTTACCGAGGTAAGCCATCAGCCCAATCGGCAATGGCGTCGGCGGTTTCCAAAGGCTTCTCCGCCGGCAGCGCATGGCTTGCATGTGGGATGACCTTGATCGTCACCCGGTCGCCGAACTCCTCCTTGGTTTCCATGCGCGAGCGCTCGGGCCGGAAGGGGTCGGCGCCAGCCTGCAAGTCCAGGATCGGGGCGCTGCCGCCTGCCCAGTAGCTCTCTTTGGGGGTATTGGCACGTGCCTCCCGCTGGCTTTGGGTGACCTGCGGGTGCCACCCGGTCAGCCAGGGGCGCGGATCATTCCCTTCGGCGAAGAAGGCCAGGCGCAACGCGGCGAGTTTTTCATCCTCGGGGGTTTGCTCGGCGTTGATCCGGGTGATGGCATCGGACAGCTCGCTGGGCCACTGGCGTGCGCCACCGGCAAGCAGCACGATCCCGCGCACAGCCTGTGGGTGGTCGCTGGCGATGGTCTTGGCGATCCACTGGCCGTACGCATGCCCGGCAACGATTGCCGGGCCGCCTTCGGCGGCGATCACGTTGGCGAAGTCGTCGCCGAAATCGTGGAACGTCACGTTTTTCATCGGCCCTTTACTGCCTGCCACACCCCTGGGTTCGGGCAAGACCACGCGATAGCCGCGGCGCACCAGTTGCTCGGCCAATGGGGCGAATTCGGCGCTGCCGCGGCCAGTGGAGGCCAGGATCATCACCAGCGGCCCCTGGCCCTGTACCGAGTAGGCGATGGTGGCGTCGGCATGCTGGATGGTGCGGTGGGCGATGTTGCCCTGCGACCAGGCGGCCGGGGCGAGCGCAATTGCGCACAAGACACTCAGAGGGGCGACTAATTTCGACAGTTTCATTGAACACCTTCCGGTTGGGGGGAAACCCCTGCACCCCACCCGCCAGAGCGTGGCCGGCGTGGGGGAGGGTGGAATGAGCTGGATCAGAACTTGAAGCTGTAGTCGACGATCAGGCGGTCCTGGTCGCTGTTGCGCTGGTAATTGCTGCGCAGCACGCCATGGCGCCAGCGCACGGCGAGGTCCTTGAACGTGCCGCTTTGCACCACGTAGCCGATATCGGTATCCAGTTCCCGCTCGCGGCCATCCTGCTGCACCCCGACGACCTGGGCGTTGTCACTTTTCACATAGCGCACGGTCAGCATCAGCCCGGGGAGGCCGGCAGCCGCGAAGTTGTAGTCATAACGCGCCAGCCATGAAGCCTGGTTCTGCTTGGCGAAGTTGGTCAGCATCATTTCGGTGTGCAGGTAGGTGGCTGTATTTTCCAGCTGCGGGTATGCGCCTTTGCCATCGACCTTCTGGTAGCCGGCCTGCAGCGTGTGGCCGTTCCACTCGTAGCCGAACAGCCCGCTGTACACCCGATTGTCGATAGTGCCGGCGTCGCCAGCGCCGGCTTCCTGGGAAGCGAACAGCCTGATGTCGCTGACCAGGCGCCCCGGCCCCGCCGGCAACTTGCCTTTGATGCCGACGAAGTGTTGGCGGTAGACGTCTTCCAGCTCACCGATGTTGTAACTGAGCACCACATCCTTGCCCAGCGCGTAGTCTGCTGCGGCGTATTTGAAGTCGCGGTTGTCGGTGCGTGGGTATTGCCCGTTGGCGTAGGCGATACCGATGCCCTGGTAATCGGTGGAGTCCCGGTGGCGGGCGCGGTCGAGCCTGCCGGCGCGCAGGGTCAGCCCGCTGATCGAGGTGTTGGTGACCTGGGTGCCGCGGAAGTCCTGGGGGAACAGCCGGGTGGTGCTCGGCTGCAACACGCCCAGGCTTGGGTTGATGGTACCGACCAGCACTTGCGTGTCCTGGTACAGCCTCAGCTTCGCGGTGAGGGCCAGTTTGCTGTATTCGTCCTGTGACTCGCGGGCATAGCTGGGGCCACCCGGGCGGCTTTCGGCGTTACGCGGCAGCAGGCCAGAGCCGCTTCGCTGCGGACCTGAGTCGAGCTTGAAGCCGTACATCAGTGCTGCATCCAGGCCCAGGCCAATGTCGCCTTCGGTGTAGCCGGACTGGAAGCGAAAGGTCAGGCCCTGGGCACTTTCTTCGACGCGGTTCTGGCCGCTGCCATCGCGGTAATCGTTCTGGAAATAGAAGGTTCTGGAGTCCACCGAGGTCTTGCTGTCATCGAGAAAAGCGGCTTGTACGCCTGACGACACGGCGAGGGTAAGTGTGGTCAGCGTCAGCAGCTGCCGGTTCAGGTTTGTTGTCATTGTTACCTGTCCTATGTGGGGGCGTTTCTGTCGGCTGGCATCGCGTCAGCCCCCCACAATTACCGACGAGGACAACCTAAAAGTCAATAGGCTATAAAAATGACCTATTGACTTTTAGGCCGTCCAGCGGTCTCATGGGACCACAGCAAGCGCCCAGGGCTTGGCTGATAGCCGTACACTGAGCGGCACGCTCATGTGACGGCAAAACCGATAACAACAACAGGGCAACCCACAATGATCACAGCGCGCGAAAGTGCAGATGCCGTTCAGGCTTACACCGACGAACAGTTCGCCCAGCGGACGTTCGCCCGTGTGAAATGGAAGATCCTGCCACTGCTCATGATCTGCTACGTCTTGGCACTGATTGACCGCAACGTCATCGGCTTCGCCAAGCTCGGCTTCATGACTGACCTTGGTTTTGGCGAAATGGTGTACGGCATCGGCGCCGGCATTTTCTTCGTCGGCTATATCCTGTTCGAGATTCCCAGCAACCTGATGCTGCAGCGCATCGGTTTTCGCAAGACGGTGCTGCGCATCATGATCATGTGGGGTATCGCCTGTGCGGCGTTCTCCATGATGCAAAGCGAAACCATGTTCTACATCCTGCGCTTTGCGCTGGGTGTGGCCGAAGCGGGCTTCTTCCCGGGGGTGTTGCTGTTCCTCACGCTGTGGGTGCCGCGTAACCGCCGAGCCAGCGTAACGGCGATGTTCATGGCTGCGATCCCTATTTCCGGCATGATCGGCGGGCCACTGGCGGGCGGCATCATGCAGCACCTGGACGGTTTGTTCGGCCTGAAGGGTTGGCAGATCCTGTTCCTGGTCGCCGGCCTGCCGGCCTGCGTGATGGGCGTTGCCACCTACTTGTTGCTGGACAACTCGCCCAAGGAAGCCAAGTGGCTGTCCGAGCAGGAGCGCCAGGTCATTCTCGACGAGTTGGCGGCAGATGACACCAGCAATGCCAACGAACACCATTCCCTCTGGGGCGCGTTCAAGGACAAACGTGTGTATGTGCTGGCGTTCACCGCACTGGCGGTTTTCAGTGGCGCAGTGGCGGCTGCATTCTGGGTGCCGACCATCATTCGCAAAACGGGCATCACCGACCTGTTCCATGTCGGCCTGCTGTCGGCACTGCCGTTCATGGTGGGTGTGATCGCGCAGTACCTGGTGGGCAAGCATTCGGACAAGGTCATGGAGCGCCGCTGGCATGTGGCGATCTGCTTGAGCATTTCGGCGCTTGGCTGGTTGACCCTGGCCATTCTGCAACCCAGCACCACTGTCTCGGTGATTCTGCTGATCGTCGCCACCGCTTCGGTTCTGGGCGCGACCGGTCCGTTCTGGACCTTGCCCGGCAGCCTGCTGACCGGCAAGGCGGCAGCGGGCAGCATCGCCCTGGTCACCACGCTGGCCGGTGTCGGTAACGTGTTCATGCCGGCGCTGGTGGGTGCACTGATCGATCTGACCGGCAGCATGGCCGCATCCCAGGCCGCCTACGGCGTGCTGATGCTGACCGGCGCCGCGATGATCCTGCTGGGCACCCCGGCTGAAGCCGGCAAGCCCGTCGTCAAAGCCAACTGATTCGCTTCAGGATCTGCACAGGAACGATGCACATGCGTGATGTTTTCATATGCGATGCCGTCCGTACGCCAATCGGGCGTTTTGCTGGCGCCCTGGCGGGCGTGCGGGCGGATGACCTGGCCGCTGTTCCACTCAAGGCGTTGATCGCCCGCAACCCTGGGGTAGACCTGACGGCCATCGAGGAAGTGTTCCTGGGCTGTGCCAACCAGGCCGGCGAGGACAACCGCAATGTTGCGCGGATGGCCGCGCTGCTGGCCGGGTTGCCGGCATCTGTGCCGGGGGTGACCTTGAACCGCCTGTGCGCCTCGGGGCTGGACGCAGTTGGTACGGCCTACCGGGCAATTGCCTGCGGCGAAATGGCCTTGGCCATTGCCGGTGGCGTCGAGTCGATGTCCAGGGCACCGTTTGTAATGGGCAAGGCTGAAGCGGCGTATTCCCGTGCGCTGAGCATCGAGGACACCACCATCGGCTGGCGCTTCGTCAACCCGGCCATGGCCGAGCAGTATGGCGTCGACAGCATGCCGCAGACCGCGGACAACGTTGCCGCGCAATACGGTATTTCCCGTGCAGACCAGGATGCCTTTTCCAACCGTAGCCAGGCCCGCGCGGCGCAGGCGCAGCGCAGTGGTTTCTTCGCTGAAGAAATCGTTCCTGTGGTCGTGCGTGAGCGCAAGGGCGAACGGATCGTCGAGCAGGACGAGCACCTGCGCCCGGAAACCACCTTGCAGGCACTTTCGGCGTTGAAACCGGTGAACGGTGCGGGCAACACCGTAACCGCAGGCAATGCGTCGGGTGTGAACGATGGTGCTGCCGCCATGTTCCTTGCCAGCGCAGCGGCGGTCGAGCGCCATGGCCTCACCCCACGTGCCCGGGTGCTGGGCATGGCCAGCGCGGGGGTGGCGCCACGGGTCATGGGTATCGGGCCTGTGCCAGCCGTGCAGAAACTGCTGGCCCGGCTTGAACTGGACATTGGCGACTTCGATGTCATTGAGCTCAACGAGGCGTTCGCCAGCCAGAGCCTGGCCGTGGCCAGGGCATTGAACATTGCCGACGACGCCCTGCACCTGAACCCGCATGGCGGTGCCATCGCCCTCGGTCACCCCTTGGGCATGAGCGGTGCACGGCTGGTGATGACCGCCATTCACGCCCTGGAAAAGCAGGGCGGCCGGCGCGGCCTGGCAACGATGTGCGTTGGGGTCGGCCAGGGCCTGGCGCTGGCCTTCGAACGCGTTTGACGCAACACCTCAAGCCAGGCTTGCCTGGCTTCTTACAAGAAAAAATGCTGAGGAGCCTGTAATGGGTACCATCTCGTCGGACTTGCTACGCCAAGTGACTGCCGAACTCTATGAGCGCTCGCTGAAGAAAATCCCTGAAGACACCAAGCGGGCGCTTGCCCAGGCGAAGGCCGTGGAGCGCAACCAGACCGCAAGCCAGACCCTGGACATCATGATCGCCAGCGCACGCGCGGCGGAAGAGGAAAACCATTTTGTCTGCTCCGACTCCGGGGTGCCGGTGTATTTCGTCAAGGTTGGCACCAAGGTCAATTTCGATGGGCCGGTGAAGCAGGCCATCACCGATGGTTTCAGCGACCTCGTCGCCACCATCCAGCCACCCATGCTGGCCCATGTGACCAACCCGCTGACCCTTGAACGTGGCTACGCGGGCAAGGACATGCCCATCACCACCTTCGAACTGATCGATGACGCTGATTACGTCGAGATCACCTGTTCACCCAAGGCCCTGGGCTCCGGGCGCTGGGCAGCACTGGAAATCTTCACCTTTCCAAGCCTCGAAGACATCGAGCGGTATGTCATGGAAGTGGTCCTCAAGGCTGGCCCTCAGCACTGCCCTCCGGTGGTGATCGGTGTCGGGATTGGCGGCACCTTCGACTACGCCGCGAAACTGGCCAAGCAGGCCATGCTGCGCCAGATCGGAACATCCAACCCCGAGCCAGTGCTGGCGGATATGGAAGAACGCTTGCGCCAAGCCGTCAATGCCACGGGGTTCGGCCCCATGGGTACCGGGGGCGATAGCACGGCCATGGCCGTGCACGTGGATTACGCGTCCGGCCATGGTTTCACGCCGGTGGCCGTGTGCTTCAACTGCTGGATCAACCGACGACGTTCCGCCCGGATCCACCCGGACGGTCGCGTCGATTATTTCGAGTGAGGAACGCCCTATGAAGCGGCTTCAAGCGCCATTTGATGAACACGCTATCCGTTCCCTTCGTGCCGGCGACCTGGTGGTGGTTGACGGCGACGTGGTGATCACCGCCGGCCTGCCCACGCACCAGCGGTTGACGCACTGCCTGGAAAGCGGCGAGGCCCCCCCTGTCGAGTTGCGCGGCCAAGCGCTTTTTCATCTTGGGGGCTACAGCCAAGGGGAGGGCGAGCATTTCGAGATGCTCTACATCAACCCCACGACCAGCACCCGGTTCAACCCGTACATGCCAACCTTGATCGAGGGTTTCGGCCTGCGGGTGGTCGGCGGCAAAGGTGGCCTGGATGAACATAGCGTCGAGGCAATGAGGAAGGTCGGGTGCGTATACCTGTCCTTCCTGGGTGGCGGCTGCACCTTGCTGTCCCGGGCGATTCAGCGGGTTGTCGAGGTCGGCTGGCCGGAGATGGTCACGCACTATCGGCTTTCACGCATCAATGTGAACGGCCTGGGGCCGGCAGTGGTTGCCATTGATGCGCAGGGGAACAGTTTGTACGCGCAGAATGCGCAGACAGCCGGGGCCCGCTCAGGGGAAGTGTTGGCAGGCCTGCACGCTCAGGCTCGGCAGGGGAAAAGTCAGCTTTCCTGACATGGGCAAGAACCGCCTGGCACCAGCAGCTTGCAGCCGGCGGTTCTGCTAGGGGCAGGCGGCGCAGCACCGAGGCGGGATCGGGCTGCGGCAGCCAACGCTAGTGGCGCGAAAGGTTATGGTATAACATAAATCAGCGCGGCACTGGCCTTTGGCCTTGCCGCGTATTTGTCTGCCACACAACAACCCACGCCCGACTCAGGACTCTCCATGCGATTCCCCCAAGCATCGTTTGCCATTTTCACGGCAATGTTCACACCTGACCTTGTCGCCGGACAGACCGGCACCTCGACCATCACGCTCGGTGACGTGAACATCACTCAGACCGCTGGCGTAGCCTTGAGCACCGAAAACGTGCTGACCTCGGTCGACGTTCTTGGCAGCGACCAGGTGCGCGACAAGAACGTGATGAACAGCTGGCAGCTGTTGGGGCAGATGCCAGGCATCCAGTTGACCGAAACCGGCCAAGGTGCAGAGTCTGGCAAGGTCAGTTTCCGTGCGTTCAACGGCGAGGGCTACATCAACGGCATCAAGACGTTGATCGATGGCGTGCCAAGCAACGTCAACAGCGGCAACCAGCGCTTCATCGACATGATTTTCCCGTTGGACATCGAATACATCGAGGTGGTACGCGGTACCAACGACCCGCGTTATGGGCTGCACAACATCGGTGGCAACATCAACTTTGCCACACGCCAGGGCGGCAACTATGTCGATAGCCGGGTGACCTACGGCAGCTTCGATACCCGTGAAGTGCAGTTGGCAGTCGGCCACGAGGAGGGCAACTTCGCCCAGAACTACATGCTCGCCAAGCAGGACAGCAACGGCTACCGCGACCACAGCAACTCGAACAAATATGCGTTGGGCGGCAAATGGTTTGTCAACAACGATGATCAGACCTTCCGTGTCGGGCTGATTGCCCGGCTTTATCATCACCAAGCCCAGGAGCCGGGCTTCCTCACCCGTGACCAACTGCACGCCAGCCGCACCCAGTCACCTGCCAAGAACGGCAATGATGGTGACGACCGCGACATGAAGCAGGTGAGCGTGCACAGTGACTGGCAGCTGGCCGATGACCTTAGCTTGAGCAGCAAGCTGTACTACAACAGCTACAACGATGACCGCACTGTCACTTTCACCGATTACCGGCCTGGCAACGCACCTCGGCAGCGACGCCAGTGGGACGAGCAGCAGCGCGGCATGCTCAGCAACCTGACCTGGCGCGCCAATGAGTTGCTGACGCTCGATGGCGGCATCAACTACGAAGAGCAGGATAACCTGTACCGTCGCCTGCGCTACAACTACGGTGTGCCAACCGACTTCGACGCGCCGCCGGCGCGCGTGCAAAATGACGACGCTTACACCCTGCGCAATATCGGCGGGTACGTGCAGGCGGTCATTCAGCCTACCGATGCGCTGAAGATCATCCCTGCCATGCGGGTGGATAAATTCTCCGGCAACACCGAGGTGCTCGGCGGCGCCAAGGCATCCCTGCAGGACTATGGCTGGATCCGCCAACCGAAACTCAGCGTGATCTACAGCCTCACCCCCGAAATCGACGTTTACGCCAATTGGGGGCGCACCTTCCAGGTGCTCACCGGGTCGGCGGAACCGGCTTACCTGCTGCCCGGGCAAGCCTCGTACGACCCGTCCATCAACACGGGCAAGGAGGTTGGGGTGAAATTCCAGCCGTTCCCGGGTGCCCAGGCGCGGCTTGCGCTGTGGCAGCAGGATGCGACCGATGAAGTCGCGAACATGCCCAGCACCGGTACCACGGTGGGGCTCGGCGAAACCCGCCGCCGGGGCGTGGACATGCAGATCAGCGCACAGCTGGATGAACAGTGGACGGTCTGGGCGTCCCACGCGGTTCAGGAGGCGAAAGTGGTCAAGGGCCTGGCTGCCAACGGCCAGTCGCTGTCAGGAAAAGAAGTGTTTTCCACCCCTCGCTACATCAGCAATGTGGGCGTCGAGTACCGCTACAATGACGACTGGAAGTTCGGCGCGCAGGGGCGGGCACAGGGTAGCTACTACATCGATGAGCTCAACGAGCAGGGTAAGTACGGTGGCTTCGTGGTCGTGGATGCCAGCGTGAGTTACCGGATCACCCCGTCCACCAGCGTGGATCTGCAGGTGAAGAACTTGCTGGGCCGCGAATATGAATATGTCTGGTACGACAACTTCTTCTGGGGCGGCAACGACCAGCCCATGTTCTCGCCCGCCCCAGGCCGTTCGGCATTCGTGTCGTTGAACATGAGCCTGTAACAGGCTGGCCGTGCCACAGGCGAGCGTCTGCTCGCCTGCTCGGGGCCAGCGTGGCCAGCCCGCTTTGCCATCAGAAGTCGAACGTCACACCGGCATAGAGTGCGCGCCCGTCACCGGGGGCGTGCAGCGAAGCGTGCGCCCCATCCGGGTCGTACCAGGCGTACTCGTAATAGCGGTTGGTCAGGTTTTTCAGTTGCAGGTCCACGCTCATCGACGCATTGACCTGGTAGGTTGCCCCCAGGTTCAGCAACACATAGCCACCGTAGGTGCCTTGGGTGTTCTCGCGCTCCAGGTAGTAGTGGGTCTGGCCGTTTGCCCAGGCGCTCAGTTGCAGGGCAGGCGTGGCCTGGTAGTTGATGCCGGTATTCCACAGGTGGTGCGGCACATGGTCGATCTCTTTGCCTTTGCTGCCAGGCAAGGCGCTGCTCGGCTCAAGGATCTTCGAATATTGCCATGAGTACGACATCCACATCTCGGTGCGTTCGCTCGGGTGCAGGTTGACCTGCAGGTCGTAGCCCCAGCGCCGTGTCTCACCAACATTGTCCGACTCCCCGCTGGGGTCGTTCAGGCGACGGCTCACTTCGCCAGAGGCGTCCTGACGCCAGTAGGCCACGCGGCCATCGACCCAGCTGGCCGGGGTGAACTTGATGCCGGTTTCCCAGCCTTCGTTGATCGAAGGGGCCAGGTCCTCATTGCGCGGCGGCACCTTGTAGGCTGCAGCGCCGGTCCCGACCTGGAAGGTGCGGCCCCAGTTGGCGTAGACGCTGGCAAACTTCCAGGGCGAATAGACAATGCTGAGCTTGGGCTGCTTGATCAGCCCGTAGTCGTTGATGTCGTAGTCCTGCCCGGTCATCTTGTTGGTGAAGTCACCGCTGATCTTGTCCACCCGGTAGGCCGGCACGATCTTCAACGATGGGAACGGCTCGATCTCCGCCTGCACGTAGGCACCGACCGTGTTGAAGTCGAAGTCCTGGTCGCGTGTCTGCGCCTGGCGTACACGCTCCACGGTGCGATAGCGCTCGCTGCGGTTCTGTTGCTTTTGCACATCGCTGCCACCTTCCAGCGCGAAGGCGTGCAGCCAGTCCACCTGTGGCCGCCAGGTCAACGAGGTAATGGCACCGTACTGGTCTTCGTAGCTATCTCGTTCCTGTTGCGAGCTGGTACGCCAGTATTGAGTCCAGCGACGATCGTCGAAGGTATTGAGGTAGGTCTTGGCTGACCATGAAAGGGTGTCGGCCAGGTCGGTATCGAAGTGTACGCTGACTTGGTTCATCCGCCGCGTCCCCTTGTCCGTGGCGTTGTAGTCATTGCTCATGCGCGGATGATGGCGGGCGTCATCCTCGGTCAGGTAGCCCGCCTCCTGAGCTTCTGACTCGTAGTGACGGGCAATCAGACCAAGGCGGTAGCTACCATCGTCGGGGGTATAGAACCATTTGCCGCCGAAGCTATAGCGCTCGGTATCGGCATGGTCACGGTAGCCATCAACCTGCTGGCGAGCGAAGAAGTAGTTCTGCGTCCAATTGCTGGTCTCGATGCCCTTGGCCAGTTGCACCTCACGCGTATTGAAGCTGCCGTAGCGCAGGCGGGCCTTGTTGTAGTTGCCCCCGGTGCGGGTGTGGATATTGACGTTACCGGCGATGTTGTTGAGGCCGTAGCGTGGATCGCTGGTACCACGCACCACCTCGATGCTGTCGATGTCCATGGGAAACACCGAGTCGATGAAGGGCATGTTGCCGTCGTTGGTGTTGCTGGGGATGCCATCGATCAGCAACTTCACGGCGTTCACTTCGCCTTCGCCATTGAAGCCGCGAAACGACAGCTTGCCCGAGGTGGTGCCCTGGTTGAATTCGGTCAGCAACACCCCGGGCGCGCGCCTGAACAGCTCCCAGCTGTAGGCCACCGGCATTTTCTCGAGGATGTCGCCGCCCAGGATATCCACCGAACTGAGCACGCTGCTGGTGGCCAGCGGGCCGCTTTCGGTACTGGTCACGTTGACCGCGCCAAGGGTGAGGGTGGAGTTTTCAGCAGGCAGTGTTTCGGCCACGGCCAGTGTCAGGGGGCTGAGGCTGAACAAAGCGAGCACGGGCAAGGCAGCACGTGCGGTACAACGGAACGCAGGCATGGAAAGTTTCCTGGCTAGACAGTCGGGCAGGGCTGCGCACCGCAGGTCACGGGGCAGCTGTTGGCAATCAGCGACGGGTCAGGCCAGGGGAGAGGCGCGGGGGTTGAGCTTTGGCCACTGCTCACGCGGCAGTGGCAACCTGTGGCTGTCACCGAGCAGAAGCGCATCGGGCCAGAACCGCGGGAACAGGTGTCGATAGTAGTCGCTGGCCAGCAGGCTATGCCCGGCATGGCCACAGCAGCAGTCGCCCGCCTGGTGTTTCGTTTCCGGCTGGTCACCGAGTTGGGGCAGCTCGGCCTTGAGCTGGGCCAGCAGTGACTTGGGCAGGCTCTGTGCACCGTGCAGGCTGCAAAAGCTACCGAGAATCAGGGATTGGCTGTCGACGCGGGGTGTTTGCAAGGCACGGTCAAGCGGCATCGCCAGCAGGTTGAACAGCACGGCGAAGCAGGCGAACAGACAGAGATGCGCACGTGCTCGTGAAAGCATGAATCACCCATGGAAACGTCGCGCGCATTAAGCCGTATCAGTGACCGGCAGTTCAAGTTCGGTGGCGCGCCATTTTGTCGCACGCACTGCATGGGGCCCTGGCGCTCAAGCACGGGCCTTTGCTGGGCGCTCACCGGCGTTCGTAGACTACGCCCTGGATCAGGACCTGATTTGGCTCGGTGGCCTGGTCAAAGCGTTCATGGGCTTGCACGATGGCGTGCTGATGCTCGTTCGCCCAATTGACCAGTGCCATGACGGGCTGCAGCAGGGTTTTACCCAAGTCCGTAAGGTCGTAATCGACGCGCGGAGGAATGGTGGGATACAGCGTGCGGGTTATCAGCCCATCGCGCTCCAGCCCGCGCAAGGTCAAGGTCAGCATCCGCTGCGAAATACCGTCGATGCCACGCTTCAACTCATTGAAGCGGCGGGGGCCGTTGGCCAATACGGCAATGATGTAAAGGCTCCATGTACCTGTTGGTAACCCACACCAGCTTTGTTACCTGGTTCCCTTTTTATACCTGGAGGTAGCATGCACGAGAAGAAAAGGATCGCGCTGTTCGGCGCGACCGGACCAACTGGCAGGTTCATCATCGAGGAAGCCTTGAGGCGGGGCTACAGCCTAATGCCAGTCAGTTAAGTAATTTGGGGCCGCTTTGCGACCCTTCGCGGGCACGCCCGCTCCCACAGGGGATCGCGCATTTATTGAGTTCAGCGCCAAACGTGTGGGAGCGGGCGTGCCCGCGAAGGGCTGCAAAGCAGCCCCAGTAACGCTTAACTGACAGGCATTAGGCTACAGCCTGTCGGTTTTCACCCGTGACGCCAGCAAGCTGGAAGCTTTTGCGGGCCGGGTACGCGTCGTCGTCGGTGACCTGCAAGACCAGCCAGCCATTGCGAAGTGCGTGGAAGGTGCCGACGCAGTGATCAGTGCCCTGGGCCCCAACAGCCTGAAGGTGCAGGGCGACAAGCCCGTCATGCGCGGATTGCACAACATCATCGCGGCCATGAAACTTGCAGGTGTGCGCCGCCTTGTGCAGATATCCACGGCTGCCTATCGTGATCCGAAGGACCGCTTTGCGTTCAACGCACATGCGTTCGTGCTGCTGTTCAAGTTGCTGACGCGCAAAGCCTATGAAGACATCAAGGCAACGGGTGAACTGATCGCCCACTCCGACCTTGACTGGACGCTGGTGCGCATACCGAACCTCAAGGACGGCCCGGCCCAGAGCAAGTTGCAAGTAGGCTGGTATGGGCAGGCCAGGCTCGGCATGAAGTTATCCAGGGGCAATCTTGCCAAGTCCAGGTGAATGACGAAACCTACCTGCGTGCCGCCCCTGGCATTGCCAACCAGTGAAGACTGGGTGCCCTGTTGCGAATGTCGTGCGCCGAGAGCCTTGTAAAAGCGCAAACCTGTGCAGAAAGTTGCACACGGGTGGGGTTCATTGTCATTTGGGTTTGAACTTGAACCGCGTTAGGATTCTCTAACTAACACCCCACCCACTTCGGAGTAAGTACATGTCGCGTCTGGCAGAGTTTCGTCAGCTTGAACAAAAACTGGCCCAGCAATTGGCTGAACTTGAGGCGCTGAAAGGGTCGTCTGAGCTGCAGAAAGAAATCGAGTTCGAAACAAAACTGCGCGACCTGCTAGCCAAATATGGCTACAGCCTGCGTGACATCATCAATTTGCTCGATCCGCAGGCCAACCGCCAGTCAGCCCCTGCGGCCACAGCGAAAGCACCGCGCCGTGCCCGACAGGTGAAACAATACAAGAATCCGCACTCTGGCGAAGTTATCGAGACCAAAGGCGGCAATCACCGCCAGTTGAAAGAGTGGAAGCAGCAATACGGCGCGGATGAAGTCGAAAGTTGGGTCGCCCGCTAATCCGTACCGCACACAACTGAGCAATTGGGGCCGTTCTGTGCCCCATCGCCGGCAAGCCAGCCACAGGGATCGCCTCAGGGCTGACAGGTGTTTGCCACAAGGTATGGCAGCGCCTGTTAGAGCGAGCGCCGCCCGCGCGGCGCAATCGCGAGCTGCGCTCGCTCCTACGTTTGTTTCGGGCCAATTATTCCTGTGGGATTTGCGCGCGAACGCCTTGGTGCATGCCTCAATATCGCGCCGTACAAACAAGGCGGCCGCG